>DASVWO010000524.1:0-6288 GCA_036393165.1 Polyangiaceae bacterium | reverse complement strand
TGGGGTTGCCGTGCACCTCCTCCCAGAGGTCGGGATCGATGCGGACGAAGAGCTCGTGCGCGACGGGCGCCCACGACCACCACAGGTTGTAGGCGATGTCCCGGAGCCGCTCGAGGGCGGGGGGTAGGCGAGGGACGACGGTGAAGTGCTTCAGCGTCGGCATGGCCGTCTCTCATAGCAGAGGTACGGATTCATCACTCGTCCAGTACCACTCGGTTCTCGAGCCGGCCCAGGCCGTCGATCTCGAGGACCACGCTGTCCCCCGCCTTGAGCCACAGATTGTCGGTGATCTTCGACCCATTGAGCTCGAGCAAGCACCCGGTGCCGCACGTGCCGCTGCCCACGACGTCGCCCGGGTGGAGGGTCACCCCGTAGCTCGCGCGCTCGAGGATCTGCGCGAAGGTGAAGTTCATGTCCTTCACGTTGCCGCGCGAGAGCTCGCGCCCGTTCACGCTCGCGCGCATCCCGAGGTCGAACACCGTGCCGCGATCGGTCTTCTTCGCGTGCGACCCCAGCTCGTCGATCGTGACGAGCCAGGGCCCGAGCGAGGTCGCGAAGTCCTTTCCCTTGGCCGGCCCGAGGTTCAGCTTCATCTCCTCCATCTGCAGGGCGCGGGCGGACCAGTCGTTCATGATGGTCATGCCGAAGATGGCCTCGTCGGCCTGCTGCACCGTCAGGTCCTTGCCCTTCTTGCCGACGACGATGGCGGCCTCGAGCTCGTAGTCGAGCCGTTCGAGGTGCGCCTTGCGCACGTGCACGTCGCCCGGGCCGACGACAGCCTGGTGGTTGGTGAAGTAGAAGACCGGGAACTGGTCGAACTCGGGGATCATCTCGAGCCCGCGGTTGCGGCGCGCCGTCTCGACGTGCTGGCGGAAGGCGTAGCCGTCGCGCATCGACGGAGGCTTGGGGATCGGCGCGCGCAGCGTCAAGTCGCGCAGCGCGTGCGAGAGGACGCGCCCCTCGAAGACCGGCGGGAGCTCGTGCTTCTGCCACGCCTGGACGACGGCGTCGGCAGCCGGACGCGCCTCGGCGGCGTTCTCGACGAAGCCGAGCACCCCCTTGCCGTAGCGATCCGCCACGCCCGGCGCGTCGCAGCGCCGACCCTGCTGGTGCTCGTACCAGGAGAAGGCGTGCGCCAGGTCGATCACGGCGTCGCCGACGAGGATGCCGCCCCGGTCGTGCGCGTCGGTGCGGAAGGTGACGAGCTTCATGAGCCATGCGAGTTATCACGTCATGCCCGAGTGGCGCATCCCCCGAGGAGCGTGGACGCTGGTGAAAGACGTGGCGCGTCACGTGCTGCGGCGCCCGGTGCTCGGCGTGGCTGCGGCTGCGCGAACCCCCGACGGTCGCTGGGTTCTCGTGCGCCGCGCGGACACCGGGGAGTGGGCCCTGCCGGGCGGGACGCTGGAATGGGGTGAGACGCTTCGTGACTCGATTGCCCGCGAGCTGCGGGAAGAGGCCGGCATCGCCTCCTGCACGGTGGGGAAGCTCGTCGGGATCTACTCCCGGCCCGACCGCGACCCGCGTTTCCACGGCGTCACCGTCGTCGTCCGCTGCGAGGTGGAGCCCCCGTCGCTGCAGCCGGTCAATCCGCTGGAAATCGTGGAGGTCGGCCTCTTCGCGGCCGATGCCGTGCCCGCCCGGCTCGCCTTCGGGATGCAGGACATGCTCGCCGACGCCGTCCGGGGGGGCGCCCCCGTCGTCGAGTGAAAGAGATCCTGGGCTGCTCTCGTTCGTACGAGCGGAGAGGGCTCTCATGGAACGCATCGGCGAATACGTCGTCCGGCGGATGGTCGGCGAAGGTGGGATGGGGAAGGTCTACGAGGCGGAGGAGCGGCTTTCGAAGCGCCGGGTGGCGCTCAAGGTGCTCCGTGCCGAGCTGACGCGCAGCGAGGAGGGGCGGCGGCTCTTCATGAACGAGATGCAGATCCTCGCGCAGCTCGAGCACCCCAACGTGGTGCGCAGCCTGGCGACCTGCGAGGTGGACGGGCAGCTCGTGATGGCGCTCGAGTTCCTCGAGGGGCGCACGCTGCGGCAGATGCTCGTCGAGGAGGGACGGCTCCCCTGGGTGGAAGCCGTGCGCATCGCCGTCGCCGTGGCCGAGGGACTCGCGGCGGCCCACGCGCAGGAGCCGCCCATCGTGCACCGGGATCTGAAGCCGGAGAACGTGATGCTCGCCCATGGCGGCGCCGTGAAGGTCATGGACTTCGGCGTCGCCAAGGTGCTCGCGGCCGCGCACGCGACCAACACCCAGAGCGTCGGCACGCTGCAGTACATGAGCCCCGAGCAGATCGATGCGCGCACGATCGACGCCCGGAGCGACCTCTACGCGCTCGGACTGCTGCTCTACGAATGCCTCGCCGGGGTCCCGCCGTTCCGTTCGCCCTCGGCCCGCGAGCTGCTGAACATGCAGTGCACCGCGCCCGCACCCGAGCTGCCCGAGGAGGTGAGGGCCACGCTGCCCGCCGGCATCGAGCAGCTCCTCTTCCGGATGCTCGAGAAGTCGCCCGACGCGCGGCCGGCGAGCGCCACCGAGGTCGTCGCGAGTCTCGCGCCGTTCGTGCCGTCGTCGGCGCTCGCGCCGCGATCGGCGCGGCGGTCGTCCTCCTCGTCGTCGTCGTCACCGGGCAACACGCTGGTGTCGACTCCGGCGCCGGCCCCCAAGCGTGCGGACACGGTGGACCTCGTCGCCCGCGCCGCGCAGCCGCGCACCATGTCGAACCTCGTCGCGGTGATGCTCATCCTGGTGCTCTCCATCCTCGCCGGCGTGACGGCTTACGTGCTGCGCCTGCGGACGAACGGGCCGGAGGCGTCGGCGGAGCCTGCGGCACCGGGGCAAGCAGCGAGCGCTCCGCGGCGCTGAGCCATGCGCCTCGATCCGGGCTCCGTGCGCGTCCTTCGCGCCGCGACGCCTCCGGTGGTGGGCGCCGTGGTCGCGCTCGCGATGCTGGTCGCGCTCCCGTCGGCGCATCCGGCGGCGCGTCCGCGCGTCGGTGCGGCGCGGCTGGAGGGGACGCGTGCCGAGGACTGTGCGCCCTGCCACGCGCGCGAGGTCGCCCAGTGGCGTGCATCGGCGATGGCCTTCTCCGTGCGGAGCCCGCTCGTCGGCGCGCTCGAGAGCTTCGTCGAGGAGCAGGTCGGACGCGATTCCACGTGTCCCGCGGGCGCCGGGGTGCTGAGGGCCCGCGGCGCGGACGCCTGCGTCGATGCGCGCACCCGCCTGACGGTCACCGGCGCGGGCGGGCAGGAGTGGTGCGTCAACTGCCACGCGCCGGGAGAGAACCTGAGCGCATCGATGCCCCCCTGGAGCGCACTGCGCGACGGTGCCGCGCGCGAGCCGCTGCGCGACCTGCTCCCGCCGGCGTCCCTCGAGGGCATCTCGTGCGCGGCGTGCCACGCCACGATTGGCCCCGTCGCGTCGCACGCGTCGCGACCGCGCGGGTACGAGGGCAACGCGACCTGGACGTCGGTGGTGACCGGCGCCCTCTTCCTCGCGCGGCCGGAGGACGACACCGGGCTGACGGGCATCGCCAACTCGGGCTACTCGCCGGAGCCGCTCCTGCTCCTCGGGGGCGCGCGCGACGGGGCGCGCGTCCACCCGGAGCCGCCGGCATCGACCGACCGCTACCTGCGGTCGAGCGCCTTCTGCGGAGCGTGCCACGACGTGCGCCTCTTCGGGACCGACGTGCGGGGCGCCGCGCGGGGCGAGCACTTCAAGCGACTGCGCAACGCGTACTCCGAGTGGCGCGCGTGGGCCGACGCCGAGGAGCGCGCCGGAAGGCCGGCACCGAGCTGCCAGGACTGCCACATGAGCCTCTACCCCGGCGTCTGCGCGCCCGGTGGAGCGGGAGGCGAGGGGTGCCGGTCCGGAACGCACTTCGAAGCGCGGGCGCCGGGCGAGTACGCGCAAGGGCTCGTCGCTCCTTCCTCCACGCGGAGGGTCCCGGTCGCCTCGCACTGGTTCACGAGCGTCGACCTGCCGCTCTCACCAGAGCTCCCCGAGGCGCTCGTCGACGACCCTGGTCTCGACGACGCGGGCGTCCCGCTGGGGCTGCGCGCGAGACGCGAGCTCCTGCTCCGGCGCACGTTCCGCTTCGAGCTGGGTGACGCTCGCCGCGCCGGCGCGACGCTCGAGGTCCCAGTCGTCCTGGAGAACATCGGGGCCGGCCACCGCGTGCCCGCGGGGTTCAGCCAGGAGCGCGAGACCTGGGTGGAGCTGCGCGTGACCGACGGTCGCGGCTCCGTCGTGTACGAGGTCGGCGCGCTGGAGAGGCCCGACGCGGATCTCGCCGACAAGCGTTTCCTGCGCGTGACCGCCGGTGACGCTCCCATCGACGGGGCGGGCCGACCGGTCGGCCTCTTCGGCGCCGAGGTCGCCGACGGCCCCGACGTGCCTGTGTGGTCGCCGGACCCGCGTCTCGGCGGGACCCACTTCGTCGGGCGCGGGCTCCTGAATCTCCAGAACGGCTTCCAGCGCTGCGTGCGATGCATCGGTCAGATCGACGCGTCGGGCCGGTGCCAGCCCGTCGCGGGGCAAGGCTTCTCGCGCGCCGATCGGTTCGCCGACGGCGCCTACGACATCGACACGGGCGAGTGCCGCTCCAATCTCGACGGCGACGCCGCGCTCTTCGAGACGTATTTCCCGGTCGGCGCGCTCGACGCCGACCGCGGCGTCGTCAAGGCGCCGGACGCCATCCTGGACACGCGCTCTGCGCCGCCGGGCGTGCCGCTCACCTACGTGTACGAGCTCTCGACGGCCGGTCGCGCACCACCGTTCCACGTCCGGGCCCGGCTGCTCTTCCGCCCGTTTCCTCCCTACCTGGTGCGCGCGTTCGCCGCCTACGAGCGCGAGCAGTCGCGCGCCGGCAAGCGCCCGAGCGGCCCGCAGGTCGTCGAGTCGATGCTCGAACGGGACGACCCCGTGGAGCTCGCGAGCACGGAGCTCACGGTGCCATGAACGTCCCGCCGGTCGTCTGGCGCTCTCCGTGGCTGCGCGATCTCGACGTCGGTGCGCGGGCGACCCTCGAAGCGGCGGGTCGCGTGAAGCGCTTCGCGCGCGACGAGAGTGTCTTCGCGGTGGGCGACGCGGCCGACGGCTTCTTCGTCGTGGCCGAGGGACTCGTGGAGGTGCGCGCGGTGCGACGCGGCGATGCAGGCGCGAGCGCGCTTCGCCGTGCGGGTGCGGGCGACGCGCTGGGCACCGAGGCCGTCGTCCGGGTCGGCGCCGCGCGTGGCAACGAAGCACGTTGCGTCACCGACGCGGTGATCATGGAAGTGCCGGCAGCGGTGTACCGCCGGCTGTCGGAGCGGAACGAGCCGGGCCGTCTCGATGTGCTCACGCGCGCTGCCAGGCGGTCGGCGGCTGCGGACGCGCTCCTCGCCTCGGGCCTCGCCCGTGTGGAATCGAGCGACGCGTTGCGGGACCTCGCATCGCAGGCCGAGCACCGGGAGATCGCGCGTGGCGAGGTGCTCTTCGAGGCGGGGGATCCGGCGACGCACGTCTTCGTGCTCGCCGACGGCATGATCGAGCTGCTCGTGCCGGAGGACGGGCGACCTCGAGCGCGTGCGGTGCTCTCGCGCGGTGACGTCGTGCTGGACCCCGGCGTGCTCGCCGGTGCACCCCACGCGTGGAGCGCGCGTGCGAGCGGGCCGTCGTGGCTCCTGGCGTTCCGTCGCGAGGTGCTCGAGCGCAGCGTGCGCGGTGGCCGCGAGGGGCTTCGCCGGATCAGCCGCGTTGCCCCGGCGGAGCCTCCGCCGAACGAGACGCGCCACGTGATGGGCGACCTGTGGCGGTTCGCGGTGGCCGGGTCGATGCTCGTCATCGACGACGACGCGTGCGTCCGCTGCGGCCATTGCTCGTGGGCCTGCGCCGACGCGCACGCCGACGGAGTCTCGCGGCTCCTGCGCCGCGGCGAGAAGGTCACGGTGCGTGATCCGTCGGACGGTTCGCGTCGCGCGCTCGTCGTCCCGGGAAGCTGCCAGCACTGCAAGCACCCCGCGTGCATGCTCGAGTGTCCGACGGGGGCCATCGGGCGCGACGCGGCCGGGCAGGTGTTCGTCCGCGAGGAGCTGTGCATCGGCTGCGGGCAGTGCGTGCGCGCCTGTCCCTGGGGCACCGTGCAGATGGCCCCTCGCGCGCCCGACGCACTTCGTCGCCTGCCGCTCGCGTCGGCGACGGTCGCGGTGAAGTGCGACGCTTGTCGCGAGCTGCCCGGAGGCGCCGCGTGCGTTCGCGCCTGTCCCGTCGACGCGATCGCCCGCGTCGATCCGAGCGCGGCGATGGCCGAG
>DASVWO010000523.1:0-7722 GCA_036393165.1 Polyangiaceae bacterium | reverse complement strand
GATCGACGCTCTTCCTCAAGGGATCGACGCTCTTCCTCAAGGGATCGACGCTCTTCCTCAAGGGATCGACGCTCTTCCTCAAGGGATCGACGCTCTTCCTCAAGGGGAAGAAGAGATCAGTTGCTGCCGGTGAAGCCCAGGGTGATGCCGGCGTAGGCGGCGGTGACGAGCGGTTCGCTCGTGCCCACCATGGCCCGCGTCTGCTCGGCGCGCGCGTCGGCGCAGATGGCCATCGGGTACGCGACGGCGCAGAGGGTGCCCCGCCCGACGTTCACGGGCGCCGAGAGCGAGTCGTACGACGGCAGCTGCTCGGCCTCGAGCGACATGCGTACCCACGGGACCTGCAGCGACGCGTGGCCGCCGAAGGCGAAGCCGTGGCCCATCTGGCGCGTCTCGGCGTCGCCCGCGCGGAAGCGACCCGTGAGGACGACGCCCGTCGTCGCCGCGAGCTCGATGACCGCGTGCCCGTGCGACCACTGCCATCCGAGCTGCACCTGCGGCAGCTCGAGCACCGAAGCGTAGAAGGCGTCGTCGCCCATGATGTACCCGGACGCCGCCGCGCGGATCACGGGGCCCTCGTCGGGCAGCACGGGCGCGCGGAAGCCGTATGCGAGCGAGCCGGAGAGCATGCCCTCGAGGCCCGCGGCGCCGCCACCGAGCGCGAGGTCGTACGTGTTGCGCGAGCTCCAGTAACGGCCGCGGTGCCCGAACTCCTCGCCGCCGGCGTAGAACATGAGGCCCGCGCCCTCGCTGGCGCTCGCGCCGATGACGTGCGCCTCGCTGCCGCGCAGCCCCACGGCCTCGGGGCAGCCGACCGAGAGCCCAGTCTCCGTCTCGCGATCGCGCGGCCCGTTGCGGTGCAGCCCGTTGCACACGCGCAGCGTGGAGCTGTCGTCGTCGTCGTGGCTTGCGTCCACCGTCACGGCCGCCACCGGTGCCGGTTCCTGCGCGGCGGCGACGGGAGCGGGCGGAGGCGGCGGGGCAGGGGGCGCCTGCGTGTCCTGCGCGCGTGCGGACGAGAGGCCCAGCGTCGACGCACCGAGAAAGGCGAGGGCGGCGAGGGTGGCCGTGGGCGTGCGGACGTGACTCATGGCGGGCACCATTCCTTCTCGGTTCGTGGCAGGTGGGCGCTTTCTTTCACGGTGGGACGCCCGCCCCGCTTCCGTATTCAACGACCGTACCTACATCGACCTCGCCGGAGGCGGACGGTACCGTGGGGTGGGGCGAATCCAGGGAACGGGCAACATGCGAAGAGAGGCAGTGATTCTCGCGTCCATCGGGCTGGCCGCGGCCTGCGGCTCCGGCAGCCAGGGGACGACGAGCTCCGGGCAGACGACCGGCGACGACGGGGGGAGCAGCAGCAGCAGCGGCTCGTCGGGAAGCGGCTCCTCGAGCGGCGCATCGTCGTCCTCCTCGGGCAGCAGCTCCTCCTCCGGCTCGGGCGGTTCGTCGTCATCGAGCGGCGGCGACGCGGGTGGCTGCGGCTCCTATGGCGCGGGCGTCTTCACGGCGAACAACGCGTGGACCAAGGACGTCTCGTGCGACCCGGTCGATCCCAGCTCGGCGACGATCACGAGCGCCCTCGAGGCGGCCGGCGGCTGGGGCACGAGCGGCAACTTCCAGATCGACACGAGCCTCGTCGTGCTCCATGCCGACGCGTCGACGCCGATGGTCCCGTTCTACCCGGCCGCCAGCTACCCGACGCCCGACTGCGACACGTTCTCGATGCTGCCGCTGCCCGCGAACGGCGCCATCGAAGGGCAGACGAACTACACGTGCGACGTCGCGAACAACGACTGTCACCTGCTCATCGCGTATCCCCCCACGCACACGCTCTACGAGATCTACCAGGCGACCTCGATGGGCTCCGGCATCGTCGGCGGCTGCGGCGTGCTCTGGGATCTCTCGAAGACGTATCCGGACAACCTGCGCGGCGATCAGTGCACCTCGGCCGATGCCGCCGGCTTCCCGATGTCGGCGATGCTCCCGGACGCCGACGAGGTGGCCTCCGGCGCCGTGACGCACGCGATCCGCTTCGCGCTGCCCAACCCGCGCATCCGCGCCGGCGTCTACGTGCATCCGGCGTCGCACGCGGGCGGTCCGAGCGGCGGCGCCAACATGCCGCCGTACGGCGTGCGCATGCGTCTTCGCGCGAGCTATCCGGTCTCGTCGCTGCCGACGGGCGCCGCGCAGGTGATCGCGAAGGCGCTGCAGACGTACGGCATGTTCCTCTCGGACGGGGGCAACGTCCCGCTCATGGTGCAGAACGACCAGTTCACGACGCACAAGTGGGCGAGCCTCAACTTCGACACGCACATGCTCTTCGGCATCAAGGCGACGGACTTCGAGATCGTCGACATGGGGCCGACGGTGACGCTCACGTACAACTGCGTGCGCAATCCGTGACGGGGGACCTGAGGTCTCGCCGAAGGCGAGCCGACGGCGCGAAGCGCGCGCTAGACTAACGGCGGCAACGATGCTGCCGGTCATGGTGCTCGCCGCGGGCCTGGGGACGCGACTGCGGCCGCTGACCGAGCACTGCGCGAAGCCGCTGGTGCCCGTGGGCGACCGGCCGGCGCTCGCGCACGTGCTCGACCGCCTGCGCGCCGCGGGCGCGACGCGCATCGTGGTCAACGCGCATCATCACGCGGATCAGGTGCGCGCGTTCGTCGCGGGGCTCGGCGCGGGCGCGGGCGTCGCGCTCTCGGAGGAGACGGAGCTCCTCGGCACGGCAGGGGGGATCGCGCGCGCCGCACCGCTGCTCGGCGACGGCGACGTCCTCGTGTGGAACGGGGACATCCTGGCGGACGTCGACGTGGCGTCGCTCGTCGCCGAGCACCAGGCGCCTTCGCAAGCGACGCTGCTCGTGCAGCCGCTGCCCGCAGGGCGCGGTCCGGTCGGTCTCGACGCGCAGGGGCGAGTCGTGCGGCTGCGCCACGAGCGATTCGGCGCCGAGGCCACCGGGGGCGACTTCCTCGGCATCCACGTGCTCGGCCGGGCGCTGCGCGCGCGCCTCCCCGCGTCGGGGGGGCTCGTCGAGGACGTGCTCGTCCCGGCGCTCGCGCGCGGCGAGGAAGTGCGTGCGGTGCTGTTCGACGCGCCCTGGGAGGACATCGGGACGGTCCCGACCTACCTCGCGGCGAACGTCGCATGGCTCCGCGCGCGCGGCCTCGACCGATGGGTCGGACCGGGAGCCCGCGTCGGCCCCGACGTTGTGCTCGACGCGTCGGTCGTGGGCGCGGGCGCCGTGGTGAGCGGCACGGGGTTCATCGTGCGAAGCGTGGTGTGGCCGGGGGCGCATGCCGTCGCGCCGCTCGCCGACGTCGTCGTCACTTCTTGAGCGCGTACCAGGCGATCCCGGCGACCAGCAACGCCAGCATCAGCAGCCCGCCCAGGAAGCCCAGCGCGAGCCCCGCGTTGCTCTTGGGTGGGGCCATCGATGGAGCCGCTGCGGCGCCGCCACCCTTTGCCAGGAGGTCCGTCGGAGGCGTCTCGAACGTCACCTGCATCCCGCAAGCCGCCAGGAAGCCCTGCGTCGACTGGAGAAACGTCTGGTACTGCGCCGCGTCGAGCGGGGCGCCCAGCTTGAACCGTTCCCGGCAGATGGCGTCCACGTGCTCGAGCGTCCTGAGCTGCGCCACCCGGTCTCGCGGGTTCACGTGCCCGACGACCAGGGTCGGCATGTTGCTCTGGGGTGGAACGAGACGCAGATGTTGCAGAGCCTGAACACCGCCCCCCGTGGAGGGTCCCTCGGGCGACGTCATGTCCGGCGCGTACGCGTACGGCCCCACGCGCAGGCGGCCCACGGTGCTGCGGAAGCTCTCGGCCAGGTCGGTCGCCTGCATCGAGAACTGGGTCTGCAGCAACTTCTTGTCCACCTTGGAATCATACGGTTCCCCGGCTGCACGGGACAAACCGGGTGCTAGAGTGGCCTGACTGCCGGTGATCTGGGGCTCCTGGCGCAGCGCTCTGGTGACGATTTCGGCCCTCGCCGCGGGGTGCTCGTCCGCGTCCGAAGTCCCGCTTCCGGGGGGGCCCGGGAGTAGCTCCTCGGTCCCGAAGGGCTCCGGAGACGCGACGCTGCGAAACCTGGTCGTGTCTACCGGCTCGCTCGTCCCCGAGTTCGCGCCGGGCGGCTCGGATTACAACATCACGTCGCTCACCAGCCTCGAGCCGATCCAGGTGACCGCGACGACGAACGATCCGCTGGCCACCGTCACCATCCAGGGCGTACCGGCGCAGAGCGGCAAGGCGGCCTCGCTCACGCTGCAGCCAGGCGAGGACATCACCGTGGTCGTCACGTCGGGTGAGTCGTCGCTCGCGTACAAGGTCAACTACGTGCCGACGGACATGCCGGCGTACACGGTGACGAAGACGGCGGGTGCGGGCGACGAGGACATCCTGCTCGCACCGGGCTTCACGTACCTGCTCGTCATCGACCGCTCCGGCGCGCCGCTCTGGTACCGGTCGTACCCGCAGCAGTCCGTCGAGGACCTGCAGCAGCACGTGCTGTCGACGGGCAACGTCTACTCGGCCGTCACCGGCACGGCGAACATGCTGGGGTGGACGCTCGGCGCGGCGCACGTGTTCGACGCGCAGTTCCACGAGATCGCGCAGGTGCAGATGCTGCCCCACGCGGAGCACGGTGCGCTGCCGGCGGAGGCGCACGACTTCATGGTGCTCGGCGACCAGCATTACGTCGTCATGTCGTACCTGCAGCGCACCATCGACATGCACGAGTTCAACCCGGCCTGGAGCAATCAGGCGCCGGTGATGAGCTGCCTGGTGCAGGAGATCGACCACGGGCAGGTCGTCTTCGAGTGGGACAGCGCGAACGACTGGTCGCTCTACGCCGACTGCGACGACCCGACGAACTGCCAGTTCGGGCCGACGACGATCTCGGACTACCTGCACCTCAACTCGATCGACGTCGATCCGTCGGACGGCAACTTCGTCTTCTCCTTCCGCCACGCGAACGCGATCGTGAAGGTGGACCGCAAGACCGCCGCGACCATCTGGACGCTGGGAGGCAAGGAGGACCAGTTCGGGCTGCAGCCCGAGCAGGTCTTCTCGCACCAGCACCACGCGCGCATGCACGCGGACGGGACGATGACCGTGTTCGACAACGGGAACAACCTGCACCAGTCGCGCGCGCTGCAGCTCACGCTCGACCAGGTGAACCACAAGATCGTCAACTTCGACGTCATCTACGAGAAGCCGACGATGCAGGCCCCCACCGCCTTCATGGGATCGGTCGTGCCGACGGGGACGTCGCGCTACGTCATCGGGTGGGGCGGGTGGCTCACGATGGACGTGCTGCCGGCGGCGAGCGAGATCCTCGACGGGCAGCCGGTGTGGTCGCTCCAGTTCACCGCGCCGGCGGTGTTCTCTTACCGCGCGCTGCCGATCACGAAGCTCTAGAAGCTCTGCGGAGTCGTGAACGACTCGATCTCGGTGGCGCCGCCGTAGAGGACCACCGTGCCCGTCGGCGAGATCATCGCGCGCGCGTTCGAGTGCGGCACCTTGGTCTGCAGCTCGGTGGGCTTGCCGGACGACGCCGAGTCCACGACGAACGCGTGCGTCGCGCCGCTGGGCAGGGCGTTGCCGATGACGAGGGCGGTCGTGTCTCCCGGGAGCACGAACGTCGTCGAGTCGCCCAGTGGGGTAGGGAGAGAACCCCAGCTGTCGGTTCCCATGACGCCGCAGTTGGATCCGCACCCGAGGTCCAGCTTGCGAACGCCCGCGTCTGCCCCCGTCGGCGTGAGGCCCCCGGCCACGAGGACGTGCGACGCATCGTGGCCGAAGGCGCTGCTGCTGGCTCCGATGGTCGCGTCGGGCGGGAAGGGGAGGGCCGATCCGGTCGTCTGCATCGGCGCCAGGATCTCCACGCCTGCCGCGGTGGCGCTTCCGCCGGTCACGACCAGGCCGCGGCCGCTCACGTAAGTAGCCGTCGCTCCCTGGCGCGGAGCCGTCAGCGACAGCCAGTGCAGGTTGCCCGTGGGGTAGCTGGCGTTGCTCGAGTCGTTGGTGTTGATGGCGAGCACCGCGGCGGTGGGAGAGCCGCTCGTGCGCGTGCCCCCCACGACGAACACCCACCCGTCGTAGCCGTCGCCCTGGATGCCGTCGTAGACGACCTGTCCACCTGCGACGTCGCCGAAGGCGTACGTCTTGTCGGGAGGCGTCGTGTCCGCGCCGGTGCCCTGCGCGAAGTCGTAATAAGTCGCGCCCGAGCCGTCGATGAGGAGCGCCACCGTGCCGACGACGGGCATCGAGAGCGGGACGCGCGGCAGCGACGGAGGCGAGTCGAGCGGACCGAGCGAGGCGAAGTCGTAGATCTGCGTCGACAGCGGGTCGCTCGGACCCGAGCCGGCGCCGACGACGAGGAAGCGCTCGCCGATGATGGCCATCGTCGGGCTCCGGCGCGCGTCGTTCGGGGGGCTCGGCAGCCGCGCGAACTCGTTCGTGCGCTGGACGAAGATGGGCAGCGTCGCCCCCGCGAGGGCGCCGTACTGCACGGGCAGCGAGGCGCCGTAGACCACCTGCGCGCCGCTCGAATCGGTGCCCTCGACGGCGAGCGTCGCGACCGCATTCTCGTCCTGCTGGCCCAGGTCGATCGACGACGTGGGGAGCGTTGCGGTGGCGAGCGTCGTCGGGCTGTTGCTCGAGTCGAGCGCGATGACCTTGAGCGTCGTCGGCTGCGGCGACGCGGAGAACACGTCCGTCTCGGGCCCGGTGACGAGCTGGAGGGTGCCCGAGTCGGTCGAGCTGCAACCGGCCAGAGCGACGAGGAAGATGGGAAGCCGAGAAAGCAAGTGCCGCACGGCGCGGCCGTTCTAGCACGACTTCGCGATCAGAACGTGCCGGTCAAGCCGGCGGTGCCGAGCCCGAGCCACGGGACGACGTGCAGGCGTGACTGCGGCTGATCGGGTGGCGCGGTCGCAGGCGCAGGCGTCTCCTCCGCGGGGGCCGACGCGGCCGGCGCCTCGTCGTGCCCCACGAGCAGGGTGACGACCGCGAGGATCGCCCCTGCGCCGGCGACGCCGAAGCCGATGTCCGAGACGAGGGCGAGCGTGTTCGCGGAGTCCAGCGTCGCGTAATCCGACTGGCCGCACGTGTTGTTGGCGCAGTCGTTCTTGATCGTCGAGGTCTTCTGCATCGACATGACGCCGGTGATACCGCCTGCGATCGCGCCCGCACCGGCGAGGCCGATGCCGATCCACGTGAGCGCCGTGGGCGCGTGCGAGCGCACCGGCGCCGGCGGCTCCTCGGTCTGGGGAGGCGGCTGGTCCGTCGTCGTCGGGGGCGGCGGCGGCGCGGCGATGGCGTCGAGGTTCACCTCGAGCTGCTTCTGCTCGCCCTCCTTGACGTCGACCTCGGCCTGCCCCTGCGCCGTCGGCGACTTGATGGCGACGACGTGATGGCCCGCGTCGACGGAGCGCGGCAGCCCCACGGCGGTCGCCGGCACCTGGACGTCGTCGATGGTCATCGACGCGCCGTCTCCGGGCGGCGCCCCCTTGAGGACGATCGTGAGCGCGGCCACGCGCGGCGCGAGCTGGTCGTCGAGCTTGATCGCCTCGGCGCGCGCGTCCTTGAAGGGCTTCGGATCGTTCGGCTGCTCGGGCATGCGGCGCATGGCCGCGATCGTGTCGCGCGCCTCGACGAGGAGACCGAGCTGCATCTGCGCCTTGGCCGTCCAGAGCGCCGTGCTCGGGACGTGCATGA
>DASVWO010000522.1:0-4421 GCA_036393165.1 Polyangiaceae bacterium | reverse complement strand
ACCATGTCGTGCACGTAGACGTAGTACGCGTGCACGTTGACGAACCCGAGGCGCCGCACGAGCAGCGCCATCGTCTCCGGGCTGTCGTTGACGCCGCGAATGAGCACGCTCTGGTTGCGCGTCATGATGCCGCGCTCGAAGAGGCGCCCCATCGCCGCCTCGGTGATGCCGGTGATCTCGTTCGGGTTGTTGAAGTGCGTGTGGAGCACCACGTCCTTCTTGAGCTTGCGGCCCTTCTCCACGATGCCCGTCAGCGCGTCGAGCCACGCGTCGTCCGTCAGGATCTTCATCGGCATGACGGCCGGGCCCTTGGTGGCGAAGCGCATGCGCCGCACGTTGGGGATCGCGAGGAGCGCCTCGCCGATCTCCTGGATGTGCTGCGCGCGCAGCTGGTAGGCGTCGCCGCCGCTCACCACGATGTCCTCGAGCTCGGGCCGCGACGCGATGTACTGGTACGCGCGCTTCCAGCGCTCCTCGTTGGGGCGCATGTGGACCTTCTCGACCTCGTCGGTGTCGAGACCGATCGCGTACGACCGCGTGCAGAAGCGGCAGTAGACCGGGCACGTGTCGAGCGGGAGGAAGAGCGCCTTGTCCTGGTACCGGTGCGTGAGCCCCTGCACCGGCGCGTCCGCCTGCTCGTGCAGCGAGTCGAGCCCGAGCTTCGGATGGTCGTCGAGCAGGCGCGAGGCCACCGGGAAGAACTGGATGCGCTCCGGATCCTCGTACGGGTGCTCCCAGTCGATGAGCGACACGAGGTACGGGCTGACGCGCACGCTCATCGGCGCGCGCTTCATGCCGCTCTCGAGGTCCTCGACGAACCCGGCCGGCACCAGGTCCTGGATGGTCTGGACGAGCTTGTCGACGCGGGTGATCGAGTTCTTCGCCTGCCACGTGTGGTCCTGGAACGTCGCCTCGTCGACCGCCTTGTACGCGGGGATCTTCTGCCACCACGTACCGCGGCGCAGGTCCTTGTGACGCAGCGCTTCCGGACCCACCGGAGGCTTCTTGGCGACGATGGGCTGCTCCTGGGAGGCGCCGTGCTGCGGCTGCTGGACGATCGGAAGAGGCTGGGAGGACATGGTCAGGGCGTGCCTTTTCCCATGAGGTAGCGCAACGTGCAACTACGCGCCGTACCGCGATGCGGCACGTCGGAGCTCGAGCGCCACCTCGTCGGCCAGATCCTTGGGCTCGAGCACGTGCGCGGCCGAGCCGAACCCGAGCACCCAGGCGCGCACGCGGGCCACGACGTCGGGGCTGGCGGGCACCGCCAGGGAGGCGCGCAGTCTTCCGTCTGGAGCGGAGGCAAGGCGCTGCGAGGGATGCACCTTCCGGACGCGCACGGCGTCGGCCACGCGGGCGTCGAACTCCACCATGACCTTGAGCGACTTTGACGCGCGCGCCACGCCGAAGTCACCGTGCAGCCACTCGTCGAGGGCGAAGTCCTCGGGCAGCGCGAACCGCTCCTGCTCGTGGGTGAGGAGCTCGCTCATGCGGTCGAAGAGGAACGCGCGGGTGGTCCGGTGCTCGACGTCGCGCGCGATGCAGGTGATGGCCCCCTCGTGCAGGACGAGCGCGTAGGGATGCGTCGTCAGCCTCGCGCCGCGCGCGCTCGTGCCGTCGCCTCCCGGCTCGCGGTAGCGGAAGCGGAGCACGGTCATGTCGGCGACGGCCTGGAAGGCGGCGTCCACGTCCTCCGCGCGGTTGGCGTACGCGCGCGCGACGGCGGGCACGTAGGCGAAGCGGTCCTCGAGGCGCGTCGTGTCCGACGCCACGTCCCCGCGCACACCCGTCCGCGTCGCCGGCCGGTGCGCCACCTGCTCCACCTGGCGCAGGGCGAGATCGATCTCGTCGAAGAGCGCCGACCCCTTGAGCACCTCGAACACCCGCCGCGCCGCCAGAAGCCCGTAGGCCTGTGCGCGCCGCAGGTTGACGGCGCGCCCGCGCTCGCTCGGCTTGATGCGCCACAGCTTCTCGGCACCGGGCGCGATCTCGATGCCCTCGAGCTCCGTCACCAGCCCGAGCTCCTTGAGATACCGGCGCACCGACCGCGTCGACACCTTGAGCGTCGCCGCCAGGTCGTCGAGCGTGAAGCCCCCGGCGTGCGTCTCGAGCGTCTCGCGCAGCAGATCGAGCCGCCTGCTCTGCGTGAACTTCCCCGGCGACCTTCCGGCGTGCAGAACCTTGTGCCGAGGGATGGGACGCAGGGGCATGAGACCTCAGGAGCAGCGGGGGAGGGGCCCCGCGACACACTCAAATGGGCCGGTCGCGCATCTCCTTCTTGTAGCGGTCCTTGTACTGGTTGTGGCACCCGCGGCACGACGCCTTGACCCCGTCGAGGCTCTGCGCCTTCGCGGCATCCGCCCCGTCCCGCGCGATCGATGCCCAGTTGGTGTACCCCGCGGGCGCGAACGTGGCGGCCTTGGTGAGCGCGGTGGCGAGCGCGTCGAAGTCCTGCGAGCTCATGGCCGCCGACGTGTTCGCCTTCATCCACGCGTAGAGCGGGCAAGGCGGGAGCGGCTTGTCCCCGCACCTCGCCGCCGGCTTGCTGCTCCCGCTTGCCGTGGGGGTCGGTGCGGCGCTCGCCGTCGCCGAAGGCACCGCGGACGCCGACGCTGCCGCCGTCGCCGAATCGGTCGCTGCCGCTGACGCTGACGGTGCCGCCGATGCTGTCGCCGACGCCGTCGCTGACGTTGCCGCCGACCCCGTCGCCGACGCGCCAGGCGTAGTCGTTTCGTCCTTCGAGCACGCAGCAAACGCCCCCACGAGGCACACGGCGGCTACCAGACCAGACAGAGATCGCGTCATCGTCTGCGAACGATAGCAACGCCGCCCGCCGCGGTGTAAGCCTATCGGCTCGGATGCGCACCCTCGTCGAGATGATCGCGGCCAAGCGCGACGGCGAGGCGCTTTCCCGGGAGGAAATCGGCACCCTCATCGGCGCCCTCGGCCGGGGCGAGCTCGCCGACTACCAGATGGCCGCCTGGCTCATGGCCGTCTACTTCCGCGGCCTCGACGACGACGAGACCGTCGCCCTCACCGACGCGATGCTGCGCAGCGGCCGCGTGCTCGATCTCTCCGGCGTCCCCGGGGTGAAGGTGGACAAGCACTCCACCGGCGGCGTCGGCGACAAGGTGTCCATCTGCCTCGCGCCGCTCGTCGCCGCCTGCGGCGTCCCCGTTCCCATGGTGAGCGGGCGCGGCCTCGGACACACCGGCGGGACGCTCGACAAGCTCGAGGCCATCCCCGGCTTCCGCACCCAGATGTCCGCCGAAGACTTCGCGCGCATCGTCGGCGACGTCGGCTGCTGCATGATCGGCCAGACCGCCGAGATCGCCCCCGCCGACAAGCGCATCTACGCGCTCCGCGACGTGACGGCGACCGTCGAGTGCATCCCCCTCATCGTCGCGTCGATCCTCTCCAAGAAGCTCGCCGAAGGCATCGACGCGCTGGTGCTCGACGTGAAGGTGGGCCGTGGCGCCTTCATGAAGGATCTCTCCCGCGCGCGCGCCCTCGCGGAGGCGCTCGTGCGCGTCGGCACGCACGCAGGCAAGCGCGTCTCGGCGCTGCTCACCGACATGGAGTCCCCCCTCGGCGTCGCCGTCGGCAACGCCGTCGAGACGGCCGAGGCCCTCGACGTGCTCGCGGGCAGCGGGCCCGCGGACCTCGTGGAGTGCACGATGCAGCTCGGCGCCGAGATGCTCCGACTCGCCGGCGTCGCCCCCGACGAGAACGCCGCCCGCGCGCGCATGAAGGCCGCGATCGCCGACGGCAGCGCCTCCCGCACCGCCGAGCGGATGATCGCGGCGCAGGGCGGCGACCCACGCGTCGTCGCCGATCGCTCGCGCCTCGAGGTGGCGCCCGAGGAAATCGTCGTCCCCTCCCCTCGCGACGGCTTCGTCACCCGCGCCGATGCCCTGGACATCGGGCTCGCCGGCGTCGCCATGGGTGCAGGCCGCACACGCGCCGACCAGAGCGTCGATCACGCCGTCGGCATCCTCGTCGAGGCCAAACCGTCGGCGCGCGTCACGCGCGGCCAGCCGCTGGCCCGAATCCGCGTGCGCGCGAAAAACGCTGCGTCGTCGAGCATCGCCGAGCGGGTGGCAAGCGCATTTGCCATCGGTGATGCCCCTCCGCCTCACAGGCCGCTGCTCATCGACCGCATCCGAGGTTGATTTTCCAAGCTCGACTCGCGCGCCGGCAGTGTCTAGATTCGCGCTGGTAAGGAGGTCTTCTCCCATGCTGCGAAGACTCACCACCCTCGGCGTCGCCATCGGCGCCCTTCTCGTCGCTTCTCCTGCCGGCGCCCAGCAGGCCGGAGGCGCGCAATTCGGCGATCAAGGACAGCTGATCTTCGGCGCCGACCGCCTGTTCGGACTGTTCGCGTTCACGCAGAACCAGGTCACCCTGAGCAACACGAACCT
>DASVWO010000521.1:0-6508 GCA_036393165.1 Polyangiaceae bacterium | reverse complement strand
GGTCGGCGACCTTCGCGCATCGATAGAGGCTGGCCAGATCCTCCGTGAGTGCTTCGGCCGCCGCCTGCACGGCTCCGGCGCCGTGCGGCTCTCGCTTAAGGCGCGCGATGATCGAGCCCACGGCGTAACGCGTGAGAGCCTCGGAGGGACGCTCGAGCAGAGACCGAAGGCGCGCGATCGTCTCCTCGAGCGTCTCGTTGGCACCGTCGCTCGGCGCCGGCGCGCTCGACGGCGGACGGCGCACGTGTCGCCGGCACCCGTCGAGGAACTCGTAGATGCGCGCCGAATCGCAGGGCTTGCCCATGATTTCGGCGCCGAGATCGAACGCCGCGTTGGCGGCGTCGCCCTCGACGTGGCCGCTCAGGACCAGCACCGGGATGTTCGGGAACAGGCGACGGAAGTCGGCAGCGAGCTCCAGCCCGGAGCCGTCGGGGAGTCGCAGATCGGTGAGCAGCGCATCCCACGTCGGATGGCTCGCCATGGCCTTGCGCCCCTCCGCGAGAGAGCCGGCGGCAACGACCTCGCCACGCCGGCGCAGCGTGGTCCTGAGGGACCGCACCACGAGGGGCTCATCGTCCACGACGAGGAACCGCTGGCGATGCTCTGCCCCCATGCTGCGGACCCCTATTGTCGTGCCTACCACGCGGGAGCTCTGAATACAGCTGACGGTCCGATCGGGTGTTCGCGCCCCAGACAACATCGTTGGCACACCACGCGATCGGGTCGTGCCCATGCCTTTCTCCTTTCGGAAAGGGCATTCGCCGCGAGCCTCGCGGGTCTGACAGCGCCCCTCACCATCCCGCCGTTGATTCTCGACGTCCCGCGGCGTTGCCCGGGATCCACCGAGTGTTAAGCTCGACGGCATGCGGGGATGGATCCTCGCCGCATTCTTGCTCTTGGCGTGCGGCAGCTCGAGCCCGGGTGGAAGTGGCCTCGATGGAGGCAGTGCCGCGACCAGCAGTGGCGGGAGTGGCCCGGATGCGTACGTCCTGGCGACGCTCGGGCCAGGGCCGTCCGGCTCGTGCTCGGCCAAGATGACGAGCACCGTGTTCGCACTCGGCACGGCCAGCGCCGGTCATCCCGCCACCGTGCAGAACGGAGCCAACGCGGGGGGCGGCGTCGCTTCGGTGTCGTGCACGGTCCACCCGAACGGCGGCGGCTTCGAACTGCAATTGAGCGCCCAGGTGGGCGGCCCTCTGGGCGGTTCGCTGACGATCGGCCCGGACACCGTGGCAGCGTTTGGCGGCCAGGCTCTCGCCGTCTCCATCGCTGGCGGAGGCGGGGCCCTGGGGTACTCGGAGAACCCCTGCACGCTGACTTACGTCTACGGCGGGCAGCCCGTGCCAGTTTCGACCCCGATAGCCGCGGGGCGGATCTGGGGCCACGTCTCGTGCACCAACGCCGGGCCCACTCTCTCCAGCGATCCACCGGGGAATTGCGACCTCGAGGCCGACTTCCTGTTCGAGCAGTGCGGACAGTGATGCCGGACGGGTCTCCCTTGCGGACCTGCGGTAACTGCCGTCCAATTCGAATATGAAGAAGACTTGGGGCCTTTTCTTCTCGCTCGTCAGTGCCGCCGCCATCGCATCCAATTGCTCGAGTCAGCCCGCGGCGACGTCGGGCGGCAGCGACGCCGGAGAGGGAGGGTCGCAGCCGTGCGGTGCCGCCGGCCAGCCGTGCTGCAACGGTGCCGCGTGCGACAACGGGCTTTCCTGCAGCAACGCGATGTGCGGCGCCCCCATGGAGGCAGGTGGATCGGGCTCCGGCGGATCCGGCGGCGGATCGAGCAGCGGAACCAACTCGAGCAGCAGTGGGTCGAGCAGCGGCGCCAGCTCGGGCAGCGGTGGGTCGAGCGGCGCTGGCTCGAGCAGCGGCATGTCCGGCAGCTCGAGCGGCGTCGGCCCCGGTCCCGACGGCGGGCCTTGTCCCACGGGTTTGCAGTGCAACGTGTCGTGCTCGAACGGACCCACCACGACGATCAGCGGCAAGGTCTACGATCCGGCCGGGAAGAACCCGCTCTACGGGGTCACGGTGTTCGTACCCGCGACGCCGCTGCAGCCCTTGCCCAAGGGCGTGCCGACCGGCGCGGACGCATGCGACTGCGCCGCGCTCTTCAGGAGCGGCATGGTGGTGAGCACGCGCACGGCCGCCGACGGGACCTTCAGCCTGCAGAATGCGCCGGTCGGCTCGGCCGTTCCCCTCGTCGTGCAGGTCGGCAAGTGGCGAAGGCAGTTCAGCGTCAACGTCACGGCCTGCATGGACAACCCGCAACCCGACAAGTCGCTCACGCTTCCGTCCACCGTGTCGCAGTCAGGCGACAGCATGCCCGACATCGCCGTCTCCACCGGCTCCGCGGACACGCTGGAGTGCTTCTTCCACCGCGTCGGTCTGCCGGTGACCGAGTACGTCGCCGGTACCGGCACGACTGGCCACGTGCACCTCTTCTCCGGGGGAGATCCGGGCGGCACCGGCTCCGATGGTCGGCCGGAGAATCCGACGATGGCCGGCACGCCGGGGAGCTCCACGACATTGTGGGACACGGCGGCTCACCTGATGCCGTACGACGTCACGTTCCTCTCGTGCGAGGGCGGCGAGACGTATGCAGCAAATCCCCAGGTGCTGGAGCAGTACGTGAACGCCGGCGGGCGCGTCTACGCCGCGCACTTTCACTACGCCTGGTTCAGCGGCCCGCTGACCTCGGGACAGAGCTACTCCGCCCCCGCTGACTGGGGATCGAACCTCGCGACGTGGAGCGCCGCCGGCAGCGGCCTCGGGACACAGTCGAACGACAAGATCGTGCAGACGCTCAATTCGCCGAGCGCGCTTCCCTTTGCCAAGGGCCAGGCGCTCTTCCAGTGGCTCGGCGTGGTGGGCGCGCTCGGCGTGGATGGAGCGCCCCCGATGGAGCTGCCCGTCTTCACCCCGCGGTACAACGCCGCCGTCGGTACGTCGGACGCCCCGTCGCAGCCTTGGCTCACGGACGACGGCAACGGCGATGCGATGCTCTTCACGTTCGACACGCCCGTGAATGCCCCGCCCGCACCCGACGGCGGCGCGCCCGCGTACTGCGGCCGCGTCGCTTACGGGGACGTGCACGCGGCGGGAGTGATGGCCGACACACTGCCTCCGCCGAACGGCTGTGCGAGCTCGGACCTCTCGCCGCAGGAGAAGGCGCTGGAGTTCATGCTCTTCGATCTGTCTTCCTGCGTGATCCCCGACTCGGTCGCGCCCTGACGTCGGGCAGGGCACTCAGTCGCGATCCTCGCCCGAGAGGGCCGCTTGCAGCGCCAGGGCGAATACCTCGTACACGATGCTGCGCCGTTCGGCGAACACGCACTGCACACGCCCGCGACCGGTGTAGCTGAGGATGATGCGGTAGCCCCCGACGCGCAGGCGGCAGTACCCGTCGAGCGGAGCTTCGAGCGGCTCGATGTCGCCCTTGTCGCGCGCGAGCTCCCTGAGGGCGCGCCGGAGTCGCGTGCGCGGCTCCGGCGGCAGTCGCTTGATGAAGTCGACGACTTGCTGCGACAGCTCGACCCGCATTCACTCGTCCGCTTCGCCGAGGGCGGACAGCGGGACGAACTTCATCTTGCCGGCGCGGTGGGAGCGGATCGCACGCATCGCGTCCGGGTTGCCCAGGATCTCGAGCGTCTCGGCGATGGCCTCCATACGCTCGCGCGAGACGAGGTACGCGACCGTCTCGTTGTGGCGCGAGATCGAGACCGGCTCGCCCCGCGCGACCTCCTTGAGTAGGCGCGGAAGCTGACTCTGGGCCTCGCTCACGGAGTACGTAGTTTTCATTAT
Source organism: Polyangiaceae bacterium (assembly GCA_036393165.1). Lineage (GTDB taxonomy): Bacteria > Myxococcota_A > Polyangia > Polyangiales > Polyangiaceae > Palsa-1150. Next base: position 2,704 of record DASVWO010000521.1, on the reverse strand, counting down.
CATTCTACGTAGGATGGGTCCCTCCCGAGGTCAAGCTCGTGCCTTCACCCGGCCTGCTCTGAACCACCACCACAGCGGCGGCAGCGCGGCGAGAGGAAGATCCAGGAGCCGAGGAAGCGACCGCAGCTCGGACAGCGCGCGTTGAAGAGAGACGCCACCGCGATGACGATGATGATCGGCGGGAACGTCATCCGGAGAACGTTCGCCCCGCTCGACCCGGCACCCGAGATCGCCACGAGAGCGAGCAGGAAGACGGCCGCCGTTCCCGAGAGAAAGACTTGTCGGCGCCGCCTCCTTGCCCATGCCGCCACGAACTCTTCGCGCTTCACCGGACCATCGTCTGCCCGACCCGCGCGGACTTCAATGCACGGCGAAGTGCGCCTGACGCGCACGGACGGTGTCCTGCGCGCGTCACACGACCTTCGCCCGCGCGTCGAGCGATGCGAGCTGGACATCGCGGAGCTGAAGAAGCGCGTCGGCAAGTGACCGACCAATCGGCTGGCGAGACGCAGATGAAGCGAGCCGCCCCCGGGATCTGCCGATAATGTGCGTCCCGGATGAAGATTCACGCCGTCCCTCGCCTGCTCGCCGCTCTCGTCGCCGCGGTGTGCGCGCTCCTCGCCTGTGGCAACTCCTCGACGTCTTCCGGGCCGGCTCCAGTCGCCGCCGGCACGCAGTACTCGCTCACCTTCACGCCGGGCAACATCCAACCCGGCGTCGAGAACACGCAGTGCGTGGTGCTGCGCCTCGGCAATCCCGCGCCCATCCACGTCGGCACGATTCACAACGTGCTGAGCAACGGCTCGCATCACATGATCGTCTACAAGTCGGCCGAGACGCAGGAGCAAAAGACGCCCTTCGACTGCGTGCCCTTCACCGACACGCTCGACCCCGCCAAGGGCTCGACGCTGATGGTGACGCAGAAGCACGACGACGAGCTGACGCTGCCGTCCGGCGTGGGCTTCACGCTCGACGCCAACCAGATGATCCGCATCGAGCTGCACTACATCAACGCGCTGTCGACTCCGGTCTACGTCACTGCGACCACGAACTTCATCACGATGGACGACTCGGCGTTCAAGGACGAGGCTGACTTCCTCTTCATCGGCGATCCGGACATCACCATCCCGCCCAACGCGAAGTCGACGCTCGGGCCCATCTTCTTCCAGCTGCCGTCCGAGTATGCGGGCGTCAACTTCTTCGCCATCACGGGTCACGAGCACAAGCTCGGCACCAACGTGACCGTGTCGGTCGCGAACAGCGCGACGGACACCGGCAAGTCGGTCTACGACGTGCCCGGCTGGCTGTGGAGCGAGCCGGCGACGGTGCAGGCGAACCCGCCGTTTCAGGTGCCGTCGGGCGGCGGCTTCACCTTCACCTGCGACTGGACGAACACCACGACGCAGACGGTGAGCTTCGGCGAGTCGGCCAACGACGAGATGTGCTTCTTCTGGGCGTACTACTACCCGTCGCAGGGCGCGCGCGTCTGCATCCACACGACCAAGGCCAACGCCGCCAACGGCGGCCTCGACCTGTGCTGCCCGAGCCCGAACCCCATCTGCTCCATCATCCAGAACCGCCTCGCCGACGGCGGCTGAGCCCACCGGCGAGCACGCCCAGGATCTCGAGCCGCGCTTCCTCGGTGCCCGGGTCGGGCAGGAGGAAGCCGTGCAACGACTCGCCGTCGAACACGGCGACGATCGTCGACACCAGCACCGGGAAGCGGTCCCCCAGAGCGCCGTGGAGCTCGGGAAGCAGTCCCGCCGCGAGTTGCACGATGTCCGTCCAGTACTGCCTGGCCACGGGTTGCAGCTTCTTGCGAAGGCTCGGGCTGGTGCGTGCGGCGATCATGAGCTCGTACCAGGCCTGGTTCAGTCGCGAGCGGCAACGATCGCGAACCAGGCGGATCGCCAGCTCCAGCGGCTTCTCCTTCGAGCGCAGCGCCTCGAACTCGCGGCGGTAGCGCGCGAGCGTCCGCTGCCCCACGTCGTGCCCCACGGCGACCATGAGCTCCTCGCGCGTGGCGAAGTGCCGGAAGAGCGCCCCCTGCGACAGGCCCGCGCGGTCGCACACGTTCTGCACGCTCGCGGCGGCGTACCCGTCCTCGATGAGCGCCTCGGTCGCCGCATCGAGGAGCTTGCGGATCGTCGTCTCTCGCCGCTCCTCCTGCGTCCTGCGCGGGGTGGCCACCATCTACGCAGCCCTCAGGAACTGACCGAAGCCGGTCTTGCGTCCCAGATCGCCGTCGAACGAAGCCCCGTCGAAAGCGACGCGTCCGTTGACCACGACCGCCCGCACCGTGCCGTCGCTGCGATTGACCATGCGAACGAGGCCTCCGAGGCCCTCCATCGGCGCCTCGTGGTAGGCGTCGAGACGCTCGTCGAGCGCCCGGGGATCGACCACGACGACGTCTGCCCGGTCTCCATGGCGCAGATGTCCGGCGTCGATCTCCAGCCAGTCGGCAATCTCGCCGGTGAGGCGCCGTACGGCCCGCTCGATCGGCATCACCGGACGGCCCGCGAGCTCTCGGTCGCGCACGAGACGAAGCACGCGCAGGGGGAGGCTGTAGAACGCCATGTTGCGGATGTGCGCCCCCGAATCGGCGAACCCGAGGATCGCGCTCGGGTGCTGGAACATGAAGGCGAGCTCCTCCGGCCGATGGTTGGCGATGACCGTGCGCCACCGGAGCGCCCGCCCGTGCTCC
>DASVWO010000520.1:0-10046 GCA_036393165.1 Polyangiaceae bacterium | reverse complement strand
CCCGTTCAATCCCCCCCGTTCCCCCCCGGACTCCATGGCATGCGTTGCGGTATCGCCACGGGCGCGATCGCCGGGACGCTCGCGCTCACGCCGCTGCACATCGCTGCCGTCACCGGGAAGCTCTGGACGGCGGTGACGACGCCGTTGCTCCCCTGGAAGAGGTGGAGCGTGCTGAGAATTTGCTTCGCCGTCGCGTCGACCACCAGCACCATGTGGTTCGAGGCCAGCTGCGAGAGATCGTCGAACACCAGCATCGCGGCGCTCGAAGCGCTCGAAGCGTTCGAGACGCCCGACGCGCCAGCTCCGTGAGCGGCCATCGCCTGGTTCGTCGATCCGGAGCTCTTCGTCGTCTGCTGGAACGTCATGGCCGTCGAGGTCGACGTGGACATGTGCATGGAGGACGTCGAGCCGTTCGTCGAGGAGCCGCCCGCCTGAAAGGCGCTCGATTGAAGGGTGAGCACTCTGACCGGCGCGGCCGCCGGCGCCGTGGCGCTTTCGAGGAGCGCCTGCATCGACGGACTCGCGTGCTGCGCCGTCTTGTGGACCTGGGACTGCTCGTTCCGGGCGTCCACCGTGTAGAGCATCATCTGCGCGCGTGTCAGGTCGGAGCCGTCCATCGCGACGAAGTCGATCGCCTGCGGCGACGTGATGTCGAACACGCCATGCGCCTGGCAGCCGTTCACGGTGAAGCCGCGGCTGGTGATCGCGGCCTTCGCGCTACCGGTCTGCTCCTTCGTGCTGGGGCTGCCCGGGCCGCCACTGCCGCTGCCGCATCCCAAGGAGAGCGCTGTTGCCACGACGCCCAAGGCGACCGGACGGAGGGCACCCGTCTTCGCAAAGCCGAAAGCGCGCATGGTTGCGCTGCCCAGAGCAACGGGTGTTCCGTCGGCGCGCTCAGCCGCGCGCCGATCGGCGTACGGCGGGTCCGTCGCTCGACGGTTCGAGCTTCGGGCTGAGGTCCGATGCGAGGCGGATGCGACGAATGCGTCTTCCGTGTCGTCACGTCGGCGCATGTCGCCCAGAAGCGCTCGCTGCACGCGGTGACTACGTTTCCATCGTCGCCCCCATGAATGACGTCCAGGAGCTCGAGCGGGCCGCCTCGAAGGCGGCCGTCGATCAGCTGATCCGGGAGCACCGCAACATCGGCCTGCTCCTGCTGATGCTCGACTCGTACTTCGCGGCCATGAGCTCGGGGGACGACGTCGACGAGACCCTGCTGACCGACGCGATGACCTACATGACGGACTACGTCGACGCGTTCCACCATGCCAAGGAGCACCTCGCCGTCGAGGCCGTCGCCGACCGCTCGCGCACCATCGCGGCGGCGAGAGGCGAGCTCGAGGCGCAGCATCGGCGGATCGGCGACGACGGAGGGTGGCTGCGTGCGACGCTCCAGCAGGCGCTCCGTGACGAGCCCGTCTCGCGGAAGAAGCTCATCGCGGTCGGGCTCCACTACACGGCCGAGATGCGCCGCAACATGGAGCTCGAAGAGAGTCTCGTCTTCCCCGCGCTCGTCGATGTGCTCGATGCCGACGCCTGGCGGCTCATCCAGGCCCGGCTCTCGCCGCGGCCGGACCCTCTCTTCGGGGAAGCGGTTCATCAGCGCTACGCCGAGCTGTTTCGCGAGCTCGTCGATCGCTTCGGCTGCAGCGGGGAAGCGCGGTACCAGTGACGCTCGGCCCACGAGACGCGCTCGTCATCGTGGACGTCCAGCAGGACTTCCTGAGCGGCGGCAGTCTCGAGGTGCCCGGAAGCGAGGAGATCGTCCCGGCGCTCAACCGGCACATCCGCAAGGCGCTCGCGAACCGCGTGCACGTCTTCGCCACCAGGGACTGGCATCCGAGGGGTCACTGCTCGTTTCGCGAGCGCGGAGGGCGCTGGCCAGCGCACTGCGTGCGGGGTACGGCCGGGGCCGCGCTGGCGCCGGCCCTCGAATTGCCCGAGCACGCGGTCGTCTTCTCCAAGGGGGTCGAGCCGGACCGCGACGCGTACTCGGCGTTCGACGGAACGAATCTCGACGGCGTTCTGCGAGCGCTCGACGTGCATCGCCTCCTCATCGGCGGCCTGGCGACCGATCAGTGCGTCCTGCAGACGGTGCGCGATGCTCGGTCCAGGGGCTACGCGGTGCTGCTCCTCGACGATGCGATCCGAGGCGTGGATCCGGCGCGAAGCGCTGCGGCACGACGCGAGATGATCGCGCTGGGGGCGACACCCGTGACGCTGGAAGGACCCTGAAGGTCTGGCCGTCGTGGCCGAGGTCCCCGAAGGGAGGACGCTCGCCCGCGATCGCGGCGCGGATCGTCGGCCTGCCGATGTGCGCGAAGACCAGGCGCTCGACGCCGCGCGCCTCCGCCTCCCGCGCGACGTCGAGCACGCACGCATGGCCTCCCGCTCCCCCGACGAAGCGGATGGGGCGACTCCAGCCCGAGCCGTCCGCGAACATCAGATCCACTCCCTCGGCCCAGGAGGGAAACTCGAGGAACTCGGGAGCCCAGGCGGCGACGAGGCCCGGCAGCGCGATGCGGTAGCCGTACGTCGGATGCGACGTGTGCACGACCGGCTCCGGATTGATCCGGAGGAGCCCGTCGCGCACGTAGTCGTCCACCTCGGGCTCGAGCCGGTGGCGCCACGCGAGCGCCCGGATCTCCCGGATCAGCTCCGCCCTCGCATCGGTCACGAGCCACGCGTCGAGGCGGCCCGCCGGCTCCGCCCCTGGGCCGCCGTCGAACATGACGCGATAGTGGCCGTGCTCCACGAGCAAACCGGCCGGAGCGAACGCCGGGGAGCGCATCGCGCCGACGCCCATCAGGGTGAATCGTGTCACGGGCACGACGGCTGCAGCCCGCACGCCATGCCGTCGTCGCGCTACCGGAGCTGCAAGGGGCTCGCGACGGATCTCTACGAGCTCACGATGGGGGCGGCCTACCTCGCGCTCGGGCTCGATGCGCGAGCGACGTTCAGCCTGTCCGTACGCAAGCTGCCACCGCACCGTTCTCACCTCGTCGTCGCGGGGCTCGAGGGTGCGCTCGCAGCGCTCGAGGAGCTGTCCTTCGAAGAGGACGCCGCGGAGTACCTTCGCTCGACGGGGCGCTTCGACACGGCCCAGCTCTCGAAGCTCGTCGCCACCCGCTTCACCGGCGACGTCCGGGCCGTTCCCGAGGGGCGCGTCGTGTTCGGCGGCGAGCCGCTGCTCGAGGTGGACGCCCCACTGATCGAGGCGCAGCTCGCCGAGACGCTGCTGCTCGGCGCCGTCTACTACCCGACGCTCGTCGCCACGAAGGCGGCGCGCTGCGTGAGCGCGGCTCCAGGAAAGACCCTCGTCGACTTCGGGATGCGACGCATGCCGAGCGTCGATGCGTCCGTCGCGGCAGCACGTGCGTGCTACCTGGCGGGGTTCGCGGCGACCAGCAACGTTCTCGCCGGCCGCGAGCTCGGCGTTCCTCTCGCCGGAACCATCGCGCATTCCCTCATCGAGCTGTTCCCCAGCGAGCTCGAGGCGTTTCGCCGGTACGCGAGCACCGTGCGCGGAGGCTTCACGCTGCTCGTGGACACCTACGACACGCTCGTCGGCGTGCGCAGGGCCATCCAGGTCGCCCGGGAGTTGGAGCAGAGCGGCGGCCGCCTCGAGTCCATACGACTCGACAGCGGCGATCTGGCGGATCTGGCTCGACGTGCCCGCGGAATGCTCGACGCCGCCGGTCTGTCGGCGGTTCGCATCTTCGCGAGCGGAGGGCTCGACGAGTACGAGATCTATCGGCTCGAGTCGGCCGGCGCCCCGATCGACGGTTACGGCGTCGGCACCCGGCTCGGAATGTCCGCCGACGCCCCCGTGCTCGACATGGCTTACAAGATCGTCTCCTGCGGCGGCAGGCCATGCCTCAAGCTCAGCGAGGGCAAGGCCACGCGAGTGGGGCCGCAGCAGATCTGGCGGCGCCGCGCGGAGGATGGGCGCTTCGTCGAGGACCTCGTCGCAGCACGCGACGAGCCGGCACCGGGTCCCGGCTGGGAGCCGCTTCTCGAGCAGATCATGTCGCGGGGACGGCGCGCGCCGGCTCCGACGCTGGAGGACATCCGGCGTCGCCACGAGAGCGAGGCGCGGTCGCTCCCTCCGGAGTTGCTCGCGCTCGCCGCGCGGGGCGGCGCCTATCCGGTCCGAGTGTCACCGCTCCTCCAGGAACGACAGCGGCGCGCAGTGGACGAGGTCCGTCGCCGCGAGGGTCAGGTCTTCGCGAGCGGCTCGTCGTCGTAGTAGCCGATGTTCGGCTGCTCCTCCTTGATCAGCTTCATGACCCACGTTCCGCCGCGGAAGCCCTTCACCGGATCCACGCCGGACGCGAAAGCGATCTTCTTGGAGTCGGGATAGCCGACGATGTCCATCGTGGCCGGCGCTGCCGGCGCCGACAGCGCGAGGTACCGCAGCGGCGTCGTCCCCGTGTTGGTGAGGGCGTGCGCCGATTGCGGTCCCGCGGGAAAACCGACGTAGTCCCCGGCGCGCACCTCGACGCGATCCTGCCCGATGCGCAGCAGCCCCGTTCCCTCGAGGATGTAGAGCGCTTCCTCGTGCGAGCTGTGGAAGTGAAACGGGAAGGCGGTCTTGCCCGGAGGCACCTCGAGGTGCGAGCAACCCAGCGCGCGCGTGCCGGCCTCGGCACCCAGGCGGCGCCTGCGCAGCGCGAAGCCGCCTTGTCCCAACTGCTCCTGAGGCAAGTCGTCCAGGTTGACGACGTTCGCGTGTCTGCGATCAGCCATGGGGCCTCCTTCTCGAGGCCCGCAGCCTAACGCAGCCGTCGCGATCACGCCGACGTCGTGGCAATACGCCGCGCGCGCGTCGCGACCCGGACGTGCACGAACACCATGACGAGCGTGGCCACGGCCGCCGCCATCACGATGGGGTCGTGAACCCGCTCGGGATGAGCTCCTTCCAGCCATGCAGCGGCCGTCGCCGTGCTCACGAAGAAGCACGGAACCGTCCACCGCGAGAAGAGCGACAGCGCGAGCCGTGCGATCTCGGGCGCATCCGCCATCCAGCGTGCGCGTCCGGCGAGCCAGCTCACGGCGAACAGCGTCCCGATGCAGAGGGCGCCCGTGATCACCGCGACCGCCAGGAGGAAAGGTGCGCCGCGATGCAGCCAGGTCAGCAGGTCCATGCCCGTGACCCTGCATGCACGGGGCCAGCTCGGGCGTGGAGCTGGCCGGCTGGCGGCCTGAACGGAGCGATTCAGAACCCGGGCGGCCGCGACGGTGGCGCACCCGTCCTGGACGATGGGGAGCCGGAGAGCTCCTTCTGGAAGTCCAGCACCGCCCGCGCGAGGCGAGCGACGACGGTGCCGTCGGGCACCTGTCCTCTTGCGAAGGCCGCATCCACCTCGCGTGCAAGGCTCACGACGTTCTCCCAACGAGTTGACATGAGAAACCCCTGCGATCCCCGAGGCCCACCTCCCGTGGGTGTCGCGGCCGCGTGTGCGGTCGCGAATCGGGGCGCTCGTACCCACCCAGTTGACTCACGCAACGCATCGACGGCCGTCGCGGACTGGTGCCTCCCGCGAGCCGGGGGCCACGTGGAGGATTAATCCGACGGGCCCCTGTCGTCAACGTGTCGCGGCCGTGCGAGGGCTCACGCGCAGCGCTCGATGCGCATCGCGGGCTCGGCACGGGTGGTGGGCTCGAGCATCTCCATCTGGTCGCCGAGCACTTCCAGCACCTCTTCGCCGAACGCGTGGGTGAGGCTCTGCACGACCTTGGCTTCGTGCTGCGCGTGCTCGCGCAGGACGGACTCGAGCTGCGCGAGCTCGCGGGCGAAGACATCCTGGGGGCACGTGGCCACCCGGAAGAAGGCGAGCTTGGCGCGCGAGTGATGCACGCGGTGGGCCTCGACGTCGCGCTCGACGCGCTCGTCACGGATCTTTGCCAGGAGCATCTCGGTGCTGCTCGTGTGCACGAGGACGGCCTCGACGAGATCGGCCATCGTGGCGTCGCACGGATGGCTCTCGACCTTCACGAGCCCGTGCAGGCGCTGGATGTGGCGGTGCTGGCGCATGATGCGGGTGACGACGTTCATGCGAGGGAGAGCCACACTAGCTCGCGAGCCGCGCGCGTCACTTGGAAACGCGCATGACGCCGGCAAGATTTTTCGGGCTCGTCTCTCTCTCTCTCTCTCTCTCTCTCGCCAATGCTCACGCGGCTTCGACGACGAGCCCGAACGCGGCCACGCCGCGACGGCGAAGCTCGCGACGCAAGCTATCGGCTCGCCCCGGCTCGCCGAGCGCAGCGCCGATCAACGTGGAGGACCATTCGTCGAGCGTGGATGCGCCGCATGCCGAGAAGTCTTCGCTCTCGCCCCGGAGGATGGCGCTCCACGCCGCGGCAGCAGTCCTCATCGCCGAGTGCTCGGCTGGCGCGTCTGCGCCGATTCGCTCACGACCGAGAAGCACGCGCAGCGTGTGCATCGCCGCATCCGTAGCGCCTGCTCCCCGCGCGACCTCCTCGAGCACCGCGACGAGCGCATCGAAGGGATCGTCGGATGCGGGAGGCGTGGAGGTGGACTGCGGGGGAGGAGGGAGCGAAGGCGCCTCGTCCACCGCGTTCTCGATCACCAGGTCCTCGACGATCTCGATGTCTTCGAGGGGCCCCTCCCCCTCGAACTCGATGTCGTCAGCCTCGTCGTCGGCCTCCAGCACCGGCGGTCCGGGATCCGTTCCCGTCTCCGCATCTGCATCGTCCGCGACCGCGACGGCGACAGCAACCGGGGCCCCGACCTCGACCTCGACCTCCGCCTCGGCCACGGCCTCGACTTCGGCCTCGACTTCGGCCATCGGCTCCCGGACGGGCTCCCTGTAGAGGAGGGGATTGTCGTTGGGGAACTCGGCGCATGCCGCAACGCAGCGAAATAGCGGGCTTTCCACCGCGGTCGACGCTAGGACCCGCCGCCCGCAAGGGCCAACAAACCCGCGTCCTTGACAGAAGGGCCGGCGTAAGTAAAGTCCGCTCCCCCGCGGCCCGGGCCTCGCCCGAGGTGTGTGCGGCACACGAAGACCTCGATGCCTACGATCAACCAGCTCATTCGACACGGCCGCCTCGCCGCCCGCTTCAAGACGGCGTCGCCTGCTCTCAAGGCCTGCCCACAGAAGCGCGGCGTATGCGTCCGCGTGTACACGACGACTCCGAAGAAGCCCAACTCGGCCCTTCGCAAGGTCTGCCGCGTACGCCTGACCAACGGCATGGAGGTCACCAGCTACATCCCCGGAGAGGGGCACAACCTCCAGGAGCACTCGGTCGTCCTCATCCGCGGCGGCCGTGTGAAGGACCTGCCGGGGGTGCGCTACCACGTGGTGCGCGGAACGCTCGACGCGTCCGGCGCCATCGGTCCCTCCTCCACCAACAAGGTCAACCGCAACCGCAAGCGCTCCAAGTACGGCGTGAAGCGGCCGAAGGCTTAACGAGAGAACGCCACCATGTCCCGCCGCCGAGAAGTCCCCAAGCGCCGCATCATCCCGGACCCGAAATTCAAGGACAAGCTGGTGACCAAGTTCGCCAACACCTTGATGTACGGCGGAAAGAAGAGCACCGCCGAGGGCATCCTCTACGGCGCGCTCGACATCATCCGCGACCGCTTCAAGGAGCCGGACCCGCTCGAGACCTTCCGCAAGGCGCTCGACAACGTGAAGCCCAAGCTCGAGGTCAAGAGCCGGCGCGTCGGCGGAGCGACCTACCAGGTCCCCGTCGAGGTTCGGCCGGAGCGTCGCGTGACACTCGCCATGCGCTGGCTGGTGCTCTACTCGCGCGACCGCGGGGAGAAGACGATGCGTGAGCGCCTCGCGGCGGAGTTCGTGGACGCGGCGAACGGCCGCGGCAACGCCGTGAAGAAGAAGGAAGACACGCACAAGATGGCCGAGGCCAACAAGGCCTTCGCCCACTACCGGTGGTGAAACGACGGAGATGAACGAGCCGACATAAGGATCGGGTTACTCCTCACAACCGAGCGCAGTACCCCGACACCCTCTCTGGATCAGCCGCGAGAAGCGGCGCTCTCCCGAACCGGCGGAGAGCAGGGCCAGAGAGGGTTTCGTGCACCTAGGACCTCAACGACACGCAGCAGCAACCGATCAGCAACCAGGAACCCAAGTGGCCCGCGAATATCCCCTCGAACGAACGCGCAACATCGGCATCATGGCTCACATCGATGCCGGCAAGACGACGACTACCGAGCGCGTCCTCTACTACACCGGCGTGAACTACAAGATCGGGGAGGTTCACGAGGGCGCCGCGACCATGGACTACATGGTCCAGGAGCAGGAGCGCGGCATCACCATCACCTCGGCGGCGACGAACTGCTTCTGGCGCCCGAACGAGGGTCCGTGGGCGAACGTCAGCCACCGCATCAACATCATCGACACACCGGGGCACGTCGACTTCACAATCGAGGTCGAGCGCAGCCTTCGCGTGCTCGACGGAGCCGTGGCGGTGTTCGACGGCGGCAACGGCGTCGAGCCGCAGAGCGAGACGGTGTGGCGTCAGGCGGACAAGTACCGTGTTCCGCGCGTCGCCTTCATGAACAAGATGGACAAGGTCGGCGCCGACTTCCTCATGTGCATCAACAGCATGAAGGAGCGCCTCGGCACGAACCCGGTGCCCATCCAGTGGCCTCTGGGCGAGGAAGACAAGCACCGCGGAATCATCGACCTCATCAAGATGAAGGCCGCCGTCTTCGACGAGGAGAGCAAGGGCCAGAAGTTCGACTGGATCGAGATCCCCGACGAGTACAAGAAGCTCGCGGCCGAGTGGCACGACAAGCTGGTCGAGTCGTGCGCCGACGTCGACGACGAGATCATGACGCTCTACCTCGACGGGCACCCCGAGAAGGTGACGAGCGACATGATCCACCGGGCGCTCCGCTTCGGGACGATCAACTTCAAGCTCGTGCCGGTCATCTGCGGCTCCGCCTTCAAGAACAAGGGCGTGCAGATGCTCCTCGACGCGGTCGTGAACTACCTGCCGTCGCCCGTGGACATCCCGGCGGTGAAGGGGCTCGACGTCAGCAAGAAGGACCAGCCCGAGATCGAGCGCAAGGCCTCGGACGACGCGCCGTTCTCCGCGCTGGCGTTCAAGATCATCAACGACCCGCACGGGAACCTCACGTTCTTCCGCGTGTATTCGGGCAAGGTCGCGAGCGGCACGATGGTTCTCAACAGCACGCGTGACAAGCGCGAGCGCATCGGCCGCATCCTCCGGATGCACGCCAACAAGCGCGAGGAAGTGCAAGAGGCGGATGCCGGGAACATCTACGCGGCGGTCGGTCTGCGCGACACGCGCACGGGCGACACGCTCAGCGACGAGAAGAGCCCGATCCTTCTCGAGCAGATGATCTTCCCCGAGCCGGTCATCTCGATCGCCATCGAGCCGAAGACCAAGGTGGACGTCGAGAAGCTCGGCGTCGGCCTGCAGAAGCTCGCGGCCGAGGATCCGAGCTTCCGCACGCACACCGACGAAGAGTCCGGCCAGACCATCATCAGCGGCATGGGCGAACTCCACCTCGAGATCATCGTCGACCGCCTGAAGCGCGAGTTCAAAGTCGAGTCGAACGTCGGCAAGCCCGAGGTCGCCTACCGCGAGGCCATCACGAAGAAGGCCGAGTGCGAGTACAAGTACGCCAAGCAGTCCGGCGGACGCGGCCAGTTCGGGCACGTCGTCATGGAGCTAGAGCCGCAGGAGCGCGGCAAGGGCTTCGTCTTCGAGAACGACATCGTCGGCGGCGTCATCCCGAAGGAGTTCATCCCGGCGATCGAGAAGGGCGTGCGCGAGGCCATGGGGCGCGGCGTGCTCGCCGGCTTCCCGGTGGTCGACATGCTCTGCCGGCTCACCGACGGCAGCTACCACGAGGTCGATTCGAGCGCGCAGGCGTTCGAAGTGGCCGCTTCGCTCTGCTTCCAGGACGGAGCGAAGCGCGCTGGTCTGACGCTCCTCGAGCCCGTCATGAAAATCGAAGTCGTCGTCCCCGAGCAGTACATGGGCGACGTCATCGGAGACCTGAACGCCCGTCGCGGCAGGAT
>DASVWO010000519.1:0-62452 GCA_036393165.1 Polyangiaceae bacterium | reverse complement strand
GTAGAAGCGGAAGCCGCGCGCGTCGATGAAGCGACAGAGGACGAGGCGAACCGACGGCGCTCCGTCCGCGCCCACCGTGGCGAGGGCCATCGCGTCCGGCTCGCCCGCGATCCCGTTGCCGTTGCCGTTGCCGCTGCCGCTGCTGGCGTGCCGCCGCGCCTCGTCGAGCCATGCCGCCGCGCGTTCGATGGGGGTCATGCACGCGAGTATCGCCCACCCAGCGGGGTGCGCTATGGAAGCTCGCCGAGTGAGCACAGCCAACGGCGCGCCTGAGGTCTACGGGAGGGACGCGATCGCGCGGATCGTGCGCGCGCTGCCGCCCGTGGAGCGCGCGTACTCGCGCGTCCGCTTCTCGATCCTCCGCCCGAAGCTCCTCAGCGTCATGGATCTGCTGCTCACCGACGAGGGGCGCATCCTCGACGTGGGGTGCGGCTTCGGCCTCTTCGCGGCGTACTTCGGGCAGACGCACCCGCGGCGCCGCATCGTGGGCGTCGACCCCGACGCGCGACGCATCGGCATCGCGCGCCGCGTGGCCGATCGCGTGGGTACGCACGAGCACCGGTTCCTCGTCGGGGACGTGCGCGACGCCGTCCTCGAGCAGGAAGGCCCCTTCCAGGCGGCCTACGTGCTCGACGTGATGCACCACCTGCCGAAGGACGACCAGCGCCGCGTGCTCGAGCGCCTGCGCGACGTCCTCGTGCCCGGCGGGATGCTCCTCGTGAAGGACATCACGACCGAGCCCGCCTTTGGCCTCTTCTTCACCGAAGCGCTCGACCGGCTCATGGTCGGCTGGCGCGAGCCGCTCGCCTACCGCCATCACCACGAGTGGGGCGAGATGCTCGGCGGCCTCGGCTTCAAGGTGCGGATGGTGCGCGTGCCCGATGTGCTGCCGTACCCGCACGTCGTCATCGCCGCGACCAAGCGCTGACGAAGTCCGCTTGCCTGCCTGGGCGAACGGTAATACAACGTGTAACTGAATCGTGAACCCCGTGGTGCGCCGCACTTCTGGCCGCTGCCGTGCAGCTCTGCTCGCTGGCTGCATTCTCGCGTATGCCCAGTCGGCGCAGGCGCAGGAGCCGTCGCACGCCGTCGTACCGCCGGTCGTCGTCAGCCACGTCGACGCCGTGTATCCCCCCTCGGCGCTGCCCACGCGCGAGCACGCGGACGTGGTGCTCCTCGTGACGGTGGACACCGACGGCCACGTATCGAAGGCGGACGTCGCGGAGTCGTCCGGCGCGCCGGACCTGGACGAGGCGGCGCTCGTCGCCGTGCGCCAGTGGACGTTCGTGCCGGCCAAGCGCGACGGCAAGCCGGTCGCCAGCCGCATCAAGATCCCGTTCCACTTCGCGCCCCCGGCGCCGCCGCCGGAGGTGGTCCCGCCGCCGCCCACGAACCCGTCCACTCTGCCCGAGCAGCAGTCCGTGCCCCAGCAGCCGTCGGCTCCGGCGCAGCCCGCTGCGCCGGCCGTACCCACTCCGAGCACGACGGGCGCCGAGATCGAAGAGGTGCACGTCCAGGGGCGCGCGACGCCGCCGAGCGTCGGGGCCTCGGACTTCAACCTGCACGTCGGCAACCTCGCCAACGTGCCGCGCGCCAACGCGAGCGAGATGCTCAAGCTCGCACCGGGCATCCTGCTCACCAACGAGGGCGGCGAGGGTCACGCCGAGCAGGTGTTCCTCCGCGGGTTCGACGCGCGCGAGGGCCAGGACATCGAGTTCACCGTCGGCGGCGTCCCCATCAACGAGAGCGGCAACCTGCACGGCAACGGCTACGCCGACACGCACTTCATCATCCCGGAGCTCGTGCAGCAGCTCCGCGTCGTCGAGGGCCCGTTCGACCCGCGCCAGGGCAACTACGCCGTCGCGGGCAGCGCCGACTACCAGCTCGGCCTCGAGAAGCGCGGCCTCACGGCCAAGTACACCGGCGGCAGCTTCAACACGCAGCGGATGCTCGTCATGTGGGGCCCACCCGGCGAGAGCGAGCACACCTTCGCGGCAGCGGAGGTGTACAAGACCGACGGCTTCGGCCAGAACCGCAGTGCCCAGCGCGGCACTGCCTACGCCCAGTACGAGGGCAACATCGGCAGCCGGGGCACCTGGCGCGTCACGGGGCAGGTCTACACGACCGACTATCACTCGGCGGGCGTCATCCGCGAGGACGACTACGAGGCCGGACGCATCGGGTTCTACGACACCTACAACCCCCAGCAGGGCGGCGACTCATTCCGCACTTCGCTCGCGGCGGACATCGAGACGAGGACGGGCGACACGACGCTCGGACAACAGCTGTTCATCATCAAGCGCACGATGCGCCTGCGCGAGGACTTCACCGGGTACCTGCTCGACGTGCAGCAGCCGTGGCAGACACCGCACGACCAGCGCGGCGATCTCATCGACATGAACGTCGACGAGATGACGCTCGGCGCGCGCGGCTTCGCACGCCTCGAGGGCAAGATGCTCGGCCAGACCCAGGGCCTCGAGCTCGGGTACTTTGCCCGCTACGACCAGGCAGCGGGTCAGCAGCAGCGCGTCGACCCGACGACGCTCGATCCGTACCTCACCGAGACGAACCTGCAGTCGAACCTCGGAGACGTCGGGATCTACGGGGCGCTCGACCTGCACCCGCTGAGCTGGATCGCCCTGCGCGGCGGTCTGCGCGCCGACGTCTTCACGTTCGACGTGAACAACCTCTGCGCGCACCAGTCGATCGACCAGCCCAACACGTCCCTGCCGCCGCCGCTCGACACGAGCTGCATGAGTGAGGTCGAGAAAGTCGGCTACGTCGAGCCCAACCAGCGCGTCGACAGCGTGTCGACCGCGGTGCTGCCGAAAGCGTCCGTCATCCTGGGGCCGTTCGAGCACCTGACCTTCTCGGCGAGCTACGGCCAGGGCGTTCGCTCGATCGACCCGGGCTACATCACGCAGGACGTGGCCACGCCGTTCGCGAGCATCAACGCGTACGAGGGAGGCGCCGCCTACACAGGGCCGGTAGGGCCGGTCACGCTCGTCGCGCGCTCGGTGTTCTTCGATACGCACGTCGACAAGGACTACATCTTCGACCAGACTGTCGGCCGCAACGTCCTCGGGGTGGGGACGACGCGCACCGGCTGGGTCGGCGCCTTGCGGGCCACCGGTGACTGGTTCGACGAGTCGGCCAACGTCACGTTCGTCAGATCGACCTACGACGACTCGGGCCTCCTCGTTCCGTACATCCCCGACGTCGTCGTGCGCTCGGACACCGCCGTCTGGAGCGACCTGCCGTGGCGCCTGCGCGGCGATCCCTTCCGCGGAGCGCTCAGCGCGGGCGTCACGTACGTCGGGGAGCGCCCTCTCCCCTTCGGCGCGGTGAGCGGCACCATCTTCACGCTCGACGCGAACGCGACCCTCGCGTGGAGCCATTACGAGATCGGCCTGATCGTCACCAACCTGCTCGACACCAGGTACCGGCTGGGCGAGTTCAACTACGCGTCCAACTTCAACCCGATCGGCCCCGGCGCCCCGTCCGGTCCGCCCTCGTACGTGCCCTCGCGCCTCTTCACGGCGGGGGCGCCGCGCGCCGTCTTCGGCACCTTCGCCATCAACTTCGGGGGTGCATGATGCGGGGCGCCTGGCTCCTCTTCGCCGCGATCGCGTGCGCCCTCTCGTGCAACGGCACGACCGGGTACCAGCTCGTCCAGTTCTACGCGGGCGCCCATGGCTTCGCCGGCGCGGCGAAGGGCAAGCCGTACACGTTCACCGCGCCCGGCGGGACCAAGGTCACGCTGACGCAGGCGACGCTCCACGTCGGGGCGCTCTACCTGACGCAGTCGATCCCGCAGCCGGGAGGCGGGCCGGTGTCCTGCGAGCCGGAGCAGACGTACGAGGGCGCCTTCGTCGGGCAGGTTCGCGGCGAGCGCGACATCGATCTGCTCGATCCATCGCTGCAGCAGATCGAAGTGGTGGGCCAGGGCTCCACCATCCCGGCGGCCACGGGCGAGGTCTGGCTCGTCCACGACCAGGCCCTGACCGACGGGAACCTGAACGGAGCGGACCCGCTCCCCGTCCTCACCCTCGCCGGCTCGTTCGAGAGCGCGGGCGCGACGACCACTTTCGCGGGCGGCATCACCATCGACACGAACCGCATCTCGGCGACCAACGCGTACCTGCCGAGCGCGGACCAGATCTGCAACAGCCGGATCGTCAGCGGCATCCCCGCGCAGCTCACGGTCGCGCAGGGCGGGACCCTGGCCCTTCGAGTCGATGCGGCGGCGCTCTTCGCCGGTGTGCCGTTCACCGACCTGCCGACCGCGAGCGCCGTAGCCGCCAGCGCGCGCTCGGCGTGTCTCCCGGACGTCGCCAGCCAGCGATGCTTCACGAACGATTCGTCGAACCCCTCGAGCACCCATCTCTTCCAGAACCTCACCGGCCGCGGGCCCTACCAGTTCGGCTGGCTCGCGTCGGCGCTGTCGGCGCCCGCCGCGCCGTCCGGCCCGTCGGGGTCGTGCGTCTCGGTCGCTGCGCGCAGCGGAGCGAGCGGCTTCTCGCTGCGGCCCGCACCCTGCGTCGACCCGACGCATCTCGGACCGGGACAGCTCCTCCTCACCGCTTCCGGAGAATCCCTCGCCACGCAGGGCTACACGTTCCCGGATCCGAACGGGACCTTCGCCGACGGCTGGGCGATCAGCTTCACGCACTACATCGCGACGTTCGACAAGGTGTCGCTCTGGAACAATCCGGACGCGGTGCCGACGGACCAGTCGCAGCACGGTGACCTCGTCGCCGAGCTCGACGGACCGTGGGCCGTCGACATGCACCTGAACGGCCCGAGCTTCCCGTACGTGGACGGCAAGGAGATGGGCGAGCGCGCCATCGCCTTCGCCGTGCTCACGAACGAGAACCGGAATGGCGGTGCGGCGTTGCCCACCGACGGGACGCGGCTCGCCGTGGGCTTCAGCGCGGTCGTGCCCACGCCGGCGGCGCTCAACGTGAACCTCGATGCCGACGGGCTCGATGCGTACAAGTACATGATCGCCGACCAGTGCACCGTCTACTACCGGGGTACCGCGCGCTGGGTGGGCGACACCAATGGCGGCAAGTGCGTGGCGCCGAGCGATGCGGGCGTCGCGTCCGACGCCGGCAACGGCAGCGGCAACGAAGCCGAGTTCGCGAACATCCCGACCACCGTGAACTTCGACTTCTGCTTCAGGCCCGCCGACCTCGGCAACCTGAAGCCCGGAGATCCGGAGACGAGCTTCATCAACTGCGACAACCAGGACAACGATCCGGCCGCGGGCTTCCCCGGCGAGCCCCACCAGCGCGGCATCGCGTTCCCGGGCAACAAGTACATCGTCGGCGAAGTGACGTTCCACACCGACCACCCCTTCTGGGAGAGCACCGAGCACGACACACCGGCGCGCTTCGACCCGTTCGCAGCGCAGGTGGTCGGCGTGTCGACGGACGGCGGCGTCCCGACGGTGCACTTCGAGGACACGAAGCGCGTCGACTACCTCGGCTTCACGGACAAGCAGGGCAACCCGCTGCCCTGGCGCACGTGCGACCCGAACTACCAGAACCCCAACGGCCAGAGCCGCGTCGGCCAGATGCACTTCGATCCCGTGAAGGTCCCGGACTGCACGAACGGTGACCGCGCGACGGGGCTCTGCGACTACTACGACTTCTCCAAGTACAACCAGAGCACCCAGGGCCACTGGAACGGCGCCGACGGCCTCTGCTTCGTGCAGCGCCATTACCCATCGCCACCGTGATGCCCGCGACGCGACGCTGTTCTTTGCGTAGCCATCGCGCGCGCCGTGGGCAGGCGATGAACTCTCTGCGGTCGAACGTGCCGATCTTCGCCTGTCGGACGTCCGCCTTCTCCGTCATCTGACCTGTTTCGTGTGGAATCGATCCTGGTTCGTCTGAACCAGACACTGGTTCACCTGGAAGTGGATCGCCTTCGACTGGCATCGGTCGAGATTCCATGAGCACTGGAAGTCGTCTCGCGACGGCCCTCGTTCTCGACACGACGATCGTGTTCCTCGCCGACCAGAGACTGCGCCGAAAGTTCCAGATCCCGCGCCGAACCGACCATCGTCGTTTCTCGATGAACCAGGTACGCGACCTTCTTTGAAAGGGTCGCGCTCGTTTGCGGCCCACCGCGCCGGGCACCATGGAGTTCGTCGACCCGGAGGACGCATGAACGCCTGCAAGACGCACCAGAATCATCCGCACACGCACGGCTCGGGCTGCGGACACAAGCGCATGAAGCACGACGGGCACGAGGACTTCCTGCACGACGGGCACATGCACCACGTGCACGGCGACCACGTGGACGAGCACGAGCTCGGTGCTTCGGGCGCCAACCCGGACGCGTGCACCCAGGCGCACGCCTGCGGTGGCCATGCGGCCGATCACAAGCACGGTCCGGGCTGCGGGCACGAGGCCGTTCCGCACGCCGGGCACATCGACTACGTCGTCGGCGGGCACCTGCACCACAGCCACGGGCCGCACTGCGACGACCACGGGGCCGTCAGCATCTCGGCCTGATCCGGCTATTCTCCTGATGTGGGGCGTGCGTGGGGAAGCTTGCTGGCGTGCTCCGTGGCCGCTGCCTCCATTCCGGTGGGCTGCGGGCTCGCGACGGCGGGCCTCGATCAGGCAGAAGGGACCAAGCCCCACGACGCCGCCGTCCCGGACACGCGGACCGTCACGCCCGACGGGCCCGGCACGGACGCCGACGCGATCGCGCCCCCACCCGCCGACGGGTCGATGCCGCCCGCGGATGCATCCGACGACGCTGCCGACGAGTCGACCGTGCCCGATGCGCCCCCGCCGCCACCGTGCGCCACGGGCGTCCTCTTCTGCGACGGCTTCGAGCAAGGCCTCGGCGCATGGCCGCAGATCGAGCAGACGAACGGCACGATCGGGCTCGACACGACGCACGTGCACCGCGGCGCCCACGCCATCCGCGCGCACGAGAATGCGATCACCCAGCCGGGGGGTAACCCCAACGTGACCATCGATCACACGCAGACGTGGCCGAGCCACTTCTGGGTGCGCTTCTTCGTCTACGCCCCCTCGCCCTTCCCGCCGTCGGATGCCGCGCTGCTCAACCTCATCGACGGCGCGAACAACAACAAGCCGGGACTGCAGCTCTATCTCAGCTCCGACTCGGCGAACGTGTCGATGACGACCTACAACACGGGCGACGATCAGAACTGGGGATCCTCGACGACGTCGCTCCTCGACCAGTGGGTGTGCTTCGAGCTGGAAGCCGACGTCCCGAACGGCGTCCTCAACATATCGATGAACGGCACCGACCTGACCGACCTGGACCAGACGGGTCTCACCCTGCCGAGCCCGGACGTCACGAAGCTCGGCCTCGGCTTCTACAACCCGAACACGCAGGGCGCGTACGACGTGTGGTTCGACGACATCATCGTCGACAGTCAGCCCATCGGCTGCACGAAGTGACGTGCGCGCCTAGCGAAAGCGCCGGGCGCCGTCCGCCAGCAGGTCCTTGAGCCGCATCGCCGCGCGGGTGCGATGGAGGTCGGCGCGGTAGATGAGACGGATCGGATCGATCACGCGCGGCAGCTGCCCACCGAGCGCAGCGAGCGCACCCGCCGCGCCGTATGCTGCCACGCGCGACGGAAGGATGCCGATGCCCACGCCCTCGGCGGTCATGGCCTTCACGAGCTCCAGCGTCCCGCAGGGCAGGCGGTGCTCGGGAACGAGACCGCGCTCGTCGAGCTTCGACAGGATCTCCTGCGTCTGCGGCAAACCGTCGACGTAGACGAGCGGCCCCCGCCGCAACGACGCGGCGCCGGCGCGCTTGCCTCGCCGCGGCCGCTCGAAGAGGCCCGTCCAGTCGCGGAACAGATCGACGAGCACGAGATCGGGATGCGGCAGCGGGCGGGCCACGATGCCGAAGTGGAGCTCGCGCCGCAGCACGGCTTGCTCCACGTCGCGCGATCGCGCGGTGACGAGGGCGAGCTCCACGAGGGGCAGCTCGCGTGCGACGCGCGCCACGACCGCCGGCATGAAGTAGATGCCGAGCGACTCCGGGCAGCCCACCACGAAGCGGCCGCGTTCTCCGCTCTCGAGCCCCGCGATGGCGTGCCCGGCACGCTCGAGACCCGCGAGCAGCTCGGTGGCGTGGTGCACGAGCTCCTCGCCCGTCGCGGTGATCGAGACGCCCTCGCGCGTCCGGACGAACAGGGTCGTCCCGAGCGCCTCCTCGAGCCGCCGGAGCGCGATGGTGAGGGCCGGCTGGGTGATCCCCAGCTCCCCGGCCGCACGCGTCAGGTTGGCGTGTCGCGCGATGGCGAGGAAGTACCGCAGCCCGGTGACGTCGAGGGACGCCATAAGCGTCATTTATAGCAGCCACGAACGGTCCTCATTGGCCGCATCGCGCGCGACCGAGCATGGTTCCCCTTGCGGGTGCGGGCCCGCTCTTGTCGCGGAGGGAGAACATGAATCGCTTGGTCTTTCGCGCCGCCTTGCGCGCTTCTGCCAAGGTGGCTCTCGGAGCGGTCGTCGCGGGATGCGGCGGCGTGGTCGGATCGGCGGCGGATCACGCCTCGCCCGAGGCGTCGGTGCCCGAGCGTGCGCCGGCGGATGCAACGCCGGTCGACGTGACTTCGCCGGACGCGGCGCAGGCCGAAGCGGGAGCTTGCGACCCGCCGTCTCCGTCCAGCGTGCTCCCCGAGGGGGCGCACGCCGACGCCGCAGCCGCGATTGCAGAGTCGACGTTCGACTGCTGCGTCGGTTTCCTCCAGGCCGTTCCACCGAACGACGGGGGCTTCGCGTTCCCGGAGGCCTCGGTGGGAGACCCCGAGGTCCAGGCGTGCTGCGCGACGGTCGTCGCGCGCCTCGACTACGAGCTGAGGCAGACGATCGGCGACCCGGACGCTGCGGCGATCGAGCAGCAGGACGAGCAGAAGGCCGGGCCCGTGCGCTGGGCATGTTGCCAGGTCACCCCGAACGAGGGACCCACGTGCACGCCGTGGGGGCCGCCCATGCCTCCGGCGATGCCCGGCGAGGTCGCATGACCGCCGCGATGCTCGACCTGCACGACGAGTCGCGTGCGCTCGCCGTCGCGGTGCCGGAGCTGCCGCACCTCCATGCGTCGGCGCGCGCGACGTGGCTCGGCCGCATGGTCAACGAGCACGCGTCGGCCCGCGTGTTCGAGGGGCTCGCGCTCCAGATGGAGGAAGCGGGCCTCGATTCCGCGCTCGTCGCGTCGTGCCGCACGTTCGCGCAGGAGGAGCGCACGCACGGGGCGCTCTGCGGCTCGGTGGTCGAGGCCCTGGGCGGTCGCGCCGAGGCACGCGCGCGCCGCGATGAGCCGTTCCCGATGCATCGCGGCGTCGGAGCGATCGAGGGGGTCCTCCGCAACGTCCTCAGCATCTCCTGCCTCAGTGAGACCGTCGCCGTGTCCCTGATCGGCGCCGAACGCCTCGAGATGCCCGCCGGTCCGCTGCGCAGCCTTCTGACGCGCATCTGGGCGGACGAGATCGGCCACGCCCGATTCGGCTGGAAGGTGGTTCCGGCGCTCCTCCGGCACCTCGCCATAGCCGAGCGCGAACGGCTGGGGGCCTACCTGGCCATCGCCTTCGCCCACCTGGAGCGCCACGAGCTCGCGCACCTGTCCCTGGTACGCCCGCCCCCGGAGGGAGCCGCACTCGGGCTTTGCTCGGGCGTCGACGCGCGCGCGCTCTTCTACGCGACGGTGCACGAGGTCATCGCGCCGCGGCTGGACGCCTTGGGCCTCCGTGCGTCCTCGGCCTGGGCGCGCCGCTGCACGTGACGCTCGTCAGAGAAGCCCCGCGGCGAGCGCCACGCCGACCAGCGCGAAGAGCACGGCCGCGATGCGCTTGGTCAGGCGAGGGTCGAGCAGCTTGGCGGCGCGGTGCCCGAGGAAGACTGCGATCGTCGCCACCGACCAGAGCGCGAGCGTCGCTCCGCCGAAGACCACGTACGGCGCGTGGTAGCGCGCGGCCAGCGCCGCCGTAGCGAGCTGCGTGAGGTCCCCCCACTCGGCGATGAAGACGACGACGAACGCCAGCCACAGGGCGCGCGCGAAGCCCGCCTCGGGCTTGTCCCGCACGTCGGTCTCCGAGTCCTCGTTCCTGCGCCACATCAGCACCGCCGAGACGAGGAACAACGCACCCGCAAAAACGTGCACCGGCCGCGCCGGGAGGAGCGACAGCAGGTGCCCGGCCCCTACGGCGACGATGCTCTGGATCGTCAGCGCCAGTCCTGCGCCGAGGAGCACCGCGAGGGGGCGGTGCCGCGACGCGAGCACGAGCGCTGCGAGCGCCGTCTTGTCGGGGAGCTCCGCGACGAAGACGACACCATATACGGATAGGAAAAGCGTCCAGCCGTGCACGTGGATCCCGCGAAGAGTAATCTGGGAATGGTGGGACCTTATCGCCTCTCGCTTGCATTCGTCCTCTCGCTCGTGGTCGCACCGGCGTGCGGCCAAGCTTTCTCGTCTGGCTCGGGCATCGCGGACGCCGGCGGCGACGGCCCATCCGGCTCCGGCAGCGGCTCCGCTTCGTCGAGCTCCGGCGCCGGCAGCAGCTCCGGATCGCCTCAAGGCGATGCGGAGAGCTCCACGTGCCAGGGAGCCTTCCACTGCGTTCCCGGCGTGCCCGTAGGCTGGTCGGGACCGGTGGAGCTGTACGACGGAACCATCACTCCCCCTCCCTGCGACAGCGGCTTCTCGTCCATGCCGACGTACGACGGGAACGACCAGCTCACGGCCCCTGCGGCGACGTGCGGATGCAGCTGTGACGGCGCAACCGGCGTCCAGTGCGCGGCTCCGACCCTCTCGGTCTACTCGCTCATGGGCTGCGCCGCCTCGGACCTCTGTGCGACGCACGTGCTCGGCGCAGGACAGTGCGCGTCGATCGACTTCAGCTCCGGTTGCGGCGGCGGCCCCACCCTCGTGGAGCTCGCGCTACCGGAGGGCGCCGCCTCGGGCGGTAGCTGCTCGCCGCAGCCCTCGAAGGCACTGCCGCCGACGAGCTGGTCGGCCGCAGGACGGGCCTGCGCTCCCGCCAGCCCACCGGCTCCGGCAAATTGCCCCGCGCAGTCCGTCTGCGCGCCGCGGTCGTCCTCACCCTACCTTCAGGGTCTATGCATCATGCACGACGGCGACGCCGCGTGCCCGGCGCTCGGCTACTCGGTCAAGCACGTGCTCTATGCGGGCATCGACGATACCCGCGACTGCACGGCGTGCACCTGCGGTGGCGTCACCGGGAGCTCGTGTACGACGACCCTCCTCACGTTCCCTCCGGGCACCCCCGGCTGCACCGCCACGCCGAACACGCTGACGGCGCCGGTGACGTGCAGCACGGGCATTCCGGCCCAGCAGTCGAACGCGTTGCTCAAGATGGGTGCGACCGGCGGAACCTGCACGCCGGGGAACGTGCAGCCTACCGGCTCGGCGACTCCCGCCGGACCGACCACCTTCTGCTGCCTGCCCTGATCGGCGCTACTGGAGGGTGACGTACACACCGTTCGCGTCGACGCACGTCTGAAGGCTCGGCAGCGCCTGGGACGCGGGGCCGCGCGTGACCTGTCCATCGAAGCTGAACTCGGCGCCGTGGCACGGGCAGTAGAGCTTCGATCCCTGCACCTGCACCGTGCAGCATGCGTGCGTGCACGACGAAGCGAGGGCCGAGTACTGACCGGCCGCGGTGCAGATCACGATGATGCTGTTCCCGCCGCAGATCGGATCCGAATAGTTCCCGGTCGCCTGCGCGCTTCCGCCGGCCTGCATGAGCTGCGGGTACTTGGAGAAGGGGAAGGACAGCACGTTGCCGCTGGTGCTGCAGGCGGGCGGACCGCCGCTGCTGCTTCCGGAGCCGCCGCTGCTTCCGGAGCTGCCGGAGCTTCCGCTGCTCCCGGAGCTTCCGCTGCTGCCGCTGCTCCCGGAGCTGCCGCTGCTGCCACTGCTCCCGCTGCTTCCGGAGCTGCCACTGCTTCCCGAGCTGCCGGAGCTTCCACTGCTCCCGGAGCTTCCGCTGCCGCCGCTCGAGCCGCTGCTTCCGCTGCTACCCGTGCCGCCGCTCGATCCGCTGCTGGTGCTTCCGCCGTTGGAGCTTCCTCCGTTGGAGCTCCCGCCATTCGAGCTTCCCCCGTTGGAGCTGCCGCCGGAGCTGCCGGAGACACCGCTGCTGCTACCGGCAGGCGAGCCGCTCGTCGGCGGCGGGACGTTGCCCTCGCCCCCGTAGGGACCCCCGAGCGGTGAGCCCGTGCTGCTGCACGCGGGCAGCGCTGCGGCGGACCCGACGAGCACGAGCAGCCGACGACGACCGACGAGGAGCTTGTCTGCGGACATGGTGGGTCTCCGGGTGAGCGACCCGCCCGAACCCATCGCCGCAGTCGATGGTCGAGCTGTCGCGCCTAGCTTCTCTGCAACACCCGCCGGCCGTCGTCCACGCGATTCGGCAACAATTTCAGCTGTTTTCGAGCGTGTCGAATTGTTACGAAACGACCGCCCAGAGTGACGACACTCTCGCTCATGCTCGCACCTGTCCTGCGTGCGCAGGTGGCGCAAAAATCCGCAGGGGCTGACGCGCATGGGCGGCATGGGTGGCATCACGTCGGAGGCGGTCCTCGCTTGAATGTCGCGTCCGCCTCGTGCAAACGTCCGCCCCCTTCGAGGAGGCGTTCCATGAGGTGGCATCGAGGTTGGTGGCCGGCGTTCTTCATCGCTCCCGCGGCTCTTCTCGCGGGCGGCTCGGCGCGCGCGGCCGATTCATCGGGCCTGCCCGACGGGATCCACCTCCGCAACGGCCGCTACTACGAGGACGTGTGCGATCACGCCGCGCGCTTCCACTGCGTTTCGCAACGGCTCCTGCCAATCGGCTTCGACCCGAAGACGTACGTGCGCGGCCAGGAAACCGTGCAGCCGTTCGCCACTCCGCCGCCGAACACGATGGGGCCGACCGACGTGCTGACGGCGTACAAGATCCCGTCGACGACCAGCGCAGGGGGCAAGATCGTCGCCCTCGTCGATTTGCCCGACTCGAATGCGCTGACGGACGTGAACACGTACCGGCAGGCTTACGGGATCCCGGCGCTTCCCCAGTGCACGGGGACGGGGCTGCCCAACCCGGCTGGCGGCACGCCCTGCTTCGCGAAGGTCGACGAATCGGGCGGCAGCATCAACGCGAACGTCGGCGACAACCGCAGCGGCGACGGCGAGACGGGTCTCGACATGGACATGGTCAGCGCCGCCTGTCCCGACTGCAGCATCCTCCTCGTGCAGATGACGAACGCCAAGGGCGGCGGCGTGGCCGACGCCGACTTGCTCGCGGGCGCGAAGACGGGCGTGATGCTCGGCGCGCAGGCCATCAGCATCAGCTTCGGCGGGTCCGAAGGCGGCAACGATCCGACGGGCTTCACCGTGCCCGGGCACCTCGTGCTCGCGGCGGGAGGCGACCAGGGTTACCTCCTCGGCGGCACCACGCCGAGCTGGCCTGCTTCGGCGCCAGACATCCTCGGCGTGGGCGGCACGACGCTCCAGAACAACGGCGGCACGTACAGCGAGATCGTGTGGAGCGACGCCAACGGCGGCACCGGCAGCGGGTGCAGCACCGAGTTCCCGATGCCGGCGTTCCAGACCGCGTTCGGCGCGAGCAACTTCGCGAGCTGCGCGAAGCGGGCGACCTGCGACGTCTCCGCGGCTGCCGAGTACAGCTCTGGCGGCTCGGGCGGCGGCATCGCGTCGTACGACAGTCACAATGGCTTCATCGCGGTCGTCGGCACCAGCGCGGCCACGCCGCTCGTGGCGGCGATCTTCGTGCGCCTCGGGCTCACCGACGCGATCTCGGCGGACCTCGGCTGGGTCTACACGCACATCGCCGACTTCAACGACGTCACGCAAGGCAGCAACGGGACGTGCGCGGACATCATGTGCAAGGCCGGCCCGGGCTGGGACGGACCGACGGGCGTCGGCACGCCGGACGCGACGAAGCTCGAGGGCATGGGCTCCGGCAGCAGCTCCGGATCGAGCAGCGGATCGAGCTCAGGCTCGAGCAGCGGATCGAGCTCGGGATCCAGCTCCGGCAGCAGCTCGGGTTCGAGCAGCGGCTCGTCGTCGAGCAGCGGGAGCTCGAGCGGCAGCTCGGGGTCTGGATCGGGCAGCGGCAGCGGATCGAGCTCCGGCACCACAGGGTCCAGCTCGGGCACCGGCAGCAGCTCGGGATCGAGCAGCAGCGGGAGCAGCTCGGGGAGCATGGACGTCGACGCCAGCGTCGGTGACGCGGGAGACGACGGCGGCGGCAACGGCGCGGGCCCGAGCGGGAGCAACAGCGGATGCGGCTGCACCGTGCTCGACGCCACCAGCGCCGCGTCCGACTTCGCGTCGGTGATGGGCCTTGGCGGCGCGATCCTCGCGCTCGCCTCGCGTCGCCGCCGCAGCAGCAAGTAAGTAGCTACTGCGGCCGACTCGCCCACCACGCGCGCGCCATCGACACCGCGACGGCCGACGCGAGGAGACCGCCGGCGAGCCCGAGGACCTCGCCGACGAACAGGGTCACGCAGCGGGTCGCGACGATTGACGCGACCGCCAAGAGCGCGCCACCGGAGGCGCGCGCCCACTCGGCCGTCGTGCGCAGACGAGGGAGGGTGAGCACCACCACGAGGCCCAGCACGGCCCCGGCCCCGATGCACATCTGCGGCATCGAGCAATCGGTCGCCGTCATCATCGAAGCGCAGCAGGGCCGGAGGAGCGACACGGGAAGCGCCAGCGCCGCGAGTCCCGGCCCGAGCCCGCTCAGGGCGCCGCGCCACACGAGCGAACCGCGCCAGCCGAGCAAGCTCCACACGACGAAGACCGGCAACAGCCAGAAGCCCGAGTGCAGGCTGATGACGCCCGCGACCGAGAGGATGCCGACGAGGCACGCGACGACGGCGCCCCGCGTGACGCCGAGGCGCAGCATGCCGAGCTCGTAGGCGCGCCGGGCACGGGATGCGACCCGATCGAGGTTCGCGCTGCGGGTGGCTTCAGCGCTCACGGTAGGCTCCAAGGAGGACGCGCAGCTTCGCGTACGCGCGTGACAGTCGCTTGCGATAGGCCGCATCCCCGATGTTCGGGCGCTCCTTCTCGCCGAGCAGCGAGGCGATTGCCTCGGCCGATGCCGAGT
Source organism: Polyangiaceae bacterium (assembly GCA_036393165.1). Lineage (GTDB taxonomy): Bacteria > Myxococcota_A > Polyangia > Polyangiales > Polyangiaceae > Palsa-1150. The sequence continues at coordinate 47,310 of DASVWO010000519.1, read as the reverse complement.
CCAGCGAATCGATCGCGCGCGCGAGCGCCTCGCGCAGCTCGCGCTCCACCGAGAGTCCCTCCGGATCGTCGCCGTCGGTCACGCCTTGCGCGGACTCGATCGCGGCGTGCGCCTTGGTCCCGCGCGCCATGGCCCGCACTTCGTTGGCGAGCACCGCGTAGAACCACGGCAGCACGGGCGAGCCGGCCCTGAACTCGGCCGCACGAGAGAACACGCGCTCCATCGCAGACTGCGCGGCGTCCGCCGCCGCATGCGCCTCGAGTCGGCGCCCGGCCGCGGCGAGCGCACGCGGCCAGAGCGCACGGAAGAGGGGATCGAAGGCATCCCGATCGCCACCGGCGAGGCGGCTCATCAGGTCGTCGAGCTCGCGCTCCCTCACTTGGCGTGGTGGCAACAGGGCGAGCCCGGGTAGCAGCAAGGCGACCCGGGGTAGCAGCAGTCGCCGCGCACCATCCGGTAGACTTGGCTGCCGCCGGCGCCCAGAAGTGTCAGCGCGAGCAATCCGGTGGAGACGCCGCGCCAATGAGTCCGCAAGAAGTCGAGCATGGTGAGCTCCTTTCACCCTTACTAGCAGCGGCCCCGCCGGCCGTGACCGCACACCGGTGCGCACATCGTCCTCCACCTCTTCGTCGCCGCGGCCATCCGGCTAAGCCCGCTTGGCCGAGATGCCGTTAACATGGATGCATGACCCTGCCCGCCCGCACGGCGGCGCGACACAAGGAGCCCGTCGTCGTCCTGCGCCATCCGCGCGGTCAGGCGCCGCTCGTGACGCGCGTGCGCGCCGCGCTGCTGCTCTCGTCGCTGCGCACCCTGCGTTCGCGAGGCCTCTTCGAGCGCTATCTCGACCTGCTTCCGCGCAAGTTCCACGACCCGATCCTGGGCGCGGTCTCGGGCACGTGGGTCGACGTCGGGATTGCCGCCGAGCACTACCGTGCTTGCGACGCGCTCAGCCTGACCGTTCAGGATCAGATGGCGATGGGCGGAGCCGTCGGCGACGCGGTGAACGGGACGTTCCTGCGCACCCTCTTCCACATCGCGCGCACCGCGGGCGTCACGCCGTGGGTCGCCCTCAAGCAGTACACGAAGCTCTGGGAGCGCATCTTCGACGGGGGCGACGTCGAGGTCGACAAGCTGGGGCCGAAGGAAGCGCTCGTGCAGATGTATGGGCTCCCTCTGTTCTCCATCCCGTACATCCGCGTCGCCCTGCGCGGCATGCACCAGACGGGCTTCATGCTGTTCTGCACCAAGTGCTACATGACCGACCTCGGATCGACGCCGACGTCTCATGCGTACCGCGCCGCGTGGGTCTGAGCCACGTGCCCGGTTGGGGCCGGGGCCCCAACCGACAAACCTGGGTGTGGGGGACGGCGCCTGATGGCTGCCGTCTCACTGGTGGCCTTTATCCACGATGGGATACTGACCTTCGATGGCACCTCCCGGCCCGCAGCGAACGAAGAGCGCGGAGCGTCCCAAGGGTCCGATCGTCCTGCTCGTCGAGGACGTCACCGACGTGCGCATGGTGCTCGCCGAGATCCTCGTGCGCGAGGGATTCGGCGTCGCCGAGGCGCGCAACGGACACGAAGCGGTAGTCAAGGCGCGCGCACTCAAGCCCGACGTCATCGTGATGGACATCGCCCTGCCGATGCTCGGCGGCATCGAAGCCGCGCACGTCATCCGCGCCGCGGAGGGACTCCACGACGTCCCGATCATCGCGCTCACGGCGCGCCCCGTGGGCACCTTCGACGAGCACGAGTTCGACGGCGTGCTCTCCAAGCCGTGCATGCCCGACGTGCTCGTGCGCCGCCTTCACGCGGTCATCGTCAGTAGGCGCAAACGATGCTCCCCTTCGGGCGCGACTTGATGCGCGCCAGGGTGTTCGCGATCGCCTGCTCCACCTGCTCCTGTCCGATGGATCGCAGGTAGGCGCCGTACTCGGCGAGCCGCGGCCCGAGCACCGCGTCGGCTACCACGCGCCCGTCGTCGAGCACCTCGACGTGCTCGGCGTCCTCGTCGGTCAGGTCGAAGTTGATCGTCCCGCGGCACTTGGGCGATCCGCAGCGGCACGGGTCGCGTCCCGGCTCGTTGTGGCTGACCCACCCGTAGAAGATCGTGACCTCCTCGCCCGGCGCGATGGGGCGCGTGCACTGGATGCGTCCCTCGCCGCTCGCGTAGAGCGCCGCGTTCGGCTCGCAGCTGTGGTTGCAGAGCCATCCGCCGGGGACGCTCGTGTCCGGGATGATCACCTCGTCGCCCGAGAGCAACGTGATCTTGCCCTCTGCGGCGGCGACGGCCTCGTCGCTCCGCTCCGGCACACGCCGCTGCTTCGGCGCGTACGCCACGATGACCTCGCCCGGCTCGAACCGCTTGCGGGCGAAGACGCCGCGCCCGGCGATCGGACTGTTGCGGAACTGCACCGGCGCCAGGCTGAACATCGCCTTCGCCGGCCGCCGCTTCGTGCTCACAGCCGACCCCTCAGCCCGTCGAGGCGAAGCTTCCACACCATGCCGATGGCCTCGACGAAGATGCGCCTGCTCATCTTCGAGCGCCCCGCGGTGCGGTCGACGAAGACGATGGGGACCTCCTTCACCCGCATTCCCTTGCGGATGGCGCGGTAAGTCATCTCGATCTGGAACGAGTACCCGTTCGAGTTCACCGCGGCGAGGTCGATGGCTTCGAGCGCCCGGCGCGAGAACGCCTTGTAGCCGCTCGTCAGGTCCTTCACAGGCAGACCCAGGATGGTGCGGGAGTAGATGCTCCCGCCCTTCGAGATGAAGTGCCTGCCGACGCCCCAGCCCTCCACCCCGCCGCCCGGGATGTTCCGGGAGCCGATGACCACGTCGTAGCCGTCGTCGAGCGCCCGCACGAAGTCGGGCAGATAGCGAACGTCGTGCGACAGGTCGGCGTCCATCTCGAAGAAGCGCTCGTACCCCTCGGCGAGACCCTGCGTGAAGGCCTGCACGTAAGCCGTGCCGAGGCCTAGCTTTCCCGACCTGTGGATAACCCGAACGTGCGGGTCTCGGGACGCAAGGTCGTCCGCGATGTCTCCGGTGCCGTCGGGCGATGCGTCGTCCACGACGAGCAGATCCGCCTCCGGCAACGCTTCACGCACTGCGGCGACGAACCGCTCGAGGTTGTCTTTCTCGTTGTAAGTGGGCGTCACGACCAGCGTTCGGGGCGTTCGCATGAAGGGTGTCTGTGGCAAGTTGCCTCTGACGGGCGCAGGGTACAAGGCTGTAGAATCTGGGACAGTGGCTTCTCGCTCCGATCCTGCCCGCTCGCTCGACCTCCGCATCGCGGAGCTCGAGGCTGCGCTCGCGCGCGAAATGCGCGTCAGCAAGGCCCTGCGCGAGGTCGGGACGGCGCTCGGAACGACGCTCGACCTCGACCAGCTGCTCGAGCTGATCCTCGATCGGATCACCGACGCGCTCGAGGCGGATCGCGCGACGCTCTACCTGCTCGACGAGGCGAACGATGAGCTGATCTCGCGCATCGCCCTGGGCGAGGACGTGCGGTCGATCCGTCTCAAGGTCGGCAGCGGCATCGCCGGACACGTGGCGCGCACGGGAAAGCTGCTGCACGCGCGCGACGCGTACAAGGACCCGCGCTTCAGCCCCGAATGGGACATGCTCACCGGCTACCGCACGCGGTCCATCCTCGCGGCGCCGATGAAGAACCACCTCGGCAAGACGATCGGCGTCGTGCAGGTGCTCAACAAGAAGGAGGGCGAGTTCACCGACGACGACGCCGACATCCTGGCGGCGCTCGCGACGCAGGCGGGCGTCAGCATCGACAACTCGCGCCTCTTCCTCTCGGTCACGCAGAAGAACGTGCAGCTCCTCGACACGAAGGAGCAGCTCGAGCAACGCGTGCGCGACCTCAAGATGCTCTTCGACCTCGAGCAGGCGATGGCGCGCAGCGTCGCGCTCGACGAGCTGCTCATGGCGGTGCTCGGGGAGGGCATGCGGGCGTGCGAGGCGCGCATGGGAGCCGTCGCCCTGCGCGATCCGGAGGCCCGCACGGGAGCGCTCTACATCATCGACGAGCGCGCCCGGAAGATGAAGCGCGTGCCCTTCCCGGAGGACACGGGGCTCATCGGGTGGGCCATCCGCAACAACGAGGTCCTCGTCACCAGCGACGCCGAGAACGACCCGCGGCGCGACGACGCGCTCGACGAGCGGGTCGGCGGCGGGCGAGCGCGCACGGCCATCGCGGTGCCGCTCGAGGGCGAGAACGGCGCGCCGATGGGCGCCATCGCCATCTACAACAAGCGCGGGGGCCGGCCGTTCTCCGACGACGACCGCGAGCTCTTCAACCTCATCGCGGCCAACGCTTCCACGGCGTTCCGGCTCCAGCTCTCGCGCGAGGCGCGTGAGCGCGAGGAGCGGCTGACCACCATCGGGCGTCTGCTCTCGAGCGTCATCCACGACCTCAAGACGCCGCTGACGGTCATCAGCGGCTACGTGCAGCTCATGCAGAGCTCGAACGACGGGCAGCAGCGCGAGCGCTACGCGGAGCTCATCCTGCGCCAGTTCGATCTCATCGGTGCCATGCAGCGCGAGGTGCTCGAGTTCGCGCGCGGCGAGAAGAGCGTCCTCGTTCGCAAGGTGTACCTGACGAAGTTCTTCGACGACGTGCGCGAGCAGCTCGAGGGCGACCTGGCGCGCCGTGGCGTGGAGCTCGTGGTCGACGTGCAGGAGCGCGGGACCGCACGCTTCGACGAGGGCAAGATGCTCCGCGTCGTGCACAACCTCGCGCGCAACGCGGCCGAGGCCATGGGCACGAGCGGCGGCAAGTTCGTCATCAAGGTGACGCGTGACAAGACGGACGGGGCGCTCGTCGTCTCCTTCTCCGACACGGGCCCCGGCATTCCCAAGGAGATCGAGCACCGCCTCTTCCAGTCGTTCGTGACGAGCGGCAAGAAGGGCGGCACGGGATTGGGCCTCGCCATCGTGAAGAAGATCGCGGAAGAGCACGGTGGCACCATCACGGTGCAATCGTCTTCGCGAGGGGCCACGTTCAAGCTGAAGATTCCGCAAGAGCGGACCTGACCAGCCCGAGAGTGATCCTCGATGCCGTGGCAGCAGGCGAGAGTCACCGGGAAATGGCGGATGAATCGGGGATCACCCGCGCTGCCGTGAAGAAGAGGCTCGCTCGTATCCGCGAGACCTTCGCTCAACGGGTGGAGAAGTAGGGCATGTCGGTCCTGAAACGAGCGAAGGAATGACGCCCGCTTGCGACAATCGGGCGCGACTTTCGCTCATTCGCCTCCGAGTTTGCGACGTCAGCGCGTTCCCCAGCGACATTCGGGCGCAATGTCAGTGGTGATCCCGTCCGACTTTCGCTCAATTGGGCGCGAATGAGCGAAGATTGGACGGAAATGAGCGAAGGTCGTGCCCGAATGAGCGAGAGTCGCCGGCAATGTCAGTGATATTTGCCCGCGAATGAGCGAAGGTCGCGCGCAATGTCAGCGTAGATTGCTCGCGAATGAGCGAAGGTAACGAGGAATCTCCGCTCATTCGGGCACGATGTCAGTGATGATCGCTCGGAAGTTTCGCTCAATCGGGCGCGAATGAGCGAAGGTCGGACGGGAATGAGCGAAGGTCGCGTCCGAATGAGCGAGAGTCGCGGGCAATGTCAGTGATATCTGCCCGCGAACGAGCGAAGGTCGCGAGCCATGTCAGCGTAGATTGCTCCCGAATGAGCGAAGGTCGCCGGCGAATGAGCGAAAGTCGGGGGCAAATGAGTCTCATTTCCGCCCGAGTTTGCGAAAGTCGGGCCCGAATGAGCGAAGGTCGCGTCCGACTCTCGCTCAATCACGTCCGATCATCGTGATCATCGCGCTCGAATGAGCGAAGGTCGCGCGGTATCTCCGCGAGTCAGCGCCCGAGCAAGCGAAGGTATCCGGCAGTTCACGAGGAATCGCGAACCATGCCGCCCCACATCGCGACCCATCGAGCAGAGCTTTGCCGCGATGCCGGGCAACATCGTCCCGGGTTCGGCTGCAGTCGCCCGCGGTCGGGTCATGGCATGCGCCGGACGAGCCGCGTAGAGTCCCGAGTGTCCATGGCGAGGCGCGCGCACACGAGGTGGCTGCTGACCACGCTGCTCATCGCGGCGACCGCGGCGCCGGCGCTGGCCGACACGCCGGTCCCACCCTGGGTCGACGAGGGCGAGGTGCCGCTGCCGGCCGGCGCTCGGTCGGTCGTGCCGAAGCCGGGGGAGCGCGGACGCGACGGCGACATGGTGCTCTTTCTCGGGCCCAATCGATCGACAGGGCGACGCGGCGTGACGGCCCCCGGGACGACGCTTCCCATCTTCGGTGCCCGGCGGGGGGGCGGTTGCGACGGCAAATGGTGGCTCGTGGGGCCTCTCGCGTGGACGTGCTCCGACGGGGCCACGCTCTCGATGACCGAGGCGTCGTCGATCCCGGAGCTTCCCGGACCGGACGGGCTGCTGCACGAGTACTTCTTCGTGCGAACGGAGGGCACGAGCGCCTATGCGACGCTCGAGGACACGCAGGAGGGCGCGCCCGACCGCGACCTGGAAGGCGGCTGGGGGATGGCGATCCTCGAGCAGAAGCCCGCGGGCGGACAGCGCTGGGGCCGCACCAGCAAGGGGCTGTGGGTCGCGATGCAGGACCTCGGCGCCACGAGACCCACGGTCTTCCACGGAGAGACGCTTCAGGACGGACCGCTCGACATCGCGTGGGTGATCACGGACCGTGCGAGCGTCTATCCGGGTGCGTCGTCCAAGACGAAACCGGTCGATGCGCTCGCCCGCTTCCAGCTCCTGCACGTGGCGGAGGAGAGCGGTGCGTACGTGCGCGTGGGCGATGGCCGCTGGATGCTGGCGCGCGATCTCGCGCGACCGCACGTGGCGCCACCCCCGTCCGAGGTGGCCGGACCGCACGAGAAATGGATCGACGTCGAGCTCCCGAGCCAGACGCTCGTGGCCTACGAGGGGACGCGCCCCGTCTATGCGACGCTCGTCTCCACCGGCCGCGGGCCGCAGGGGAGTGACAGCGCGACGCCCACGGGGGTGCACCGCATCTGGGTCAAGATCCTCGCCTCGGACATGGACAACACCGAGCGCGACGACATCGACTCGCACTACTCGCTCTCCGACGTCCCGTACGTGCAGTTCTTTGACAAGGCCGTCGGCCTGCACGGCACCTACTGGCACCGCGACTTCGGCCACGTACGCAGCCACGGCTGCGTGAACCTCTCGCCGCTCGACGCCCGCTGGCTCTTCGACTTCACCGGTCCGCGGCTCCCCGCGGGATGGGTCGCGGCCTATCCGACGTCTTTCGACGCCGGAACGGTCGTCCGCGTGAGAAACTGACCGCGTAACGATGGTGTCCGTCCTCAGCGCCGTGCGCGACCTCGCGAGACTCCGCGAGATCTCGAGCGTCCTCGTGCGCCACGGCTTCGGCGAGATCGTCGCGCGAGCCGGCTTCGGTCGCACGCGCCGGCGCGAGAAGGCCGTGCCCGAGGCCGACGCCGACGCGCCCGAGATCGCGAGCGAGGAGGTCGAGAAGGGAGAGGACGAGAAGCGGCGCATCTCGATCCACGAACGCGCGCGTCTCGTGCTGCAGGACCTGGGGCCGAGCTTCATCAAGCTGGGCCAGATCGCGAGCACCCGCACCGACGTGCTGCCGCCGGAGCTCATCGCGGAGCTCAAGAAGCTGCAGGACGACATTCCCCCGTCGCCCTTCGAGCAGATCCGCGGCGTCATCGAGTCGAGCCTCGGGGCGCCCATCGGGGAGCTGTTCGTCCGGTTCGACGAGAAGCCGCTGGCGGCGGCCAGCATCGGACAGGTGCACCGCGCCGTCCTGGCGACGCCCGACGGCGAGCGCGATGTCGTCGTCAAGGTGCAGCGTCCGGGCGTCGCCCCCACGGTGATGCGCGACCTCGAGCTGCTCCACATCATGGCGGCGGCGATCGAGCGCGCCATCCCGGACTCCAAGATCTACTCGCCGGTCGGCCTGGTGCAGCAGTTCGATCGATCCATCACGACGGAGCTGAACTTCACGACCGAAGCCGACAACGCCGAGCGGTTCGCCCAGAACTTCTCCGGCCGGGAGCGCGTGCGCTTTCCGAAGGTCTACCGCGAGGCGTCGAGCAAGCACGTGCTCACGCTCGAGTTCTTCGACGGCAAGAAGCTCGATCGCGCCGTCGCGGAGGGCGCGAGCGGCAAGTCGATCGCCAAGCTGGCCACGGGGATCATCATCAAGATGATCTTCGAGGACGGCTTCTTCCACGCGGATCCGCACCCGGGCAACGTCATCATCCTGCCTCCGGACGACGCTCCCGAGGTCGCGATGATCGACCTCGGCATGGTCGGCCGCCTGTCGCCCGAGCTGCGCGAGCGCACCGTCGACCTCATGGTCGCCGCCGTGCGCAAGGACATGGTGGGCGTCGCCGACGCGCTCTACGCGATCGGCCGGCCGACGAAGAAGATCGACATGCGCGAGTACCGCGCCGAGGTCGGCATGCTCGCCGAGAAGTACCTGGGCAAGCCCCTGAAGGAGATCGAGCTGTCGGCGATGATCCGCGACCTCGTGCAGGGGGCCATCAAGTACGGGCTCGAGATCCCGACCGACTTCATGCTCGTCGGCAAGGCGCTGATGACCGTGGAGGGCATCGGCAAGGAGATCGACCCCGAGCTCGACGTCTTCGGCGAGGCCGCCCCGTACTTCTTCGACCTGATGCGCAAGCGCTACTCGCCCGTGCGCCTCGGCAACGAGCTATGGCGCGGCGTCGAGCAGCTCTCGCGCGCCGGCTACGACATGCCGATGCAGGTGCGCGACGTGCTCGAGGACCTGCGCCTCGGACGCATGGCGATGCGCGCGGAAGACCCAGGGCTTCCGCTGGCCGCAGACCGCCTCGGCCGGCGCGTGTTCTCAGGCCTCGTGGTGGTAGCCCTCGTGATCGGAGGCGTGGTCCTGGTGCGCGACCAGCCGCACGAGACGCTCGGGACCGTGCTCCTCGTCGTGGCAGGCCTCGTGTGGCTCGTTCACGTGGTGAACGACCTCCGACGAGGCCTCGCTCGCCGCGGATAGCGGCGGAGTCTCAGCCCTTCGCGAAGCCCTGGAGGAAGAAGGCGATGACGAACGCCAGGAGCACGAGCGACTCGATGAGCGCCAGGCCGAGAATCATCGGCGTCTGGATGCGGGCCGAGGCGCCCGGGTTGCGCGAGATGCCCTCGAGCGCGGCTGCCGCTGCGCGGCCCTGACCGAGCGCGCCACCGAGAACGCCGAGCCCGATCGCGATGCCGGCGCCGGCCGCCGCCCACGCCTTCACGTCGAAGCTGTTGGAGCCGGCCCGGTCGTCCTGCGCGAAGGCGAGGACGGGAAGCAGGAAGGTCGCAGCGAAGGTGAGAGCCGCGAGGAAAAGCTTCTTACGGGTCGGCATCGTCAATGGCTCCTTGGGGGGTAGCAGTTTGGCAAGCGCGCTCTTAGGGCATTGTCGGTCGCTTGTCGAGAGCGACAGCGCTTCAGAAACCGGCGCCTGCCGCATGGGCTGCGCCGACGCCGTGGCCCTTCGCATCGGCCTCGCTCTCGTCGTGCTCGGTCGCGAGCGAGATGTAGATCGAAGTCAGCAGGCAGAACACCATCACCTGGACGATGACGACGAGCGTGCTCAGGACCAGCACCGGCACGGGCAGGAAGAGCGCGACCATGCCCAGCGTGAGCGTGACCAGCAGGTGGTCGACCGCCATGTTGAGCATGAGACGGATGCTGAGCGTCAGCGGCCGGATGAGGGTCGACACGACCTCGATGATGAAGAGAAGCAGGTTGATGGGGATGCCCCACCAGCCGATGTAGGGCCCGAAGAGGTGCATGGCGTAGTGAACGCCGTTCTCCTTGAACCCGTAGTAGTTGAACATCACGAACACGATGAGGGCGCAGCCCAGCGTGATGTTCCAGTTGGACGTCGGCGGTGCGAAGCCGGGGATGAGGCCCAGCGCGTTCGAGAAGAAGATGAAGCAGGCCAGCGAGCCGACGAGCGGGAAGTACCGCTTCGCCCGCTTGGGGCCCATCATGTCCTTCATCGTGTCGTACCAGAAGCCGACGAACACCTCGAAGAACGTGCGCCACGTGAGCTTCGCGTCCGGAACGACCGACTCGTCGTAGTTCACGACCTGGCCGCGGATGCCCAGGGCGATGCCGATCACGAGCACCATCATCACGAGGCTGGCGAGCAGCGCCTCCGCGCCGTGCAGGCCCACGGGCTCTCCGAAGAGCGAGTTGCCGAAGACCTTCATGTTCTCGGCGAGCGCCGGGAACTGCGCGAGGAGATAGCTGAAGAACGTGGTGTGCTCGGGCATGGTTAGGCCGGGGGCGCTTTCTAGCGGCTGCGTCTATCGCTCACCAGGGAGCCGATGGCAATCCCGATCGGCAGGGCGCCGAAACCGACCATCATCGGCAGCGGCGCGACCACCCCGTGACGCATGAGCAGCCACACGGCCACGATGAGTCCGAACATCTTGAGGACCGCGAGCAGAGCCCACGCGGCCTTGCTCTGCGATCGCGCAGATTGTGCGTCGTCCGGCAGGAGCGCAGCGATGATCCGCGCCAGCGCCCAGAGGTTCCCCGCCGCGATGGCGGCGCCGGCGGCGACCGAGAACGCGGTAGACACCCCGAAGACGACGAGCGCCACGAGCGCAAAGCCCGCCCCGACGAGCGCCACCGAGGCGATCGACGTGCGCATGCGGCCGTCGAGCCGACTCGTGGCCGGAGGCTCAGTTGGAGCCGGGGCGGTCGTCATCGTCCCTCTTCGTAGGTTCGTCGCTCTTGTTCAGCCAGCTCTCGTCGACCGTCCACTTGCTCCCCTCGGGGTCCTTGGCCTCGGCGCGCTCGATGTCGCGCTGCATTCGCTGCGCGGTCTTGATGAGCGTCCGGATGCCCACGGCGAGGCCCAGCAGGAAGCCGATGAGGAGCCCCCAGTCGTGCCCGGGCCAGTACCGCTGGTCGAGCCAGTGGCCGATCCCGCCGCAAATGAGGATGGCGACCACCAGCTCGATGCCCACGCCGCCGTAGCGACCCAGCTCGTTCCACTGCTTCGCCATGGCTTCGCCTGTCGCATATCATGAGGCCGTGCGCTCCTTATGTCCGCCCCTGGCGGCCGCCGCGGCGATCCTGGCCCTGCCGGGCGCGGCGTACGCCCAGGCCGCGCCGCTTCCACCTCTTCCGCCACCTACGTCTTCGCCCGAGCAGCCGCCTCCGCCGCCACCGCCGCCGGCGCCCGCGGGGCAGCCGCCTCCTCCGCCACCCGGCGCCCAGGCGGCTCCGCCGGTCTACGCGCCGGCGCCGCCACCGCCGGATCAGTACTCGTACGTGCCGCCTCCTCCGGGCCCTGCCTCGATGTCCGAGGCCGAGTACGTCCACGCGCCGAAGTACTCGCTCTGGCTGGGAGGGCGCCTGGGGCTCCTGCTGAACGGAGGCGGCATCTACCAGGACCCCGCCGGCAACGACGCGCCCACGAGCGACTTCGTGACCAACGGGCTCGCGCTGGAAGGCGACGTCGGCGCGCGCATCTCGCGCCGGTACATCCCGTATCTCGGGCTGGAGCTGGGCCTCGTGGGCGCGGGCAAGCGCTTCAACGGGACGTCGGCGCAGGCCGGAACGGGCTTCCTCGGCGTCGGGTTCCGCTTCCTCGCGGGAGACGCCGATTCGGTCTCCTTCGCCAGTGATCTGTCGTTCGGCTTCCGCAAGCTCGAGGTCTCGAGCCAGGGCTCCAGCTGGAGCGCCACGTCGTTCGAGTTCCTCCGCCTCGGCCTCGGCGCCGACATCCGCTTCACGAGCTACTTCACCATCTCGCCGATGGTGACGCTCTCGGGCGGCACGTTCACGGGCACGAGCGGCTCGGTGAACTTCGCTCCCAACCAGGCCGACAAGCAGCAGGGCACGCCGTCGTACGTGAACAACGGGCAGATCCCGACGAGCGAGCAGACGAACTACTACACGATCATCCTGGGCTGCGGCGCCCACTTCGATCTGTTCGGCAAGTAGGAGGCTCTCTCAGCCCACGTGCGCCGACTGATCGGCGCGCTCCGAGAGCACGCGCTCGAGCAGCGGCCGCAGCGCGGCGAAGGCGCGTGCGCGATGGCTGATGCGGTTCTTCTCGTCCTCGCGCAGCTCCGCCATCGTCTTCTCGGTGCCCTCGACGACGAAGAGCGGGTCGTAGCCGAAGCCTCCCGAGCCGCGTGGCGCGCGCGTGATGGTGCCCTCGCACGTGCCCTCGACCAGGCGCGGCTCGCCGCCGTTCGTGTACGGATCGACGAGAGCGAGCACGCAGTGGAACCGGGCGTGGAAGCCCGGCGGCGAGGGCGGATCGCCGAGCGCATCGAGCGCTGCGAGGAGCGCCGCGTTGTTCTCGGCATCGGTGGCGCGCTCGTGCGCGAAGCGGGCGCTTCGTACGCCGGGGCGGCCGCCGAGGGCATCGACCTCCAGCCCGGAGTCGTCGGCGAGCGTGAGCATCATGGTGGCGTGCGCCACGGTGCGTGCCTTCTTCGTCGCGTTCGCGGCGAACGTCTCGCCGTCCTCGACGACGACGGGCGGCTCCTTGAGCATCTCGGCGACCGCGCGGACCTCGATCGGGAGCCCCGCGAGAAGCGCGCGCAGCTCCTCGAGCTTGCCGCGGTTACCCGTCGCGACCACCAGCGTATCGGCCTGCTTGCGCATCTCAGGTCCCCATCAGCTCCTCGAGCGAGACTCCGGCGCGCGCCAGCACCGCACGCTGCTCGGAAGCGAGGTGCCGGATGCCCGCGAGCGCCAGGTCGACCATCGCGTCCATCTCGCTGCGGTCGACGGGTGCGCCCTCGGCGGTGCCTTGCACCTCGACGATCTTGCCACTCGCCGTCGCCACCACGTTGAGGTCCACGCGGGCCCGCGAGTCCTCCACGTAGCAAAGGTCGAGGATGCGACCGTGACCCTCGCACCATCCGGCGCTCGTGGCCGCAATGGCTTCTCGGAGCGCGCGCACGCGGACCTTCGCGAGCGCCAGAGCGAGGGCGACGAATCCCCCCGTGATCGACGCGGTGCGCGTGCCGCCATCCGCCTCGAGGACGTCGCAGTCGATCGTGATCGTCCGCGGGCCCAGTTGCTCGAGGTGCACCGCGGCCCTCAGCGCCCGTCCGACGAGCCTCTGGATCTCCTGCGTGCGGCCGCTCGGCGCCTTGCCGCGGCCGTCCCGATCCTGTCGCCGCGGGTTGGCGCGCGGGTGCATCTGGTACTCCGCTGTGATCCAGCCCTGGTTCTTGCCCTCGAGGAAGGGCGGCACCTTCTCGTCGACGGACGCGGTGCAGAGGACCACCGTGCCGCCGGCGCGATAGAGCACAGAGCCCTCCGAGGGTCTGTGGAAGCCGACGATCATCTCGACGGGACGAAGCGCGTCCTGCGCGCGACCATCATTGCGGGGCATGCGCCGCTTGTAGCACGTGCTTCGCGGGCGCGATCGGCAGGGCGATGCGGAATCGCGTGCCGCCCCCGTCTCGCGGCTCGCAGCGGACGCTGCCGCCGTGGGCCTCGACGATGTGTCGCGTGATGGCGAGGCCGAGCCCCGTCCCCTCCCCCTTGGTGGAGAAGAAGGGGTCGAAGACGCGCGCGCGGATGGGCTCGGGGATCCCGCCGCCGCGGTCGTCCACGTCGATGACGACGCTCATGCCGTCTGCCGTCACGCCGACGTCGATGGGGCCTCCCTGGGGCATCGCCTCGCGTGCGTTGCGCAGCAGGTTGAGGAGCGCTTGCCGCAGCTGCGCCTCGTCGAAGAGCGCGGCCGGCAGGCGCGGCTCGACGTGGAGGTTCACGGTGCAGTGCGAGAGCTCGATCTCGGGGCGAGCGAAGGCGACGATGTCGCCCACGGCAGCGGCCACGTCGTCGGCCTCCATGCGCGGCTGCGGCAAGCGCGCGACCCTCAAGTACTCCTCGCTGAGGTGCTCGAGGCGCTGCACTTCGCGGCGGACCGCGGCGAGCAGGTTGCGCACTTCCGCCTTGTCGCGCGCATCGGCGCCCGCCCCTTGCAGCTCCTCCTCGAGCATCTCGATGTTGAGCCCCATGGCCGACAGGGGGTTTCGGATCTCGTGCGTCACGTGCGCGGCCATCTTGCCGATGGCGGCCAGCCGCTCGTTCGAGAGCGCGAGCGCCTGCGCGCGCGAGAGACCGGAGACCATCTTCTCGAAGGCTCCCTCGAGCTGACCGATCTCGTCCTCCGCTGGAGGCACCTCGCGCACCGTGAGGTCGCCGCCCGCCACGGCGCGCGCGCGCTCGGTGACACGCGCCAGGGGTGCGAGGAGGCGCCTCACGTGTAGCGAGACGACGAGCCCCACCGCGAGCGTGAGGGCGGCGAGCACCGCCAGGGCGATGATGGATCGCAGCTCTCGCTCGCGCGCCTCGGCCGACAGGGCGTCGATGGACCCGGAGACGCGCCCCGCGAGCACCCGCAGGCGCCGGTCGGCGTCGTGCTCCACGGCCCCGAGGGACACGAGCGTTCGGTTGATCCCGTCACGGTCGCTGCTGCCGATGGCGGCGTAGAGGCGCTCGAAGAGCGGACGATCTCCCTCGAGGAGCGTCTCGATGCCATCGAGCTCCGCCGCGAGCTGGGCGGCCAGCGCCCGCGTCGACTCGCTGCCGACCGCCGGGAGCGTCTGCACGAGGGCACCGCGCGTCTCGTCGAACATGGTGCGCCTCGCCGCGACGAGGGTATCGAGCAGCGCGCGCGTCGAGCCGGGCTCGCGCTCGTCGGGGATGCCGTCGATCAGCGTCGAGAGGGTAACCTGCGCGGCCCGCAGCTGCGCGAGCCTCATCGCGACGGGCACGTACCCGCGGGCCAGCTCGACGCTGTCGTCGGCTGCGCGACGCTGCGCGAAGATGCCCCAGCCGAGGGTCAGCGCGAACGCGACGACCGTGATCGCGAACGATGCGAGGACCCGCCTCGCCACGGTGGATCGGGGTTTCTCCGGCTGGGCGTCGCGAACCAATGCTTGCGGCCAGGCTAGCGCCAGCTGGCAGCAGCGTCACTTCGTCCAGAGCTCAGGGACAGCCGCTGCCGCACTGGTTGTACGCCACGCAGCCGGCGTTCGCGCTGCACTGCGTGTCGATGGCGCTCCCGGTGCTCGTGTCGCACGGCCCACCCGTGTTGAACGCCGAGGTCAGGCAGGTGTCGCATTGGGTCGTCGTGACGTTGGGCACGCCGCCGCCGCAGTAGTCGCCCGAGCTGTTGCAGCTGCTCTCGCAGACGCTCGGCACGCAAGCGCAGCTCGTGAGCAGGTTGAAGTAGAAGTTCGCCCCCGCCGAGCAATAGGTCTTCGCGCAGCAGGTGAAGATGCACTTCTGATTCGCCGACGACGACCCGGTGTCCGCTGCCCAGCAGGTTTGCATGTTGGCCGAGGTGCACTGCCCAACGCCACCGGAGGAGCTTCCGCTGCTCGATCCGCTTCCGCTGCTGCTGCCGGACGAGCTTCCGCTGCTGGACCCGCTGCTGCTTCCCGAGGAGCTCCCGCTGCTCGATCCGCTGCTGCTCGTGCTGCCGCTGCTGCTGCCGCTCGAGCTTCCGCTGGAGCTTCCAGAGCTTCCACCGCTGCTGCCCGAGGAGCTTCCGCTTCCGGATCCGCTGCTGTTCGAGGTGCCGCTCGAACTTCCGCTGCTCGATCCGCCGCTGCTGCTGTTGCTCCCCGAAGAGCCGCTGGAGCCGCCGCTGCCGGACGAGCCATCGCTGGTCGCGTCATCCGAGACGGCGCCGCCGTCGTCGCCTGCGTAGTAACCGCCCGCATCGCCGCCGTTGGCGCAACCGCCTGCGTACGCGAGCGTGGGAACGAGGAGGATCGCGAAGGTCTTCAGGTAGCGGCGGCTGCCCATTCCGGCGTCACAGCTTGGACCAGAACGCGCTCGTGCGCGAGGGGTCTCGCGCCATTGAAAAACTACACTCTCCTACGCCCCGTGCGCCGCCACGCCGAGGCCCCGCGCCAACCACGTCACGACGTCGTCCACGAGCACGCCGCGCGCAGCACCGGCCTTGCGGAGCGCCACGAGACTCGAAGCGCACCCCGTGACGATTCGGCCGCCGCCCGCCTCCAGGTGCGCGGTCATGCGCGCGTCGCCGATGGCGCGAGAGTTCGCCGGCATCGTGCACGGCAAGAGACCTCCGGCACCGGAGCACGCCGCGTTCTCTCTGCGCTCGTGGAACTCGTCTGGAGCACGCCCGAGCACGCGACCGAGAACGGCCCGTGGCGCATCGTACACGCCCATTCCTCGGCCGAGCTGACACGGGTCGTGCCAGCGCACCGAATCGGCGCCGGCGCTCGCACGCGACATCCACGAGAGGGCGCGGGCCGCGCGATCGATGAGGAGCTCCAGGCGCTCGCCCAGGCGGTCGCGAAGCGAAAGCGCGCAGCCGGGATCGACGACGGTCACACGCTCGTACGACGCGAGCGACGCGACGAACGCGCCGACGTGCCGCGCGTAGCGCTCCGCATCGCCGGCGAGGACGAGAGGCAGCCCGCAGCACCCCTGCACGAGTGCCACGGGCCGTCGCGAGAGAGCGAGCATCGCTTCGATCGCGTGCGCCGCTTCGCGCGGCGCGCGCCGCAGATAGCCGCAACCCACGAGCAGCGCCTCTTTCGCGTCGGAGCGCACGCTTTCGATGCGGCCGGCGAGGGCGCGTGCAGCGTCGCGGGTGGAGGTCTCGTGCGCATCGAAACCGCGCACCGCGCGCATGGCTCCGGGCGGCACGACCTCGGGACGCGTCCGCATCAGCGCGTCGCGGCTCTCGAGCAGCGTGGGCGCCACCGGGTTTCGATGGTCGCACCACTCGCGGCACCGGTAGCACCCGGTGCACGCCCACGCGGGAGCCGCGTGCGCGGCGTCGAGCGCCACGTCGCCGTGCGCAGCGAGCCACGAGTGGCTCATCTTCCCCCACGGCGTGATCGTCTCGCGCGGCTCGGCATTCGATACGGGACACGCGCTGCGACACAGCTTCGGGCAGAACACGCACTTCTCGAGCACCGAACGCCGCGCTTCGAGCATCGGCAGGGCGCGCATGCTGCGGATCCCGGGACGGGTCATGATTCCGGCCCTCGCCGGGCGGGCGCTGCGCTCCCGAGTCGGGCATGGAGCTCGGCAAGAGCCGGAGCCGAAACCCCCTTGTCGCGTGCGAGGTCGAGCATGCGTCCCGCCATCGCGACGTTCTGGGCGTGGAGCTTCCGACCGAAGTGCTCCTCCGCGTACAGCACGGCCTCCGGGGCCCGCGACCGTGCGAGGCCCACGCCCATCTTGAGGGTGCGCGGGCCGACGAACTTGAGCAGCATCGACGCCCACGCCTCCGCCTTGCCCACCGTCTTGCCGAGCTCGCGGCCCTCGGCCGCGGCGTCGAGAGCGAGCGCGAGCAGCGCATCGTTTCCGAGCAGCGCGTCCACCGAACCGGCGACGTCGAGCGCCATCGCGATCGGGATGAACGACACGGTCGTCGCGACGTTGCGCTCGAGGACGTTCGGCGCGAGCTTCGCGCGCATCTCCGCCCGCTCCAGGCGCGCCACGAGCTCCGACTCCATCGCGGGCGGTTCGCGCGATTCGACGAACGTCGTGGCGAGCCGCGGAAGCCAGTAGCGGATGGCGCCAGCGTCGTTGCGGTACGAGACGACGCTCGGCATCCCGGTCAGCACGCGTCCCGGAATCGCCGCCGCCAGCTCCGCGTGATCCTGCGGCATCATGGGCGTCATCACGACGACGGGCGCCTCGGACGCAGCCACGCGCGGCGGAAGCGTCGAGAGCTGCTCGTAGCGGACGAACGCGAGGATGACGTCCGCTTGCCGGGGCGCCTCGGTCGTCCTCGGCGGTACGTCCCAGGCGAGCGCCTCGCCGTCCTCCACGCGCTCGAGCCGCTCGCGCACGGCTGGTGCCGCAGACCGCGCAACGACGCTCACCTCACATCCGCCGAAGCGAGCGAGCCTCGCGCCGTAGACGCTCCCGAGCGCCCCCGCGCCCACGATGCATACGTGCACGGGTCAGCGGTAGGTGAAGAGAATGTCGTGATCGCAGATGCGGAAGACGTCGCCCTCGGAGATCTGCTTTCGCGCGATGCGCTGTCCGTTGTACTCGACGCCGTTGGTCGAGCCCATGTCGACCATGAAGTAGACGCCGTTCTGGAACTCGATCATCGCGTGCTGGCGCGACACGTTCGGGTCCTTCAGCGTGAGATCGCTCGACTGCTTGCCGCGGCCGATGACGAACCGGTCCTTCGTGATGGCGTAGCGCTCCCCCTGGTACACGAGCGAGAGCGTCCCACCCTGCGCGCTCGTGGCCGGGAAGCCGTTCGCTCCGCCGGGCGGAATGGGCGTCGGCGGGCGGGGGAGCGGCGGGGGCACGCTGCGCGTGGCAGGAGGCGGTGGAACCGAGCGAGGCACCGGCGGCATCCCCACCGCGGCGGCAGGGGGCCTTCCGGTAGGCGGCGCGGGCAGACCGCTTCGCCCCTGAGGTGGTGCCATGGGCGCCGTGCGTCCGGGAGGAGGCGGGACGCGGCCGGCGGGCGGCGGAGGCAGGGGCCCGCCCATGGGCGGGCGGCCGGGCGGTGGCATCGGAGCGGGATACTGCGGCACCCCGGAGACGCGATCGCCCGAGGGCTGCGCCTCGACCCCTCGTCCGGGTGCGGGATACGGCGTGCGCGAGGCGCCGTAGCTGCGCTGCCGCGCGTACTGCTTCATCGCCTCGTTGATGAGGTAATCGACGCTGCACTCGAGCTCGCGCGCCATCTGCTCGAACGTCTCCCAGAGGACGTCCCGGCACTGGAACGAACGTGCGCTCTTCTTGTTCGGATCGGCGCTCATCGAGACGGCGAGCTTTCCCTCGCCCTAGAATACAGATTGGCCACGGAATTGCCCAGAGCTCACTGGAGCTGGGGCTCGATGCACCATTGCACGAATTCGCCCACGGTCGTGGGGTTCTTCGTCTCTTTGTTCACGACGCACTCCCAGCCGCACTTGTCGGCCGGGTCGCACTTGGCGACCGGGGTCTTGTCGGACTCGAGCGCACGGAGCGGACCGGCGTCGGCCTTCTTGGCCTGGTAGTACGAGCCCGCGGCGGTGAGCTTGGGGCCGACCGCGCTCGACTCGAGGAAGCCGTTGAGCACGTCGCGGGGCTTGGGTCCGCCCGCCGGGTCGATCCCCATGATGAGGGCTCCGTAGAGGAGCGGCTCGCTCAGGCCCATCTTGGTGTGCGAGTCGGCCGGAAGGTGGCGCATGAAGTCCGGCACGTCGCGCATCGAGATGGTCTTGAGGATGAGCTTTGCCGCGTCCATGCGGACCTGCCACTTCTTGCTGAAGAGGGCGTAGAGGCGCGGCATGATCACGTCCTTCGGCAGCTCGCCGACGCGCGCCATGGCCACGCCGCGCACGCCGTCGGGCGCGGTGTCGTCCCCGAGGATCGAGAAGAGCGTCGCCATGTCGCTCGGGACGTTCTTGTCGATGCGGTTCTCGAGCGCCGCGAGCGCGTCGGTCCGCATCTTCTCGCTCTTGCTGTTGTCGCGCGCGTAGGCGAGGCAGTAATCGACGATCGGCCGCCCGCCGACGCGCTTCATGTTAGTGAAGACCTTCTCGAGCTCCTGCTCCTGATAGGTCTTGAGCTGCGTCTGCAGGTCCTTCTCGCTCGGGTTGGCGCCGGTCTTCTTGTTGGCTTCCTGCACGAGCCCGCGCTGCTTGTCGAGCCATCCCGCGGAATCGATGGTCTTCGCCAGCGCGACGAGCGCCTGTCCCGCTCGGTTCTTGGTGTCGTCGTCGCCGATGTCGGCGATGAGCTGGCACGCCTTGTCGTTCTTGCTGTTGCCTTCGACGATGGAGCTCGGGAGCCCCTTCACGCTGGTTGGCCCGAGGAAGCGCATGATCTGCTCGACGCCGAACTGCTGCGAGCCGTTGTCGATGCGATCCTCGAAGTCGGTCTGCACCCACTGCGTGATCGCAGCGGTGAGATCCGCCTTCGTCTTGTCGTCCACCACGAGCGGCGGCTCGTGCGAGAGGAGCGCGAACGCCGCGTCCTTGTAGGGGATGCTCGCATCGGGCTGCTGCGGCTGACCTTCGGCCGGCCGCGGCGGCGGGGGCTGCTGGATCTGCTCCTCGAGCTTCGGCGCGATGTCGTCGACGATGTGCTTGCGAGACTCGTCGGTCAGGATGGACAGCGCACCCTGCACGCGGCCCTGCGGCGTGTCGTACCCCAGGGCGAAGTACTCGAGCCCCACGTGCCGGCCGTTGCGCGGTCGCATGTGCACGAGCGACAGCGCCGCCTCTTCCCGGAGCGACCACGAGTATTTGTCGTGCGTGACCAGGGCGTAGAGCTTCTCGGGGCCGCCCTCGGTGGTCTCCCAGCGGTGTACGTCCGACTCGCTCACGGCGCACCCCGCCCCGGCGGCCAGGATGGCCAGCGTTGGGACCCAGGAGCGGCGCGGCATCACTCCCCTGAGGGCAGCGAACACCGCCCCCGACTTGGCTGTCAGCCTCGGTCGCATCGGTGCGGATGCTACGCTCCCGCGCGGCGCAGCGGAATTGTTTCGGGAAGTTGCCCCGCGCCGGACGAGCATCGTAGCGTCGCCGTGTAGGATAACGTAGGCGATGCCGCTTCTCGGGAACGTAGGGCAGTCCCGTGGTTCGCTGGGGCCGCTGCCCCAGGCTCGGGCGTTGGCGACCCCTGCCAACACGCGCATTCCCACCGTCCTCGGCCGGGGGGCAGCCGCGTATGGGCGCGCGCGCGAAGTGGCCGCGCTGGCTGCCTGGACGCTCGCGGTCTTCCTGGCCCTCGC
Source organism: Polyangiaceae bacterium (assembly GCA_036393165.1). Lineage (GTDB taxonomy): Bacteria > Myxococcota_A > Polyangia > Polyangiales > Polyangiaceae > Palsa-1150. Next base: position 26,530 of record DASVWO010000519.1, on the reverse strand, counting down.
CCTCGCCTCCTATCCGGAGGCGAACTGGGTCGGGCCGGTCGGAGAGCTCTGCGCGCGCGGCCTCGTGTCGCTGGTCGGCGTGGTCGCGTGGACGCTGCCGGTGGAGCTCGTGCTGCTCGGGATTCCCCTGGTCCGAGGGAAGGAGAGCGCGGCCACGCCGGGACGAGTCGCGGGCGATCTGCTCATCGTGGTGGTGTCGGCGGCGCTCGTGCAGGTGGGCTGGCCCGGGAAGACGGCGTTCGGCGGGGCCGAAGCCGGTGGCCTCGTGGGAGAGCTCTTCGGCGAGGTCGCCCGCTCGCTGTTCTCGACGGCCGGATCCTTCCTCGTCGGATTCGCGTGCCTCGGGCTCATTCTCATCGGGCGCGCGGCCTTCTCGTTCATCGCGTTCGCGCGCCTCGTGGCGAGGATGGCCACCCGCGCGTGGGCCTGGACGACCGATGCGACGCGCGCGGTCCGCGAAGCCTGGGCGCAAGCCCGTGCGCTCGAGCGCAAGCAGGAGGCAGCCGCCCGCGTGGCGAGCCAGCCGCACATCGCGACCGAAGCGCGCGACGAGGCGATCATCGCGGCGCTGCCTTTCGAAGCGGACGAGCCCGTGGAGCCCGAGGCCGATGCGACGCCCAAGAAGCGCCGCAAGCCGAAGGCCGAAGCGGCGCCTCCGATCGCGCCGACGCCTCCGGATCCTCTGCCGGCTTCGTCGCCCACGCCCGCCGCCCTGCTGCCGGCGCCGGCGCCCGAGGCCCCGTCATCCGAGCCGCAGATCGCCGAGCCCATCCCGGTCGCCATCGAAGCCGCACCGCGCCCGCGTCGGCCGCGAAAGGGCGCGCCCACGATCGTGGACACTTCTGCGGCGCTCGAGAAGGAGGAGGCGCGGCCCGGAGAGGTTCAGGCCCAGCCGTCCTCGTTCGATCTGCCGAACGTCGATCTGCTCGTCGCCGAGAAGGTGGACCCGAGCCTCGCCATCGATCGCGAGAAGCTGCTCGCGAACGCCACGAAGCTCGTCGAGACGCTCGCCCACTACGGCGTGCAGGGGAAAGTGGAAGACATCCTGCCCGGTCCGACGGTCACGACCTACGAGGTGTCGCCCGCGGCCGGCACGAAGGTCTCCAAGGTGGCGGGACTCTCGGACGATCTCGCGCTCGCCCTCGCGCGCACCGTCCGCATCGTCGCGCCCATCCCGGGGAAGAACCGCATCGGCTTCGAGCTTCCGAACGAGCAGCGCGTTCCCGTCGTCCTGCGCGAGCTCATCGAGGACCGGCGCTTCCAGACCCTCGCGAAGCCGCTGCCCGTGGTGATCGGGCGGGACATCCTGGGCAACCCCGTCTACGCGGACCTCGCCAGCATGCCGCACGTGATCGTCGCCGGCGCGACGGGCGCGGGCAAGAGCGTCGGGCTCAACGTGATGCTCCTGTCGCTGCTCTACCGGCGTTCGCCGGCCGAGCTGAAGCTGCTCATGATCGACCCGAAGGTCGTCGAGCTCGCGCCCTTCGATCGCATCCCCCACATGCTGCTGCCGGTCGTGACCGACATGAAGCTGGCGGCGCGCGCTCTCAAGTGGGCCGTCGACGAGATGGAGCATCGCTACCAGCTCTTCGCCGATGCGGGGACGAAGAACATCCTCACGTACAACGCCTGGGTCGACCGGGTGGAGCGCGGTGAGGTGCAGCGCGTGAGCCGCGAGACCGAGGGGGAGGAGCCGCCGAAGCGCCTCCCGTGGATCGTCATCGTGGTCGACGAGTTCGCCGACCTCATGATGCAGCAGGGCAAGGAAGTGGAAGCCGCCGTCGCCCGGCTGGCGCAGAAGGCGCGCGCCGCCGGAATGCACGTCATCCTCGCGACGCAGCGACCGAGCGTCGACGTCATCACCGGCACCATCAAGGCGAACTTCCCGACGCGCATCGCCTACCGCGTCTCCCAGCGCGTCGACAGCAAGACGATCCTCGACGAGCAGGGCGCGGAGCACCTGCTCGGAAACGGCGACATGCTCATCAAGCTCAACGGAACGAACGACACCAAGCGCGTTCAGTGCCCGTGGGTGAGCGAGGAGGAGGTCCAGCGCGTGACCGACTTCCTCCGCAAGCAGGGCGAGCCGGTCTACGACGAGAACATCCTGCGCCCGCGCGACGACGAGGAAGCGCCCCCCGACGAGGACGCCGAGCAGGATCCGATGTACGACGCGGCGGTCCAGCTCGTCGCCGACACCCGACGCTGCTCGACGTCGTGGCTTCAGCGCAAGCTGCAGCTCGGCTACAACCGCGCGGCGCGCATCGTGGAAATGATGGAGCGGCGCGGGCTCGTGGGGCCGGCCAACGGCGCCAAGGACCGCGAAGTGCTGATCGAGCCCATCTAAATGAGCGCGGAATCGCACCGGGCCCGTCAAATTCGACGAACCGGCCGAGTCAGCTATGATTCGTCCGGCGTGTCGGAACGACGACAACGGGGAAGGTGCCGTGCTCGGTACGGCCCTGGGCCATGAGATGGAGTGCTCGCCAGTGACCGAAGAGAGCGAGAGGACTCGGCTCATCGCGGACATCATGCGACTGCTGCGGGAACCGGCGCTACCGGAGCACGCCCGCACGGCCGGGATGACGCTCATCGGGTGGCTCGCGCGGCGCCTGCCGCACGAGGCGCCTCATGCGATCGGCATCGAGGAAGCGCGCGAGTCGGAGCGCCGCATCCGTGCCGCGCGCAAGATGCGCTGAGGTCTCGCCGCAGGCGAGCCGACGGCCCGAAGGGCGGCTAGACGTTCGCAGGCGCGTGACGTAAAGCGCGCCCGTGAGGCGCGTTCCGCTCGTCGTCGTCGCGGTGCTCGTCGCGATGGTGCTGACCAGCGTCGCGCTCCGCTGGCGGGCCACGCGCGTCCGGGCTGCGAGGGCGCGCGCGACGGTCGCAACGATGCAGCCGGATGCATCGTCACGCGGCGAGCACGGGATGGGCACGGGAGCGCCGCCGCTGGTCGACGGGTCCCATGGCGCGCGCATGCTGCACGGCGACGCGCGACACACCGACAGGGCCGCCGGGCACGCGCCGCTCGAAGCTCCCGAGGCGCGATGGAGCGTCGACGTCGGCGGGCCCGTCGAGGCGCAGGTCACGACGTCGCCCGACGGCGAGACGCTCTACGTGGCGTCGCTCGAGGGCAGCCTCACGGCGATCGCTCGCGACAGCGGCGCGGTGCGCTGGACCCTGCCGCTTCACGAAAGGGCGTACGCCACGCCGGCGGTCGCGGACGACGGCACCATCTACGCGGGCAGCGACGCGAAGAAGATGGTGGCCGTGACGCCCGAGGGAAAGGTGCGCTGGTCCCTCGACACGGACGGCGAAGCGGACACCGGCCCTGCCATCGCGCCGGACGGCACGGTCGTCTTCGCCGCAGGGCGCATGGTCTACGGGATCACGCCGCTTGCCTGGGTGAAGTGGCGCTTCGCGGCGAAGCGCAAGGTGTTCACCGCCCCGGCGGTCGCTCCCTCGGGGCGCGTCTTCTTCGGCTCGCAGGACCATCACGCCTATGCGCTCACGCCACAGGGAGGCGCTATGTGGAGCACGGACCTGGGGGCCGACGTCGACGGCGCGCCGGCCATCGGCGACGACGGCGCCGTCTTCTTCGGCACCGACGGCGGCGAGGTCGCGCGCCTCGATCCCGACGACGGTCACGTGGTCTGGCGCACGCCACTGGGCGGGTTCGTCCGCGGCACCCTCTCCGTGGCCCGCAACGGCGACGTGCTCGCCGGGGTCTACGGGCCGACGCCGCGAGCCGTGCGTCTCCGCGGCGCCGACGGCTCGCTCGTGGGCGATCTCCCGGTGCAGGGCACGGGGGCGCGCGAGTTCGGGGTGCACGGCGGCGCGCTCGAGGACGAAGCCGGCACGTTGCTGCTCGGGGCGCAGGACGACACCGTCACGGCGATCGATGCGGGCGGCAACGTGCTCTGGCGCTGGACCGCGGGGGCCGACGTCGACGCCCCCGTGACGCTCCTGCCGGACGGCAGCGTCGTCGTGGCCTCGGACGACGGCAAAGTGGTTCTGCTTCGCTCGGCACCCGCCCGGGATCCGCCGTAGGCGGGCCGACCTCCCGAAGGGTCACCCGAACAAGACCTGGAGCGTGGTACGAATAGGCGCGCGCATGACCGGCATCCCGCCCGTTCTCGATACGGACGCCGAGGACGTCGCCTGGGCGCTGCAGACCGCCGAGGCGCTCTGGAAGCGCAACGAGCGCGTCGACGCCATCGTCTGGCTCCGGCGCGCAGCGCAGGCGGCGGGAGAGGCCGAGGACGACGATCGCGCGCTCACGCTTGCGCGTGACGCCGCCGAGCTGGCCGAGTGGATTGCGCACAACCCGGAGGTGCAAGCCCCGGGACCCCCTCGATCGGGGCACCCGCCCTCCAACGCGCCGCCGACGCAGGGCCAGGCGGTGGACGACCTGCTGCGTAGCTCGCAGGTGGACGAGTACGAGGTTCGCGTGTCGCTGCCCTCGCCCGAGGTGCCAGTACCGGCGCCGAACCCTCCGCCGCTCGCGCCGGTCGCGCCAGCCCACGCGCCCCCGCTGCCGGTGCCGCCGCCCGCCGTAGCGGCGGAACCTCCTCCGGCTGCCGCGGAGCCGCCCCCGGAGGAAGAGGAGATCACGCAGGAGCGCGAGTCGTTCGTGCCGACGGCTGCGGAGAAGCACGCCGGGATGCTCGACCCGTGGGCCGAGCAAGAGGCCCCGGCGCGCACGCCGCCGCGTGAGCCGTCGGCCCCCCCGCCTCCACCGCCACGCGCACCGCTTCCGCCTCCCGTGCCGCCGCCTCCTGCCGCCGCGCCTGCACCTGCGCCGCGCTCGTTCGAGCCGGAGGAGGTCGTCACGAGCGCACCACCGGTGAACAAGCCGTCGAAGGCGCCCGCGGCGAAGCCCCCGCGTCCGCCTCCTCCCGCCCGCAAGCCTCCGCCTCCGCCGCCGCCGTCGCGGCCGTCACTCAAGCCGCAGACGCCGCCGACGAGCGGCGTCGACCTCACGAACATCGAGGCGTTCGCCGACCTTCCGGACGACGCGCGCCAGGCGTTCGCGAAGGCCGCGACGGTGCAGGCGCTCGGCAAGGACGAGGAGATCTCGGGATTCGCGCTCGCCCTCGTGCTCGAAGGGAGCGTCGACCTGACGGCCACGATCGTCGATGCGCCGGCGGTTCGACTCAAGGCGGGCGAGGTCCTTCGCACGCGCGGTACCGTCGATCACGTCGCGCCAGTCCGGCTCATCGGCGCGGCCGACGTGTCGCGGGTCGCCGTCTGGGACGAGCACGCGGTCGAGCAGGCCTTTCACGCCTGCCCGTGGGTCGAGGACGAGCTGCGCGCCGCGTGTGACCGCCACCATGCAGAGGTAGGCCTCACGATGGGCCCCCTCGGCGAGCGACTCGACTGGGGCCTGCGCACCGATCTGGCGAGCCGCATGACGCTCCGGTCGCTCGCGGAGCACGAAGTGTTCGCCACGCGGGGGGATCCGCTCCCCGGGCTCCTGGTCGTCGGCGCGGGCGAGCTCGAGATCCTCGACGAGAACACCGAGCAGCCGGGCACGCTGGTCCGCGCCGGCGACTTCCTCTTCCCGACGGAAGTGCTTCGGGCGGCCCCCACGCCCCAGACGGCGCGCGCCGGCAAGGGCGGCGCGCTCGTGTTCTTCGCCGAGCGCCGCAGCGCCCAGGAGCTGCTGATGACGTGCCCGCCGCTCCTCGAGATCTTCGCGGGCGCCTGACGGGGAGATGTTGCTACGCTCGCGCGTACGAGCGAGGCGAACATGAACCCCTACGCGCCCCCCACGTCTCCGTATGCGCCTCCGGCTGCGATGGCAGCGGCGCCTGCCGCTCCCGGCGGCATGGTGTCCGAGCTGTCGGTCGAGATGCTCCGGCAGACCCGCCCGTGGGTGATGCTCATGGGTGTGCTCTGCTTCATCGGGAGCGCGTTCCTCCTGCTCGGCGGTCTCGGGATGATGGCGATGGGCGCGCTGGCGACGGCCACGACGAAGAGCAGCGCGGCGCCGATGGCGATCGGCCTGATCTACATCCCGATGGCCGGTCTCTACATCTACCCCGGCCTCAAGCTCACGAAGTTCGCCGGCGCCATCGGTCGGCTCCTCCAGTCGCGCGCGTCGGTCGACCTGGAGTCTGCGCTCGAGCAGCAGAAGTCGTTCTGGAAGTTCGCCGGCATCACGACGGTCGTGATGATCGTCCTCTACATCTTCCTCATCATCGGGATGATGGCCGTCGGCGTCGGGTCGGCGATGATGCTCGGGAAGTGAAGCGTCGCTAGGGCTGCACGGACGCAGACGCGACGGCGGGCGCCCGCGTCGCGGGCTCCACGATGTCCCAGTGCAGCTCCTCGTTGCCCTCGGCCCCGGCGAAGCGGAGGCCGAACCAGCGTGCGTTGGGCGATATGGTCGGACGCCCGTCGCCCGAGACGCGCGGGAAGCGGATGCGGAAGGCGTGTCGCCACACGTTGGTGTAGGGGAAGTACACGCGCTCGATCGGACCCGGCTTGACGATCGAGTCGATCTTCGCCGGCGCCGTCTCGGTTCCCTGGTCGTCGATGAGGCGGACGATCCACGCGCTCGTGGGACGGCTGATGTCCGTCCAGCGCCAGTTGGTGCCGTAGAGGGCCACGTAGAACTCGTGCGCGTCCTCGGTCTCGTGCAGCGTGCGGTCGAGGAGCTCGCGTCGTTGCTCGATGGTCAGCCGGTAGTCCGCCGCGTAACGGACGACGTAAGCCCAGCGGAAGTCCCAGGACTCGTACGTGGCGGTCACCGTGAGCTTGTCCTCGAGGTCGGAGAAGGTGATGAGCTCCTTCTCGCGCGTCCACTTCTTGAGGACGCTCTGGTAGTCGGTGGGCACGTACTCGCGCGGCCCCTGCCCGAGCGACACCTTGGGCTCGGCGCAAGCCAGGCACGCGCCGGCGACCGCGACGGCGAGGGCAGCGATGAGTTGAAGGGTGCGCTCCCGCATCGAGCGACGACAGAATAGCGCTACGCTGGGGAGAGGGTGTCGAGCAAGCGCATCGTCGCGACCTTCGGGTTCGCGGATCTCACGGGGTTCACCGCGCTGACCGAAGTGCACGGGGACTTCGACGCGGCGGACGTCGCGACGCGCTTCGCAGCGCTCGCGCGGCGTTCGCTCGGCCCCGGGGACCGGCTCATCAAGTCGATCGGAGACGCGGTTCTCGTCACTTCGCCTGAGCCGGGGGCGGCGCTCGAGCTCGTCGAGCGCCTCCTCGGCGCGGCGGCGGCGGACAAGAGGCTTCCGGCGCTGCGCGTCGGCCTGCACCATGGCCCGGCGATCGAGCGCGACGGGGACGTCTACGGCGCCGCGGTGAACCTCGCGGCGCGCGTCGTGGCGGAGGCCTATGCCGGCGAGGTACTCGCGACGGCGGGGGTCGCCGACGTCGCCAAGGAGCTCGGGATCCCGGTGGTCGACATCGGGCCGGTGCCCCTGAAGAACGTGGGCGACGCCACGCTGCTCTCCTCCCTGGGCTTCATGGTTGGCGCGAGCGAGTCGGCCATCTGCCCCGTGTGCCAGCACGTGGTCGACCGGCGCGCGGCGGCGGGTTACCTGCGGTACGAGGACACGCTCTACTGGTTCTGCGCCCTCACGTGCGCCGCGGCGTTCGCGAGCAACCCGCAGTGGCACGTCGGGCACTCGCAGCGCAGCCCCACGTAGCGGGCAAAGCCGAGGTCGACCGAGCACGGCCGCCTGCTACACCTGGCGCCGATGCACCCCCGGAGGCCCGAAGTGCTCGCGCCCGCAGGCGACGCCGTGTCCATGCGCGCTGCGGTGCGCGCCGGGGCCGACGCGGTGTACTTCGGGCTGCAGGGGTTCAACGCTCGCGCCAGGGCGACGAACTTCGACGCGGGCGCCCTCGCGGACACGATGCGCGAGCTGCACGCGCACGGGGTTCGCGGATACGTCACCCTCAACACGCTCGTGTTCGACGCGGAGCTCCCGGCTCTCGAGGCTGCCGTCCGTGCGTGCGCGTCCGCCGGCGTCGACGCCGTGATCGTGCAGGACCTGGGCGTCGCCAGGCTCGTGCGCGAGATCGCCCCCGAGCTGCCCATCCATGCGTCGACGCAGATGACGTGCACCGACGCGGCAGGCGTCGAGCTGGCCCGAGATGCCGGCGCGGCGCGCGTCATCCTCGCTCGCGAGCTGTCGGTCGACGACATCGCGGCCATCCGCCGGCAGTCCGACGTCGAGCTCGAGGTGTTCGTGCACGGGGCGCTGTGCATCTCGTACTCGGGGCAGTGCCTGACGAGCGAGGCGATCGGTGGCCGCAGCGCGAACCGCGGAGCCTGCGCCCAGGCGTGCCGCCTCCCGTACGAGCTGGTGGTGGACGGGGCGCTGCGCGACCTCGGCGACAGAGCGTTCCTGCTCTCGCCGGAGGACCTCGAGGCGAGCGCCGTCGTGCCGCGGCTCGTGGAGCTCGGGGTGGCGTCGCTCAAGATCGAGGGGCGTCTGAAGGGGCCCGAGTACGTCGCGGCGACGACGGCGCTCTACCGCGCGGCGATCGACGGCGCCGTGGAGGAGGATCGGCGCCGGTCGGCGCTGCAGACGTTCACGCGCGGGTCGGGTCCGGGTTTCTTCGCGGGCGTCGACCACCAGCGTCTCGTGGAGGGACGCGCGTGCGACCACCGCGGGCTGCTGGTCGGCGTCGTCGAGAGCGTCGAGCGCGCGGGCGGGCGCGAGTGGCTGCTCGTTCGCGACGGGGGCCAGGTGGCCCGCGGCGACGGTGTGCTGGTCGAGGGCGGATGGGGCGGCGAGGGCGAGATCGGCGGGCGCGTGTGGGAGTCGGAGGACGGCGCCGATGGCGCGCTTCGGCTGTGGCTCGGCCCCGACAAGCGCGTCGGCGACGTCCCCCCCGGGCGCCGGCTGTTCAAGACGAGTGATCCGCGGGTGCTCGGTGAAGTGAGCGGGCGCGCCGAGCGCGACCCGGCGCGCGTGCCGATCGAGGTGATCCTCTCCGGCCGTGATGGCGTGCCGTTCACGCTCGCGGCGACGAGCACGCGAGGGCATGCGGCGTCGGTCACCGCGGACGCGCCGGTCGAGCGTGCGCGCACGGCGCCGACCACGCGCGACGTGATCGAGGACAAGCTGGGCAAGCTGGGCGAGACCCCCTTCACGCTCGAATCGCTGACGGTGGACCTGCCGGAGGGCGCGATGATCCCCATGTCGTCGCTGAACCGGGCGAGGCGCGCGTTGACCGACGCCCTCGCCGCATCGACGCACCGCCCTCGAGCGACCACCGATTCGACGCACGCCTCGCTCCTGGCCGCGGCGCTTCCCCCGGATCGCTCCCTGCCGGCGCCCGGGCTCTTCGTGCTCTGTCGCACCGAGGAGCAGGCGCACGCCGCCATCGACGCAGGCGCGGACGGCGTGATCCTCGATTTCCTCGCGCTCACCGGCACGGGCGCCGCCCTTCGCTCCCTGCGGGCGCGACCGCAGCCCGTTCACGTGACGGTCGCGCCTCCGCGCATCCGCAAGCCCGGTGAAGAGAAGATCGACCGCTACCTGCTCGACCTCGCGCCGGACGCGTTCCTCGTGCGATCGCTGGGCGCGCTGCGAGAGGCGGCCACCATGCGTGTGCCGTGCATCGGGGACTTCTCGCTCAACGTCACCAACCGCATCACCGCGTCGGAGATCCTCGCGCGAGGCCTCGCGGCGTTCACGCCGTCGTTCGACCTCGACGCCGCGCAGCTCGCCGCGCTCTGCGCCTCGTCCTTCGGTCCCTGGGCCGAGGTCGTCGTGCACCACCCGATGCCCCTCTTCCACATGGAGCACTGCGTGATCGCGGCGCTGCTCTCCGACGGCCGCGACCATCGCACCTGCGGCCGCCCCTGCGAGCACCAGCAGGTGAGCCTCCGCGATCGCGCAGGCATGGACCACCCCGTAGAGGCCGACGTCGGCTGCCGCAACACGGTGTTCCACGCCGCCGCGCAGAGCGCTGCGTCCGTCGTCCCCACCCTTCGCGCCTGCGGCGTGCGCCGCTTCCGCATCGAGCTCGTTCGCGAGAACGGAGCCGACGTCGGCCGCGTCGTGGGCGCGTACCGCGCGTTGCTCGAGGGACGAACGGGCCCATCCGAGCTGCGCCGCACGCTGCAGACCGAGGGCGGTTACGGCGTGGTCAGCGGGAGCCTGCGGGTCCTTTCCACGCCATCGTGGTAAGGAACCAGCGTCATGTCCACCTCGCCCTCGCTCGGCACCGAAGCGTGGACACCCCTCAGCCCGCCGGAACCGCGCGCCGATCCCGAGCACGAGCCGCGCACCGTCTCGGCCATCGCGCGCGCCATGCGCGACATCCCCTACTACCAGAAGCGCGGTGACGTCCCGCCCGCGCGCGGCTTGTCCCTCGACGCGGCGCTCTCGCGCATCCCGCTGCTCACGAAGAAGGAGCTGCGCGCGACGTTGCCCAAGCAGTGGGTACCCGCGGGGCGCGACGTGCGCGCCGAGCTCGCGTCGGGCGCGCTGGAGCTGGTGGAGACGAGCGGGTCGACCGGCGAGCGGCTGCGCGTGCTCTGGGACGACGGCTGGTGGCCGCGCCAGGAGTCGCGCGCGATGCGCATGCACCCGGTGATCGCGGCGGCGATGGACGGCGCGCAGGGTCCTTATCGCGAGGCCATCCTCACGACGCCGGCGTGCGGCCTCGGCATCTGCCACGTGGGCGACGTCGCGTTCGAGGAGCGCGTCGACGGCGCGCACCTGTTCCTCAACCAGCGGCCCGATCCGCTCTTCTGGACCGAGGAGGAGCAGGTCCGGATGCTGGAGGAGCTCGGGCGCCACGGCGCCATCGGCATGGAGGCCGACCCGTTCTATTTCGCTCTGCTGGCGCGCTTCGCCCGGGCGCAGGGGCGCACCATCGACGTGCGCGGCTTCGTGCAGCTCACGTACGCGTTCACGACGCGGGCGTACCTCCGGGCGATCCGCGAGGCGTACCGCGGGCCCCTCCTCCAGCTCTACGGGGCGAGCGAGGTCGGCGTGCTCTTCATGGAAGGAGAGGACGGCCGGCTCCACCACGCCCCGTTCACCACGCACGTGGAGCTCCTGCCGGCGCGCGTGCCGACGCCCGGGGCCAAGGACGTCGCGCTCGTGGTCGTCACGTCGCTCGATCGCGTGGCGATGCCGCTCGTGCGCTTCGTCGTCGGCGATCTCGTGCAGGTCGATCGCGGCGGCCCGCGCACGTGCACGCCGGTCCCTCCCATCGCCAGCGTCGAGGGGCGGGTCGACGACGCCGTCGTCCGACCCGACGGCGCGATCGTGACCGCGGGCGCCATCGACCGCGCCATCGGGTCGGTCGAGGGCCTGCGCGTGTGGCAGCTGCAGCAAGATCGGCCGGAGATGGCGAACATCGACGTGGTCGCCGACGGCGACGCCGCGCGCGTGGCCACCGAAGTGCATGCGCGACTGCAGCCGCTGCTCGTCGGCGTCACCCTCACCGCGCGCCCAGCGACGGCGATCGCCATCGAGGCGAGCGGCAAGTTCCGCGTGAGCAAGCGGGGTTTCCCCCTGGACCTGGCGCGCTGTTTCCACGTGTCCTGAGCGATGAACGACCGCGCCTCGATCGACTCGCTCGCGCAGCAGCTCCGCCCGGAGTTTCCGATGCTCGCGCGCACCATCGAGGGGCACCCGCTCGCCTTCCTCGACAGCGCGTCGACGACGCCCAAGCCGCGCGCCGTCATCGACGCCGTCGTGCGGTACTACGAGCATCACACCGCCAACGTGCACCGCGGCGTCCACCAGCTCGGGCAGGAGGCGACGACGCTCTACGATGCGGCACGCCTCGAGGCCGCGAGCCTCATCGGCGCCTCGCCCGACGAGGTGGTCTTCGTCCGCGGGACGACCGAGGCGATCAACCTGCTGCGCCACTCGCTCTCGCTCGGGGAGGAAGACGAGGTGGTCTTCCCCGCGAGCGAGCACCACGCCAACTGGCTCCCGTGGCGCGTCAACACCAAGCCGGTGCCGATGCCCATCGACCCCGACGGGGTGCCGCGCTGGGAGACGCTCGAGTCACTGCTCACGGACCGAACGCGCCTCGTCTCCATCGGCCACGTGTCCAACGTGACCGGAGCGATCGCCCCGGTGGAGGAAGTGGTGCGCCTCGCGCACGCCCGCGGCATCCCGGTGCTGCTCGACGCGGCCCAGTCGATCTCGCACCTGCCGATCGACGTGAAGAAGCTCGACGTGGACTTCCTCGCCGCCAGCTCGCACAAGGCGTTCGGGCCGAGCGGCGTCGGCATCCTCTACGCCAAGCGGGAGCGCCTGCGCGACTTCCCGCTGTACCAGGTCGGCGGCGGCATGGTCGCGATGAACGAGGACATCGTGGCCGGCACGCCCAGCCACTTCGTCCCGCGCGACGCACCCTTCCGCTTCGAGGCGGGCACGCCGGCCATCGAAGCGACCATCGGCTTCGGCGCCGCCATCCGCTGGATGCGCGCGCTCGGCCTCGGGCGCATCCGCGAGCACGACGTCTCGCAGGCGCGCTACCTCGTGTCGGCGCTGCGCGAGATCCCGGGGGTGCGCGTGCTCGCGGCGGACGTTCCGGCGGAGAAGCGCATCGCCCTCGCCACGTTCGTGGTCGACGCTCCCGGGATGACGCAAGAGAACGTCGCGCGCGCCCTCTGCGACATGTACGGGGTGTGCGTCTCGGGCGGCTTCCACTGCACCCACGTGCTGCACGCGCGGGCGCACCTCGACGGCACCGTGCGCGCGAGCCCCCACGTGTTCAACACGACTGCCGAGATCGATCGCCTCGTCGAGGGCGTGCGCGAGATCGCCTCCTGAGTCCGCACGCTCCGAAGGAGAGCGGACTCGAACACCAGACTGGGGTAGAGTCGCGCCGTCTCCACCTGCCAGGGGGTTCTTGCATGCGTACGGGGATCCGCGCCGTCGCCGCAGTGGCTTCGTCGTTCGCGCTGTCTTGCGGGGGAGGGCAGGCGGCGCCGCCTTCTGCGCCGCCCGCCACGAGTGCCGTCGCGCCCGCTCCTCCGGAGCCGAGCGCCAGCGCCGCGCCCGACGAAGCGGGCGCTCCTGCGGCGAGCGCGACGCCCGCCGGCACGGCGCCGGCAACGCCGCCGGTCAGCGTGCTGGCGAAGGGGCTCGCCGGTTCCGCCGCGCTCGCCGTCGACAAGCGCAACGCGTACTGGATCGACGAAGCCGGCGGCACCCTCGAGCGTGTGCCCAAGCAGGGCGGGGTGACGATGCTCCTCTTCTCCGGCAGCGGCACTGCGTTCGCGCCCGGGGCGAGCGTCGCAGTGGACGATACCGACGTGTACTGGACCTCGGCCATGCAGGTGGGCACCGCCAAGACGAACCTGTTGCGACGGCAGGACAAGAACGGCGGGCAGCCCACCACGGTGGCGCAGAGCGCCGCGGCCCCGTTCTCCTGCGTGGTGCTCGACAGCGAGTACATGTACTGGGTGCAGGGCAACGCCGTCTTCCGTGCGTCGAAGAAGGGCGGCGCGCCGGGCGCCGTCGGCGGCGGGCTCACCGGAGCCGACTGCGTCGCGGTCGACGAGAAGAACGCGTACGTCAGCCTCGCAGGCACGGACGCCAAGCAGCACGCCGACGGATCGATCGTCGCCGTACCGAAGAAGGGGGGCCCGGCGAAGGCGCTCGTGAAGGACCTGCACGCGCCCGCCGACGTGCAGGTCGACGGCACCGACATGTACTGGATCGACGGCGACAAGGTGATGAAGGCGCCGAAAGCCGGCGGCTCCGCGACACAGCTCGCGCAGGCCCCTGGGCCCATCGGCGACATCGTGCTCGACGACGCGAACGTCTACTTCAGCGTGCCCGGCACGAGCGGCGACGGCAGCATCGGCCGCGTGGCCAGAGCCGGCGGAGCGCCGGTGATCCTCGCGAGCGGCCAGCCGGCGCCCGCGGGCATCGTGATCGACGATCGCGCCGTCTACTGGACGTGCAACGGCACCGACGCCGCGCAGCACCACGACGGCAGCGTCTCGAAGGTCGACAAGCCCTAGCTAAGTTTCTCGGCGATCTGCACCGCGTTGAGCGCGGCGCCCTTGCGCAGGTTGTCCGCCACGACGAACAGGTTGATGGCGCCCGGCACCGCCAGATCGTCGCGCACGCGGCCGACGTAGACGGGGTCCGTCCCCGAAGCGTGGGCCGGCTGCGGGTGCTCGCCCGGCGCGTAGGGCTGCTCCATGAGCACGACGCCCGGCGCGTCGCGAAGGAGTCGCTTGGCCTCGTCGGCGCGCATCGGCCGGTGGAACTGCGCGTGCACCGCTTCCGAGTGCCCGTTGACGACGGGGACGCGCACGGTGGTCGGCGACACGCCGATGGACTCGTCGCCGAAGATCTTGCGCGTCTCGTTCACCATCTTGTGCTCTTCCTCGGAGTAGTCGCCCGCCCCGGGCTTCCAGTCGCAGAGCACGTTGAACGCGATGGGATCGGGGAACACGCGCGCCTCGGGCGAGCGCCCCTCGACGACCGCGCGCGCCTGCGCCATGAGCTCCTCGACCGCCGCGTGGCCCTTGCCGCTCGTGGCCTGGTAGGTCGAGACGATCACGTGCTTCAGGCGCGCGGCGTCGTGCAGCGGCTTGAGGGCGACGACCATCTGGATCGTCGAGCAGTTGGGGTTGGCGATGATCCCGCGTGGGCGCTTGGCGGCCGCCGCCATGTTCACCTCGGGCACGACGAGCGGCACCTCGGGGTCCATGCGCCAGGCGCTCGAGTTGTCGATCACGACCGCGCCGGCCGCCGCCGCGATGGGTCCGTACTCGCGCGAGACGCTGGCCCCCGCGCTGAAGAGGGCCACCTGCACGCCCGCGAAGGACTTGGGCGTCAGCTCCTCCACGGTGAGCTCGCCGCCGGCGAACGCGAGCTTCTGCCCGGCGCTGCGCTTGCTGGCGAGCGCGACGACGCGCTTCGCCGGGAAGCGCCGCTGCTCGAGCACACGGAGCATCTCGCGACCCACGGCGCCTGTGGCGCCCACGACGGCAACGACGAGCGACATGCCCGGGAGAGTGGCTCAAGTCGCGCCGTCGATCCACTTTGCGCCGCCGGGGCCCTGCTACGATCCCAGGGTGAGGCCGAGTGCTCCGCTCACGGCTCTGCTGGCGCTCGTGGCCGGCTGCGCGGGGGCGAGAGAAGCGGTCGCTCCGACGGCGCCGGCGGCGGCGCTGCGCGAGACGGGGCTCGCCGGAGCCGCGGACGCGATGGTCCACGGAGCGCGACTCGTCCCGCTGCGCTTCGCCGAGGCGCGCTCCTGGGGAACCGAGCCGGGGGGAGGCCTGCGGGCCATCGTCGCCGGCGAGCGCGTGGTGACGTGGGGCGACGGCTCCATCGTCGCGTCGGCGGACCGCCTGCCCGGCGCGGCGTCGAACGTCGTCGCAGTGCCCGAGCGGATGGGCGGGGGTTTCCTCTTCGCCATCGGCGCGCACCTCTGGCGCTCGGACGCGTGGCTCGGCGCGGCGCAACCGGTGTTCACGTCGCCGACCGCGATCTCGAGCGTGCAGGTGGGCCTCGATCGCGTCTACGTCCGCACGCAGACGGGCGCGATCTCGGCGATCGACCCGCGCCAGGGAGCGGCGATGGAGCTCGGACCGCTGCCAGCGTCGCCCAACGTGGGCCGGCTGGCGGCCCTCGACGCGTGGCGCGCCGTCGCCGTCGCCGACCTGCGCGGCGCGATGCTCACGCTGGACGCCGGTGCGACGTGGCGCGCGCTTCCGCTCCCGATCCAGGCGAGCGACGTGCTCGCCCTGGGCGACCTGCTCGCGGTCGGCGGGATGAACGCGGCGCACGAGGTCGAGTGGTGGGAGGTGAGGGCCGACGGCCAGACCGCGCGGCTCGCGAGCGCACCGGCGGCGGCGTCGTCCCCCGACCACGGGGCCTCCGCACCCGACGTCGCGATGCGCATCCTGGGCGCCCGGCCGCTCGCCGCGGCCGTCGGCGAGGGCTGGCCCCTGTCCGACGGCACCGCGCTCGTCGCGCGCGACGGCGCCCTGATGCGCGTGAGCCTGTCCGACGGCTCGGTGGCCGAGGCGGTGCCCGGCGCGTTCGCCCTCCAGCCCTCCCGCTGCGAGCCCCTCGCGCTCCCGCGCGAAGGCGACCCGGGAGGCTTCGGCTTCCTCTGCGGCGAGCCTCGAGGACGGACACTCGTGCTCCGCTGGTCGCCCGCGGCCGGCCGCCTCGAGGAGCTGCACAGGTTCGACCACCCCCGCGAGGTCCTCGCGTCGGGGCTCGGCGCGCTCGCCGTGCGCGGCCCGTGCGCGCCCGAAGCATCGCCCGACGTCCCCGCCCCCGAGGTCGCGTGGTGCCTCATGAACCGCGCTGGCGCCTGGAGCGAGATGCGCTTCCGCGGCGAGGACGTCGACCGCGCCCGCCTCGTGGCCCTGCACGACGGGCACGTCGCCCTCGTGCGGCCCCCGCGCGCGGGCGACCTGTCGACCGCCCGCCTGACGGTGACCGACGGCACGCGCTCGACCCACGTGGCGCTCGCGTTTCCCGAGCTGCGCGCCGAGATCGGCCGCCTGCTGCGCACCGGCACGTGGCTCGACGGCTTCGAGGAGCGGCGCCCCGGCGTCCTCGGCGGATGGGTGGAGGGCGCGGGCACCCTCGTCGGCGTCGAGATCACCCTCGACGGCGGCGTGCGCGTCGGCGAGTACGTGCGCGACGCGGGCAGCCCCTTCTCGGCCGGCCGCTTCGCCTTCGGCTGGACCGCCTCCCGGCGCGGCTTCGAATCGACCGACGGGGGCATGACGTGGACGAAGGACCTCGAGCTGCCCGAGCCCATCGCCCAGCCGCGCGACGTCGCCGAGCGCGCGTGCGGCCCCGTCGGCTGCCTCGTCGCCGGCTGGATGCGCATCGGGTGGGGACCGGCGGCCGCGACGACGGCCCCCCGGGAACCTCCGCCGCGCCCGCGCCCCCCTCGCGACATGGCGCCGCTCGACCTCGCTTGCGAGCTCGAGGCGCCCGATCCGCCACCGCCCCCCGCGAAGGGCGCGCGTGAACCGGCGCACACCGGCCTGCGGAGCACGGCGCCGCTGACGCTCGTCAGGCCCTGGAGCATGAGCGGTGTGCCGATCCTCCCCACCTGCGCGCAGGAGCTGCCGCGATTCCAGGGCCACGCGCCGCCGGCCCTCGGCGCCGACGAGTGCGGGCTGCAGGTGGTGGCCGAGCAGGGCCTCGAGTGGCCGCTCCGCCACATGGACCTGGCGCAGCTCTACGCCTGGGGCCCGAGGAGCGGCGACTGGGACGGCACCGGGAAGTGGCGCGTCTCGTGGCTCTGGCCCTGGGGCGGATGGACCGACGGACGTTCGTCCGCGCCGGCGCCCACGCCGTGGGGCTCGCGCGAGCTCGCCGCGCACGCGCTGGGCATCGGGCAGGGCCCGGGCGCGCAGTGGGCCCTGCTTCCCGGCGACGACCCGGACCACGCGCTGCTCGTGCTGCGCCACACGCTGGGCAGCTCCGGCTCGCAGGTGCTCGCGCTCGACGCCGATCGCCCGCCGACCGACGTACGCCGCCCGACGGGCGATCCGTTCGCCGACGTCGAGGGCGCGGCGCGCGTCGCCGGCCGCTGGTACCTCGCGACGTCGCAATCGGCAGGAGAGCTGGCGGCGACCGTGGTGTGGGCCGTCGACGGGGGCTCGGCGCGCGAGATCGCGCGGCTCCCGCGCGCCGGAGGCGAGACGCTGACGGCGCTCCGGCTCGGTCGGCGCGTCGACGGCCGAGCGGTGGGCGTCGTCGTCGACGGCCAGCCGGCCATCGAGGGGGGTACTCCTGCGCGGTGGGTCGTCGGAATCGACCTCGAGAGCGGCGCCGTCTCCGACCCCGAGCGTCTTGCGGCGCTCGTTCCGGGTGATGCGGGCGCGTCGCCGGTCTGCGGCGCCGACGACGGGGGGTGGCAGATCGATCTTCCGTCTCCGGCGAACGTGCGCGTGCACGCGGCCGGCTCGGTCGCGACGCTCCAGGGAACCCTCCTGAGGTTGCGTCTATCTCACGATCACGCCTGCATCGAGCGAGTATCCGGCTCGCTCGGCAGCGAGGCGGCCACGGTCGGCGCGACTTCGCGCGGAGCGCGAGCGCCGCTCGAGGGGCGAACCCTCGAAGCCGCCATCTATGCCAACCGGCTCCGACGCGGCTTCCGATGCGTCGTGACTCGCTGAGCCGTACCCACGTGCAGCTGTCCACAGTCCTGCAGACGCGCGATCCGTGCACCTTTCACCCTTGCAGGGCTGCAATGCACGGTTGAGCCGGTCGGGCGCTTTTTTCCAGCCCGCCATCGTGGCACACGCGCTGCACTGGTGTCCCACCGCTCGCGTGGAGTGTGGCTGCCCCCCCGGCCCCTCTGCGCGGGCACTTTCATTTCTGCATCCCGCTCGGGTGGCGTCGGAAATGAGACGGTCGGGCGCAGGGCGGGCGCTACAGTGCGCGCGCATGAGGCGCTTCGCTGAGCTTGCGCTGGGCTGTCTCGTCGTGGTCGTGGGGTGCTCCTCGTCCTCCGGTTCGTCGCCGGCCACCGCGGACGCGGGGCCGCAGCCGGGGCCCGGCGAAACGTGCGATCCGACGACGGCGCCGAACGTGGTCGTTCACTTCGACCCGCCCCAGATCGTGCTGGCGCCAGGGCAATCGCGTCCCGTGCGCGTCATCGTGGACCCGGACATGTGCAGCCCGGTGACCGGGACCTTCGCGATGAAGGATCCGTCGGTTGCGTCGGCGCCCGCGTCGGCGCCCTTCGACCTGCGCCACCCCACCTTCGACTTCGAGGTGAAGGCCACGAAGGCGGGGACGACGTCCCTCGCGGTCTCGGTGCAGAGGCCTGCTGACCCATCGGTCAACTTCCCGGGCGACGCGCAGCCGACGACCGGCACGCTGTCCATCGACGTGCGCCCGAGCGCCGCCGCCCCCACGTGCAGCTCGACGGCGGCGACCATGACCGCCCTGTCAGCCTCGGCGACCACGGCCAAGGGTGCCGGCGACGTGGGGGACGCATCGCTCTCGGTGCCGGTGGGCGCCTTCACGCGCACCGACGAGCTCGGGCTGCCGGGGTTCTCGGCGGGCATCGGCTGCGGCGGCGATCTCACGGCGACGGCGACGCCGGCCAAGCTTCTACCGCTCGGTCCGGCGGTCACGTTCACCCCTCAGGACCCGACGTGGCTCACTCACTCGCTCAAGCGCGAGGTCGCGTTCGTGATCCCGGTCAACCCCGCAGCGATGCCGGCGACCGCGCGCATGCGCCACCTTCAGGTGCTCTACAGCGGTCCGATGGCGAAGCAGCCGCGCGTCGTCACGATCGCCAACCCGCGCTTCTCGAAGCTGCCGGACGGCAACTGGGTGCTCGGCTTCCAGTCTCCCTGGTTCGGCACCTACCAGGCGGCAGTCGCGAGCAACGCGGGCACGGTGCACGTGAAGCGACACCTCACGCACCGGGCGGTGCTCGGCATCTCGATGGGCGGAGGCGGCTCGGGCATCTTCGGCACGCGCCACCACGACCAGTTCGACGTGATCGCGCCGCTCGGCGGCAACAGCGAGCTGACGTGGATCACCTGGTACTTCGAGCAGTTCAAGTTCGGCGGCTTCTGCACCGTCAAGGACCCGAACTGCACCAAGTACGCCCCGAACCTCTACCCGCTGTGGGAGACGTTCGCGCACACCGAGGACTTCGACCACTGGTTCTTCCAGCCGGGCGGCGGCACGGGCGGCTCTTTCTCGCGGGGTGACTGGACACAGATCCTCGAGGACTTCGCCATCATGGGCGGCAACCCGAACGGGCAGAACGCCGACCCGGCGATTCCCTTCATGGTCACCGGGCCCAAGGCGACCGACCCGTTCGTGCAGGGCACGGTGCAGGGCGCCAACTGCGCGGTCACCATCGAGCCCATCTCGCCCAACAGCAACGACTCGACCGCCATGCAGATGCAGGAGCAGGTCACCCAGATGCAGCAGACGCAGACGCAGAATTCCTGCCGCGCCTCGCAGTGCATGCCCCAGAACGCGTGGGTCGCGAAGACCGGCTTCTACGACGCCGACTACAACCCGAAGGGCACGTCGCCCGTCATCACCTTCTGCGACGGTGGCCAGAGCGGCACGACGCCCTACGTCGACACCTGGACGGCCGGAGGCACGGTCCCGAGCGATCTGACGCTCGCGGTGGACGTCAACGGCAACGGCGTGCGCGATCTCGGTGAGCCGGTCATCCGCCAGGGCCACGAGCCATACACCGACACGGGGACCGACGGCGTCGCCGACGCCAACGAGCCCGGGTACGACGCGATGAACAACCCGGACCCCAACGGGGACGACTACGACTACGCGATCAACCCGGGCGGCACCGAGAACGACCACACGTGGGAGCAGGGGGAGCCGTACCTCGACTACGGCCTCGACGGCGTGCAGAACACGCCGCAGCAGTCGGCCGGCGGGTACGACGTGGGGGAGGGCGACGGGCAATTCACGCTCACGACGGGCGCGCAGCAGCTCGCCGCGCTCGACCCGCACCAGCTGCTGCGCGGGCACGGGACGCCGCCGGGCGGGCCGCTCGACACGGCGGCGCTGCAGCGGCTCGACGTGTGGACCGACGGCGGCGTGCGCGATATGGCGAACTTCGCGGCGGTGGCCAACCACTTCATCGGCTCGTGGGCGGTACCGCGCAACCCGGACGGGTCGCAGGTGAAGTCGACGGTGTTCTACGACAACTTCGAGAACCTGCCGGGCGCGGACCCGACGCAACCGAACAACTACGTCGTGCAGCATGTGCTCTGGAACGACATCGCGTCGGCGGCGCACCTGCGCTACGGCGACGTGGACGCGACACCGGCGATGATCGCGCAGGGCGACGGGCAGCACGTCGGCACGGCGAGTCAGATCCTCGATCGCATGATCACGGGGTTCTACTTCGTCGGAAGTCGCTGGCCGGACGTCGACCGCCTCCTGCCAGCGCCCCTGATCACGGGCGCCCAGGGCAACGCCGAGACAACCACGGTGAACGAGCTCGGCACGGCGTGCGAGATCTCGGGCCACTGCGACACGTACTTCACGGGGCCGACGACGCACCGCACGGGCCCCATCGCGGTGACGCTGCCGCCGGGGTACGCGCTCGAGGCGAACCGCAAGGCGGGCGTGCGCTACCCGGTGCTCTACATGCTGCACGGCTACGGGCAGGACCCGCGCGACCTGCAGGCGACGGCGGTGCTCTTCGACAACGATTTCCGCGATGCGACGAGGTCCTCGGCCGACCGGCTGGCGAAGATGATCGTCGTCTACGCCGACGGCCGCTGCCGCATCGACCCGACGACGAACGCCCCCGAGTGCATCCGCGGCACGTTCTATCTGAACGAGCACCGCGAAGTGAACGGGCACGCCATCGGCCTCCTCGACGACTGGTTCGAGGAGCTCATGACGTACATCGACAAGAACTACCGGACGCTCGCCCCCAGCGACATCGACTGGGTCGAGTGACGAGCCGCACGAAGTCGGGTCATCCCTCCGCGGGCTGCGGAAACTCGGCGCGGCACGCCGCCTGCTGTCAGACGCTCGCGACGCCCGCTGGCAGGCGTCGCGCCGCTTGCCTCAAACACGTCCTCGCCCGCTCCGGGATGACCCGCCTTCGTGCTCGATCCATTCGCCACGTGACTGCGCCATAGCGGTGCGCGGATCGAGCACGAAGGTGGGGCGTCCCGCAGCGCGCCAAGGAGCGAGCAAGCGGCACGCCGCATGCTCGCCAGCGCACCGTGCACCTCTCCTGCATGCGGCGTGACGACGGGAGCGACGCCGGCGCGCGAGGAGATGCCCCACCTTCGTGCGGCGTGCGAATGGCGCCCTACGCGCCCAGGATCGTGAGCGGCGGGCCCGGGTCGTACACGGCGACGTGGTCGCCCTCGAAGCGAGCCACGTAGGCGCGCTGGTCGTCGCACAGACCCCGCGGTTCGACGAGGGCCCCATTCGTCAGGTCGAAGACGTAGCCGTGCATCGGGCACGTGACGCACTTGCCGAGGCGGCTCCCCTCGCTCAGGCTCGCGCCGGCGTGGTTGCACGCGTCCTCGATCGCGTAAGGGATGCCGCCCGCGATGCAGACGAGCACGTGGAACGGCGGCCACTCGAGCCGAACCATGTCGCCGCCCTCCAGCTCCGCGCGCCGCACGCGACCCACGAGCTTCACGCGCCGCCGACCCCCAGCACCTGGTAGACCACCGCCTCGTCGACGTCGCCGCCCGCGATGGCGACCGTCTCGACGCGCGCGCCGTGCGCACGCTCGCCTCGTGCCGTCATGCACCCGTGCGCGAGGACGATGCGGCACGCCGCCCACCGCGGCGCGAGGTGCTTCTGCAGCGCCGCCACGACGCGCTCGCCCAGCTGCTCCTGCAAGGCGAGGCGGCGCGCGAACGCGTCGACCAGCCGCGCCACCGTCCCGACGCCGACGAGGTGCTCCTCCGGCGCGTACGCCACCGTCGCGGCGCCCACCGACGGCATGAGGTGGTGCGGGCACATCGTCGCCACCGGCACGTCGCGCACGACGACCACGTCCGACCCGCCGGGGATCACGTTCGCCGAGACGAGCGCGTCCACGTCCACGCCGTAGCCCGTGAGCAGCTCGTCGGCCCACGCCGCGGCGACGCGCTCGGGCGTGCCGGCGAGCTCCGGCTCCCGCACCGGGTCTCTCCCGAGCGCCCGGAGGAACTGCTCGATCGCTCGCGCCGCTGCGTCTCTGTCCATCACTGGTTCTGGTGTTCGAGTCCGCACTCTTCGAGCGTGCGGCACTCAATTCAGGTGCCGCGAGCGCATCGTCGGCTCGATCGGCTTGCGGCCCGAGAAGCCTTCGTCGAGCCCGTGGTAGTGCGTGACCTGGCTCTCGCCGTACTTCCAGCACAGCCATACGAGCTTGCCGTCGACGCGTCCGTAGAAGTCCACGAGGCCCGTGCGCGGGTCCTTGAGCACCGCCCCCATCTCCTCGAGCTCGCTCCACGCCGCGTGGTAGCGCTCGACACGCCCGATGATGTCGCGCTTGAGGTCGCGCACGTCCTCCGGATCCGCCGGGTCGTCCTGGATGGCGTCCGGCGTCTTGCCGAGGCGCTTCGCGAGGCGCTCGAGCAGCTTCTCGATCTCGCCGCGCCGCTCCATCTGCGTCTCCATGAGGCCCTGCAGGCGCGGCACGAGCGCGTTGACCGCCTCTATCGTGAAGACGCCGGGGGCCGCCATGGTGTGCTCTACCCGAGGATCACTATGGCCTCACGGCGGGAGGAAGGCCACGAAGATCCGCGTCAGGAAATAGTCCGCCACGAGGATGGCAATGGAGACGACGACGACCGTGCGCGTCGTGCTCTGCCCCACGCCCTCGGTCCCGCCGCGCGTCGAGAGGCCGAAGTGGCAGCCGACGATGGCGATGATGAAGCCGAAGATGGGCGTCTTCGCCAGGCCCGAGAGCAGATCGCTCAGCATCACCGTCTCGAGGGCGCTCTGCATGAAGAGAAGCGGGCGGATGTTGTACTCGACGGACGAGACGAACATCGCCCCGAGCGTCCCCAGCGCGTCGGCGAAGATGCTGAGGAAGGGCATGACGATCATCGCGGCCGCGACGCGCGGCAGCACGAGCTTCTTGGCCGGCTCGCCGCCGAGCGCGCGGATGGCGTCGACCTGCTCGGTCACGTTCATCGCGCCGACCTCCGCCGCCATGCCGCTCCCGATGCGCCCGCCGACGATGATGGCGGTGAGCGTCGGCCCGAGCTCGCGGAGGAAGGAGAGGACGATGACGCGCGGGATGTACTCGAGCCCGCCGAAGCGCTGCAGGCCGAAGGCGAACTGGATGGTCATGACCATCCCGATGAAGACGCTCGTGACGGCGACGATGCCCATCGAGCGAACGCCGAGCGAATCGATCTGGTAGATGGTCGCGCTGATCTCGAGCGGCCGCTGGAAGAGCGCGCGCCCCGACTTCAACGTGAGCTGACCGATGTCGCCCATGTGCTCGACGAAGCGCACCATGCGGTGCACTTGGCTCTCGACGAACTTGGGCTCGACAGCCGGCGGCGGGAGCCCCGAGATGCGCCCGCTCATGGGCGGGACCGACGGCGGAGGCGCCGGGATCGACGGCGGGGGTTGCTCCACGTCGCTCATGGGTCGTTCGCCGGCGCATCCTTGCGCCCTGCTTGTTGCGTGGCCTCGTTGGGAGTGGCGGCGTGCAGTCCGCGTGCGAACGCATCGAACGCCGGCGCGCCCTGCGAGAAGCGATCGGGCGGCGCGACGTAGACGAGGTCGTAGACGCAGCCGTTCTTCTTCATCACATAGATGTCGTACTGCATGGGCACGCCGTCGAGCTTGGCGCGCATGAGCGTGTGCTGGGCCTCGCGACCGTCGAAGGGGATCGTCTCCTGCGTGTCGAACTCGCGCTCGGTCGTGCCCATGATGAGGTGCTCGGTGAGCACCGAGAGCGGCGCGTCGCTGTCGCGCTGGCCGCAGCGCACGTTGAACAGCACCGACCCTTCCCGCGCCTCGTCGCGGTAGGCGACGTCCGCGCCGTCGACGTGGATGCCGCGCCACTCGGGCGGCACCGGCCCGAGGTGGATGCGCGCGTCGTCCTTCTCGAGCACCCCGTCGTGCAGCGCTTCCGCGTGCGCGCAGGCGCCGAGGAACGCCACGAGGAGGGGACCCCAAACGCGCATCGCCAGGGAGGAATAACACGCGTGTGGTAGTAAGGACTCCCTGTCCATGAAGCCCCAGGGGAACGTGCGCCTCTACAACACGATGACGCAGCGGCTCGAGCCGCTCGAGACCATCGAGCCGGGCCACGTGCGCCTCTACGTGTGCGGGATGACGACGTACGACCACGCGCACGCGGGCCACGCGCGCACGTACACGGCGTTCGACGTGCTGGTGCGCACCCTGCGGGCGCGCGGGTGGCGCGTCACCTTCGTGCGCAACGTGACCGACGTGGACGACAAGATCCTCAAGCGCGCGAACGAACGCGGCGAGCCGCCGATGGAGTTCTCGCGGCGCATGTCGGACCTCAACGACGACGAGCTTCGCGCCATCGGGTGCCTCGAGCCAGACGTGCAGCCGCGCGTCAGCGGGACGATTCCCGAGATCGTCGCGCTCATCGAGGAGCTCGTGGCCAAGGGCGCGGCGTACGCGGCGCAGACGCCCAAGGGGACGGACGTGTACTTCGCGGTGCGCGAGTTCGCGGGGTACGGCAAGCTCTCGAAACGCAACCTGGACGACGAGAAGGCGGGCGCGCGCGTCGAGGTGGGCGAGTCGAAGAAGGACCCGCTCGACTTCGCGCTGTGGAAGGCGTCGGCGGAGAGCGAGTGGGGCTGGGACTCGCCGTGGGGGCGCGGGCGGCCGGGGTGGCACATCGAGTGCTCGGCGATGGCCGGCAAGGTGCTGGGGAAGCACATGGACGTGCACTGCGGCGGGATGGACCTCATCTTCCCGCACCACGAGAACGAGATCGCCCAGAGCGAGGCCGTGTGGGGCGAGCCCTTCTCGCGCACGTGGCTGCACACGGGGTTCCTCCAGGTCGACGCCGAGAAGATGAGCAAGTCGCTCGGGAACTTCGTGACGATCCAGCAGGTGCTCGATCGAAACGACGCCGAGGGCTTCCGGTACTTCCTGCTCGGCCAGCACTACAGGAGCCCGGTCAACTTCGACGTCGAGAAGAAGGACGACGGCCGCGTGGTCTTCCCGAACATCGACGAGGGCGAGCGCCGCGCCGAGTACCTCTACGTCACGCGCGAGTCGCTCGTCGCGGCGGCGGCGGGGCGCCCCGCGAACGCCGAGGGGCCCGCGCACGTCGCGAAGGTGATCCGCCACGCGCCGGAGAACGTGCTCCAGGCGCTCGACAACGATCTGAACACGTCGGTCGCCCTGAGCGTCATCGGCGAGCTGGCGAAGGTCGCGAACGAGATCGCGGCGCAGGTGGGGCGGCTCAAGAAGGACCCGAACGCGCAGGCGATCCAGCAGGGGCTCGCGGCGGCGGCGCTGCAGTCGCTCGACGCGTGCTGCAAGCCGCTCGGGCTCATGCAGGCGAGCGCAGCGGACTTCTTCGCCCGCACCAAGGCGCGACGGCTCAAGCTGCGCAACCTCGACGGCGCCGCGATCGACGCGAAGGTGCAGGAGCGCATCGCCGCGCGCGCCGCCAAGGACTTCGCCCGCGGCGATGCGATCCGCGCGGAGCTCGCCGCGCTCGGCATCGAGCTGCAGGACAACCCCGCCGCCGGCACGACCGCCTGGCGCGTCGCGGTCTAGGCCCTCAGGTACGTGCACGTACCCCGGCCAGGCGTGCTCGTGCCCGAAAAGGTGCACGGGCACGTGGCACGCGGACGAGGACGTCCTGTCGTGGACGTGAACGAGGACGGCTACGAGCGCGTGGACGTGAGGAGTCTCAGTGTGCGGCGCTGCCAGAGGACGACGGCGACCAGGGCGATCGTCACGGCGGGCCACACGACGAAGAAGAGGAGCGCGTTGGCGTCACGATAGGTGAAGCCGAAGAGGCGCGCGGCGTGGAGCATGAAGTCGACGCAGGCGCAGTAGGCGGCGAGGGCGAGGGCCGTCATGCGCGGCCCCGCCGAAGCAGGAGGATGCGG
>DASVWO010000518.1:0-12738 GCA_036393165.1 Polyangiaceae bacterium | reverse complement strand
CGGCCTCGAGTGGGACATCGATTTCTACGGCGGCCACGGGTACGTCGGCGACCAGCGCCACGAGACGGCGACGTCGTTCAACGCGCTGCTCTTCCTCAACCCGCGCTCGCGCGCGCAGCTCTACCTGCTCGCGGGCTTCGGCTGGGCGTGGGCGCACAGCGAGAACGACCCGAACGATCCGGTCTACAACGGCACGCAGCAGTCGTTCGACTACAGCTACTTCGGCGGCCAGGCCGGCATCGGCCTCGAGCTCCGCCTGACGCGCGTGCTCGCGTTCAACATCGACTTCCGCGGGTTCATCCGCAGCCGCACCGATCAGTACGCGCAGCAGCAGCCCGAGTTCACGAACTCGCAGGGGCAGACGACGAACACGTCGGGCGGCGGCATGCTCACCGGCGGCATGACGCTCTATTTCTGATCTGAATCCGAGCCGCGACGTATCTTTTCGACCGGCGACTACGTTGTCGGTCATGACGCTGGCTTCCGAGCTCCGGTCGTCCTGGCACGGCTTCCTGGAGACGTACGAGCCTCTGCGGCCCGAGCTCTATCGCTACTGCCGCCACCTCACGCGTAGCCCCTGGGACGCGGAGGATCTCGCGCAGGACACGATGGCGCGCGCGTTCGTCACGCTCGGCCAGATGGGGGAAGCGCCGCCGAACCCGCGCGCGTGGCTCTTCCGCGTCGCGTCCAACCTTTGGCTCGACCGGCTGCGGCGCGCGCGACGAGAGGAGCCTCTGGGCGAACGCGAGGAAGGATCCCCGGCGCGCGAGCCCATCGCGGCCCGCGAGGCCGCGGCGACCCTCATCGGGCAGCTCGCACCGCAGGAGCGGGCGGCGGTGGTGCTCAAGGACGTGTTCGACCTGTCGCTCGAGGAGATTGCCGAGGCGCTGTCGACGACGGCGGGCGCCGTGAAGGCGGCGCTGCACCGTGGCCGCGGGAAGCTCGTCGAGCCGCCGGAGGCGTCCGCTCCCCGCACGCCTGCGCCGGGGGTCCTCGACGCGTTCTGCGCGGCGTTCAACGCGGGGGATCTCGACCGGGTCACGGCGCTCTTGCTCGACACGGCGGTCGTCGAAGTGGTCGGTGCGACGACGCAGTACGGGCCGGAGGCGGCGCGCCGCACGGTGCTGTGGGGGATGCTCTTCGGCAGCCGTCGCATGGCGACCGCCGACGTCAACGGCGGCATCGAAGCGCGCTTCATGCAGGGGGTCCTCCCGAGCGCGCCGCGCGTGGAAGCCGTCGCCCACCGCGGCGAGTGGATCCTCTTGCACTGGCACCCGCATCGCGACCGCGAAGCGGTCCGCGCGATCACGCGCATCGAGGCCGGCGGCGACGGGGACCGCGTGGCGCGGCTGCAGAACTACTTCTTCAACCCGGACTTCATCGCCGAGGTGTGCGCCGAGCTGGGCGTGCCGTGGCGCTCCAACGGATACCGCTGGTTTCTACCGAAAGGCTGATCCTCATGTCTCTCACGCTGCACTTCCATCCGCTCGCGTCCTTCTGCTGGAAGGCGCTCATCGGGCTCTACGAGCTCGACGTGCCGTTCGAGAAGCACCTGGTCGACCTGGGCGACGCCGACGCGCGCGCCGCATTCGCGCGCCTCTGGCCCCTCGCGAAGTTCCCGGTGCTGCGTGACGACGCGCGCAACCGCACGATCCCCGAGTCGACGATCGTCCTCGAGTACATCGATCGGCTGACCGCGGGACCGAGGCGCCTCATCCCCTCGGAGCCGGAGCGCGCGCTCGAGTGCCGCCTGCGCGACCGCGTCTACGACGCGTACGTGCACCTTCCGATGCAGAAGATCGTCGGCGACCGGCTGCGCCCGGAGGCCAAGCGCGATCCCCTCGGCGTCGCCGAAGCCCGCGCGCAGATCGAGGAGTCCTATGCGCTCGTCGACGATCAGGTCGGGACGGGCCCGTGGTCGATGGGCTCCGACTTCACGCTCGCCGACTGCGCCGCGATGCCCGCGCTGTTCTACGCCAACGAGGTCGTCCCGCTCGGCGGACGCTGGAAGAACGTGGCCGCATACCTCGAGCGCCTGAAGGCGCGCCCCTCGGTCGCCCGCGTCCTGCGGGAGGCGGAGCCGTACTTCGCGATGTTCCCCCGCGGATAGTCCGGCTACCCCCCGGGGCAGTCGCACGAATCGCAGGGGCAGGTGCAGCTGCCCCCAGGGGCGGTCGCACAAATCGCAGGGGCAGGCGCAGCTGCCCCCAGGGGCAGTCGCACAAATCGCAGGGGCAGGCGCACAAGATCGCAGGGGCAGGTGCAGCTACCCCCAGGGGCAGTCGCACAAATCGCAGGGGCGGGCGCAGCTGCCCCCAGGGGCAGTCGCACAAACCCCACGGGCAGGTGCAAGCTGCGCCCAGGGGAAAACCCGAAGAGCACCGTGCTTCTCCTGAGTCGGCGTCGGGTGCGTCCCGCCCGGAGTCGAACACCAGACTAAGAGGCGCGCGGGCAATCGTGGCAGGGCGTGGGGTGGTGGTGCCGCCGCCCGAAGAACCGCGCGATGGTCTCGGCGACCCTGGGCAGCGAAGCCTGGGTGGCCACGGACAGGGCGCCGACGCCGATCAGAATCAAGTTCGTCGTCTGCATGCCCCCAACATGGGTCGCATTTGCGCATCGGCACGAAGTGAATTCGCGTACGCGCTATGCAATCATGCATGGCATAGGCGATGTTCGAGTGGGACGACGCGCGTTACTTCCTGGCCGTGCACCGGACGGGATCGCTCACGGCGGCGGGACGGCAGCTCGGCGTGAACCAGTCCACCGTCAGCCGCCGCATGCGCAGCCTGGAGGAGTCGCTCGGCACCCGCCTCTTCGTTCAGACGCAGGACGGGTACTTCCTCTCCCCGGCCGGGGAGCGCCTCCTCCCGCGCGCGGCGCGCATGGAGGACGAGGCGCTGGCCCTCGAGCGCGAGGCCACCGGGCAGGAGGCGCAGCTCAGCGGCCCGGTGCGCGTCACCGGCGCCGACGCCTTCAGCCCGCGCGTGCTGACGCCCCTGCTCGTCGAGTTCCAGCGGCGCATGCCGGGCATCGACGTCGAGCTGATCGCCGACATCCGCACGCTGAGCCTCACCAAGCGCGAGGCCGACCTCGCCGTGCGCACCATGCGGCCCAAGGAGCCGTCGCTCGTCATCCGGCGCATCTGCGGCCTCGCGAGCGCGGTCTACGCGTCGAAGGCCTACGGCAAGAAGGTGGACCCCGGCGACCTCGCGAGCCATCCGTTCGTCTCGACCGAGGACGCGACGTGGGTCGAGTCCCTCTGGCTCGCGCGCACGGCGCCGGGAGCGCGCGTCGTCTTCAAGTCCAACAGCACCGAGGCGCACCTCGCGGCCACCAAGAAGGGCATCGGTCTCGGCATCCTCCCCTGCTACGTGGCCGATCCGGATCCGGACCTCGTGCGCATCGTCGCGCCCGGGAAGGTCGTGTCGCGCGACCTTTGGCTCGTCGTGCACCGCGATCTGCAGCACACGGCGCGCATCCGCGCGTGCGCCGATTTCCTCTTCGAGTCTCTCGCGGCGCGTGCGGCGGCCTTCGAGGGCACGTCGGGGTGAGATGACGGCGAAGCGCATCCCCTGGGTCGCCGTTGCCGTCGCGGCCGGTGTCGGCGTCGCGTTCGTCATGCTCGCGCTCTTCGTGCGCGATCACGCGTACCGGATGTACGACGACGCGTTCATCTACCTGCGCTACGTGAAGAACGTGCGGGCCGGCTGCGGCCTGCGGTTCAACTGCGACGACCCGCCTGTCGAGGGTTTCACCAGCCCCGCGTACCTCGCGCTGCTCGTCGCGGGGAGTCTGGTGACGAAGCGCCTCGTGACGCTGACGCAGGTCGTGTGCACAGTCGCGATCGCGGCGACGCTCGTCGTGGCGATCGCCGGCGCGGCCGCGCGATGGGTCGGCGATCCGGAAGACGAGACGAACGGCGGTGGGGCACACCGAGCCTGGATTGGCGCCGCGATCGTCGTCGCCGTCGCCGCGGTGCTCGGGCTCGATCACTACGTGCTGGCGAACGCGGTGCTCGGGCTGGAGACGCCTGTGACGTCGCTCGTCGTGACGATGGCGGGGCTGGCGGTGCTGACGGATCGGCGCCGGCTCGCCCTGTCGCTCGCGGTCGTCTCGCTGCTCTGCCGCCCCGAGTGCGTGCTGCTCGTGCTGCTGCTCCCGCTCCTGCCGTGGGCGCGGAGCGCGCGCGTCGTCGCGCTCCTCGCGGGATCCGTGCTCGCCCTCACGCTCGTCCGTTGGGTCGTCTTCCACGATTTCGTTCCGAACACATACTGGGCGAAGGCCGGCGGGACGCTGCGCCATGCGGAGCTCGGTGCGGCGTACATCGGCGAGCTCCTGGGCGATCACTTCCCCTTCATCGTCCTCTCTCCACTCGCCCTGGTCGTGCGCGGGGCGAGGCGCGCCGTGGGGTACGTGCTCGCCGTGTCGGCCGTGTGGATCGCGTTCTTCCTGCGCACCGGGGGCGACGTCTTCTTGTTCAGCCGACTCGCGTTCCCGCTGGTGCCGCTGCTGACGGTGCTCGCGGCGCGCGGTGTCGCCGAGGTCGCGATGCGGGCAGCGCGCGCGCGGCCGGCCGTGGCTGCAGGCGCGTTGGTCCTGGTTGCGGGAGCGTTCTCGGCGCGAGCGGCGGTTGCGCACCACCTGCCGCCCGACCACGGCGACCCCAAGGTGATCCGCTGGACCGCGCTCGGCGAGTACCTGCGCGACCGGTACCCGGGGAAGACCATCGCGACGATCCCCATCGGTGCCATCGCGTACTACTCGCGCCTCCACGTCATCGACATGCTGGGCCTGACGATGCCGGCCATCGCGAAGGCCGGGCGGTCGCTCCCTCCGGAGCTGCTGCAGCGCAACTGGATCGGCCACGAGCGGCACTGCCTCGAGTGCGTGCTCGACGCCGAGCCGGACCTCGTCGTGACGACGCAGTTTCGCGCCGAGCCGTGGACCTCGGTCGAGGAGGCCCGCGCGGGCTTCTACGCCGAGTGGCTCTTCGTCCGCGCCGTCAAGGAGGGGCGCGCGCCGTACCACGTGGTGGACGCGCCCATCGCGCCGGACCTGCACTTCCTGATGTTCCAGCGCGACGGCGAGTAGCTCACGGCCGGCGCACGTAGGCGACCGCAATCGCGTCGGCGTGCACGAGCTGCCAGGCGGGGTCGGCTCGCAGGAGGCGATCGAGCGCCTCTCCGCGCGGCCACACGACGATCCCCGCCTCGTAGGCATCGAGCACCTCGAGCGATGCCGCGTCTCCGCGCCAGAGCGTCGCCTCGTCGTCGAAGGCGCCGTTGCCGAAGAGCCGGAGATGGTCGCGCCCGTCGATGAAGTAGCGCGGGTCGCCCATCCACGCGTACGCGAAGTAGCCGCCCCAGTGGAGCGGCTCGACCACGTTGGGGTATGCGTCGCCGGACGCCGCGCGTGCCCGCTGCGCCTCGCGCGCGACCTTCGCCGCCGCGACGGGCGCATCGCGGAACGGGTCGTTGCCGCTCGCCATCCAGAGCGCCCCCGCCAGCGTCGCGAGCCCCGCGACCACCCACGTGGCCCGCTGGGTCGGCGGGGCGAAGCGCGCGCTGCGCCAGCGGTCGAGCATCGGACCGGCGACCGCGATCTCCGCGGCCACCAGCGTCGTGGCGAACCGCCGCGATCCACACGCCGCGACGAGGAACAGGAGCACGAAAGCCTGCTCCGGCAGGCGCATGCGGTCCTCGGCGTCGCGTCCGCGGGCGACGATCACGGCCACGGCGAGCGCGGGAGCGATCAGCCACGCGCCGTCGTGGAAGTCCGGGGAGCGGAAGAGATCGATGTGCTGCGTGCTGGGGTCGAACGCCGTCCCGAGGGCGAGCCGCAGGTACGCCGGTCCGTACGGGTTGATGCAGGCGCCGGCGAGGGCCACGCCCGACGCCGCGAAGAACGGCCACAGCGGGGGGCGGGACGCGCGCGGTTCGAGCGCGACGAGAACGCCACACGCGGCGGGAAGGAACAGCGCCGATACGAACGACAGGTGCAGGTTCACCCAGACGCACGCGAGCAGCGTCGTCAGCGGCAGCAAGAGCTTCGGACGCCCGGAGTCGCGAAGCGCCGCGAGCACGAAGAAGAGCAGAACGATCCCGAGGTCGCCGAAGACCTGGCCCCGGGCGCTCAGATCCTCCGCGTCCACCTGGACGAAGAAGAGCGCGAGGGGCAAGAGCACGATGCGCGCGAACGGCGTCCGCGCCGCACGCGACCAGATCAGCCACACGGCGAGAGCTTCCACGAGCGCCGCGACGACCATCAGGCCGCGCTCGCCCACGGCGCGGACGATGGCCGCGAAGAGGACGCACGCACCGCTGCTCACGATCGTCCACGGTCCCGGCACCGATGCGAACGCGAACGGATCCGACGTGGGCAGCGCGTGGTGCGCGAGCAGCCATCGACCCGTGGCGATCGTCCAGAAGCCGTCGCCCAGAATGGCCATCTGGTGCCAGGCGAGACCCGCCATGGCGAGGAACGCGGCGAAGGCGAGGACCGTGTGCTTCACGGGCTCCATCGCGCGTCGAGCTCGCGCGCCCTCGCCAGCACGTCGTCGGAGGTGGCGTTCGCCAGCACCTTGGAGAGGACGCGGCGCGCCCTGTCGCGGTCACCGATCTCCCAGTCGATCGAGGCGAGCGTGAGGTAGCCCTCGGCGGGCGTCGTCTCGCCGATCGCCCACGCGAATGCCGTCGCGTGCGCGCGATAGAGATTGCCGCGTGCACGCCAGTACGCGGTCGCCTCCGGCGCGGTCGTCGGCACGTGCTCGCGCGCGGGCGGGCGGACTGGCAGCACCGGGATCACGAGCGAGGCCACCACGAGCGCGGCGACGAACAGCCCGACGCGACGCGGGGCTGCGCGGGCGAGTCCGAGCGCGATGGCGGCCGTCGCGATCAGGTCGACCACGAAGAGTCCGCGCGCCGCGAGCGATCCGACGAAGAGCGTCCCCGCGATCGCCAGCGCCCACGCGCCGCGCACCGTCCGACCGCGCACCACGACGACCACCGCGAAGAGCACGAGGGCCCTCGCGAAGAGCAGGCGCGTCTGCCCGGGGTCCTGGGCCACGAACGCGACGAGCGGGCTGCGCAGCCCCAGCGCCTCGAGATCCACGGCCACGATCGCTACTTCGGCTTGGCGGCGTCGGCGCGGGCGATCGCCTGCTCGTCCACGAAGATGGTGTTCACGAAGGTGCCTCCGCGCACCGCGTACCCCTGCTGGCGCATGTACGTCGCGATGTCGTCGACGACGTGGTTGGTCCCGACCTCGAGCGTCTCCACGCAGACCACCGGGGGCCTGAACCGATGCAGGTCGAGCGTCTTCAGGATCGCCAGGTCCAGGCCCTCGGTGTCGATCGACAGCAGCGACGGAGCGCCGCCGCCGAAGTTGGCCGCGATCACGTCGTCGATCGACGCGAGCGGCATCTTGACGACGCTCTTGATGGGCATGCCCAGGCGCACGAGCTTGTCGGCCTGCTCCTTCGAGAAGGTGTTGTCCTCGTCCTCGGAGAACTCGTAGTAGTCGGCGGACGTCTGCCCCGTCGTCCCGATGCCCTCCTCGAGCACCGTGTCGCGCGGCCGCGCCTTCCTCAGCTTGGCGGCGTAGGCGGGATTGGGCTCGACGAGCACGCCGTGCGAGCCGAGCGAGTAGAAGAGGTACGTGTTGCTGTCCTTGATGGGATCGTAGGCGCCCACGTCGAGGTAGGTCGCGTTGGCGACGCCCAGCGACGCGAAGATCTGCTTGATGACGAGGTCCTCGCCCTGCTGCGCGAACGAGACCTCCGGGAACGAGTTGAGCGGCAACGCGCTCGGCGCGATGGGCGGCGGCGCCCCCACGGCCGATGCCGGGGCCGACGCCGAAGCCGGCGCACCGAAGGCGGTGCTCGGGAGCGCGGTCAGCCGGCCGACGAAGAACGCGAAGAGGCCGCCGACGACCAGGCCCGCGACGGCCCCGGCCACCTGCGCGCGCCGCACGTCTTCCGACGCCATATCCCGGGCAGAAGCTACCAGACCGCAGGCACCGCTGCGCGCCCGGAGCGTTCTGCTAGCTTCAGGCGCCATGAACGCCCACGCGATCGTGCTCGAGATGCGCAAGCTCCTGCGCAACATGGACGGCTGGTTCGAGAAGGCCAAGGCTCACGCCGAGGCGAAGAAGTTCGACGCGAACGTGCTGCTGCAGACGCGCCTCTCGCCGGACATGCTGCCGCTCCTCTTCCAGGTGCAAGCGGCCTGCGACAGCGCGAAGTACGCCGCAGCGCGCACCGCCGGCAAGGATCCGCCCTCGCATCCCGACACCGAGAAGACGATCGACGAGGTGCGCGCCCGCATCGCGACCGTCGCCTCCTACCTCGAGACGTTCAAGGCGAGCGACTTCGACGGCGCCGAGAAGCGCAGCATCAGCAACCCGCGGTGGGAGGGCAAGTCGATGGCGGCGCCCGACTACTTCGTCGAGCACGCGATGCCGAACTTCTTCTTCCACCTCTCGATGACGTACGCCATCCTGCGCCACTGCGGCGTGGAGGTCGGCAAGCGCGACTACCTCGGTCAGCTCTCGCTTCGGTGAGACCCGACCCGGCCGTGCAGCGCCATCCCGGCGAGCATGGCCACCACGAACACGATGACCGGCGCGGCGCCGCCGGCGAGGGAGACGACCGCGGGGCCGGGGCAGAAGCCGCCGATTCCCCATCCGACGCCGAAGAGGGCGGCGCCGCCCACGAGCCGCGCGTCGATGGCGCGTCTATCAGGCAGGGCGAACGCGCTGGCGAGCAGCGGAGCGCCGCGCCGGAAGGCGACGCGGAAGAGCAGGACGTTCACGAGCACGCCCCCGCCCATGACGAACGCGAGGCTCGGATCCCAGGCGCCGGCGAAGTCGAGGAACGCGAGGACCTTGCTCGGGTGCGTCATGCCCGAGATCGCGAGCCCGAGCGCGAAGAGGAGACCGCACGCGAAGGCGACGACGAGCCGCTTCACGGCACCCCCGCGGCGACACCGATCACGTGGCGCAGGACGAACACGGTGGCGGCACCCGTCGCCATGAAGACGAGCGTCGCGACGATCGACCGCCCGGAGAAGCGAGCGATGCCGCACAGGCCATGGCCGCTCGTGCAGCCCTCGCCCATGCGCGTGCCCACGCCCACGAGGACGCCGGAGAGGGCTGCGAGCCCCATCGATTGCTCGGACGCAACGGCCAGGGCGGGCCGATCGGCCCACGCGACGATCGCACCGCCCGCGAGCAAGCCCGCGAGGAAGACGAGACGCCAGACGCGGTCGCCGCGCCTGGCGAAGGCAGCGCTGCCCATGATGCCACTGATGCCGCAGATCTCTCCGTTCGCGAGAAGCAACGCGGACGCGGCGATACCGAGCAGGACGCCGCCGAGCGTCGACGAGACCGGGGTGAAGCTGGAGCTCACGGCAGACGCACGATTGTAGCGTCCATGTGATAGCCCTTGTCGCATGCGACCGTGGATCGCTGCGGGCCTCGGGCTGCTCCTCGTGACGTCGGCTTGCGACAAGGAAGGGTCGAGCGCGGCGCCGGCGGCGAGCGCGTCTGCGGAGCCACCCGCGGCCGCTCCGTCGGCGTCCGTTGCCGCCAGCGCCGGCGCGACCGCCAGCGC
The DNA here is from genome assembly GCA_036393165.1 of Polyangiaceae bacterium. Lineage (GTDB taxonomy): Bacteria > Myxococcota_A > Polyangia > Polyangiales > Polyangiaceae > Palsa-1150. The sequence goes on along the minus strand of DASVWO010000518.1, from coordinate 3,128 downwards.
GACCGCATCCGCGGCGCCGACCGCTCCGCCCGACGCGATCATCGCGCAGCACGTGCTCGTGGCCTACAAGGGCGCCAAGCGCGCGCCCAAGGGAGTCACGCGCAGCAAGGTGGACGCGAAGGTACGGGCGGCCGAGGCGCTGGCGAAGATCCGGGGCGGCACGCCGTTCGAGGACGTCGTCAAGGAGTACTCCGACGACACGGGCTCGATCGACCGCATGGGCAGCCTCGGCAAGTTCCGGCGCGACGCCATGGACCCGGCCTTCTCCGCCGCGGCCTTCGCGCTCGGTGTGGGCCAGGTGAGCGATCCGGTCGAGACGCCCTTCGGCTTTCACATCATCAAGCGCACGCAGTGAGTGCGCTTCACGACGCGCCGAAGGCGATGGTCGTGATGAGCGCGTTCTCCGCCTGGCGCGAGTCGAGTCGCGTGTGCTGCACGACGATGGGCACGTCGCTCTCGATGACGCTGGCGTAGTCGGTTCCGCGCGGCACGGGCTCGGGCTCCTTCAGGTCGTTGAAGCGAATGTGCCTCGTGCGGCGCGCGGGCACGGTCACTTCGTACGGCCCAGCGGGCTCGCGGTCCGAGAAGTAGACGGTGATGCGCACGTGCGCGTCCTCGTCGCTCGCGTTCAGGAGGCACGCGGTCTCGTGGCTCGTCATCTGCGGCTCGGGACCGTGGCTGTAGGGGGGGATCCAGCCCTCCGCGATCGCCCACCGCGTTCGTCCGATGGCTGTGCTCATGGTGCGCTGGCGGAGCGGTGCATCGCACGTACCCCGCCGTCGACACCGCGACCGTGGGTTCTCGCGTGAGGATGGGCCCGACGGGCACGCGGAGTGCGAACGTGGCCGGCTCGGAGGTGACTCGATGAAGTATCGTCTCGGCATCGGCCTCGTGCTCGGAACGCTCGCGTTCGCGGGACTCGGGGGGATGGGCTGCGACAGCCCGAGCCAGAAGCAGGGGCGCACGAACATGCAGTGGGACGGCGGCGGCGCGTTCCAGCCGACGGCGCTCCAGCAAGCAGGAGGCGCAGGCGGCGGCGCAGGAGCGGGCGGCGCAGGAAAGGGCGGCGCCGGTGAAGGCACCGGAGGAACCGGCGGTCCGGGCGGACATGGTACGGGTGGGCAGGGCGGAACCGCCCAACCAGGTCAGCCGACACCTGGCACGCCGAGCCAGCCGACTCCGGGAACCCCGGTCCAGCCCGCCCCGGGAACTCCGGGCCAGCCGACGCCGGGGACTCCGTCGGGTCAGCCGACACCAGCGCCGACCCCGGGAACTCCTTCGGGCCAGCCGACACCTGGGGCTCCTCCGGGCCAGCCCACGCCGACGCCGGGAGCCCCCGGACCGGGCGGCACTTGATCGGCGGAGTCAATCCAGCGTGTCGTCTCCGCCGGCCAGCGAAGAATCGGGCGGCGGAGCGATGTGGGACGACGGCGGCGCCGACGACGCGGCCTCGGGCGACACGAGCTTGCGCACGAGGTCCGCGCGGTTGTTCACCCCGAGCTTGGCGTAGAGCCGGCGCACGTAGGTGCGCACGGTGTTCTCGCTCAGGCCCGAGATGGCCGCGACGTTGACGCCGCTGTATCCCGCCACGAGCAGCCTCGCGATCTCGCGCTCGCGCTTGCTGAGACCCTCGATGGGCGCCGGCTTCTTCGGCGCCTCGACCCGGACCGCCGCGCAGCGCGCCCCACCGAACACCGGATCGTCGTCGATGCGCGCGACGGAGACCACCGTGCCGGTCGGCAGGCGAGGCGGCGTCGGCAGCGCATCTCCCCTGTGGCGCGCGGCGAGCGATTGCTCGGCAGCATCGACGAGCTGCTCCTCGATGGGCGCGACGTCGTCGTCCCAGTCGATGCCGTGCTCGCGGTCGGCCGCCCAGACGACGCGCTTGCGATCGCGGTCCACCACGTAGACGACGCCGCTCACCTTGCCCAGCGCGCGCAGTGCCGCCGCCTCGCGCGACAGCTCGTCGTACTGGAGCTGCGCCCTCGCGCCTGCGACGACGAACGGCGCAAGCTCCTCGAGCGCGCGCTTGTCATCTTCGCCGAACTCTCCTTCCGAGGCGCGCCGCTCGAGCCCTGCGAGCCCGAAGAGCACTCCTCCTTCGTGCAGAAACAGCAGCAGCGCGTGGACGAAGCCGTCGTGCGCCGAACACTCCTCGAAGTAGGGAAGGCGCGCCCGCTCGCTCTCCGGCCAGAGCTCCGACGACACGTACGCGCGCCGTGGGGCGGCGACGACGCTCTTGGGGTCGAACCCGAACGCAGCCGACAGGCGCGTGCCCTTGGTGTTCGGCACCGGTCGAGCTGAAGCATCCACCAGACGCGTTGCGTCGGCGTAGGCGCGGCCGTCGTCCTTCCCGAAGAAGGAGAACCCGCCCGATGCGGGCACGAGCTCGCGCATCGCCTCGATGACGCGTCGCCGGAAGCTCGCGCGCGTGCCCGGGAGAACCACTTGAAGCTGGGCGGAGTGCAGCTTGCTGTCGCTCATTGGCCTATACTCTGGTGTAAGACGATGCCCGCGATGACCGATGCGGACCGAGCGGGGGAGTTCATCTTCGACTGGAACGAGCTGAATCGCAAAGGGCGGCTCGTTCCGCAGCGATTCACGCTGTTCGACGAGACGCTGCGCGACGGGTTGCAGAACCCGAGCGTCGAGGATCCGCCCATCGAGGACAAGCTTCGCATCCTGCACCTGATGGAAGACCTCGGGATCGACGAGGCGGACATCGGCCTGCCCGGCAGCAGCAAGCGCGCCTTCGAGGACGTGCTGACGATGTGCAAGGAGGTCGTCTCCTGCAAGATGAAGATCAAGATCGCGGCGGCGGGTCGCACCGTGGTGGGCGACATCACGCCGATGATCGAGGTCAGCCAGCGCGCCGGCCTTCCAATCGAGGTGTACGCGTTCATCGGATCGAGCCCCATCCGCCAGTACGTCGAGCAGTGGGACGTCTCGCTCATCGCCAAGCGGAGCGCCGAGGCGATCGACGTCGCGGTCAAGGCCGGCCTACCCGTCGCCTTCGTCACCGAGGACACGACGCGCTCGCGCCCCGACGCGCTCACGACGCTCTTCCGCATGGCCGTCGATCACGGAGCGACGCGCGTCTTCCTCTCGGACACCGTCGGCCATGCGAC
>DASVWO010000517.1:0-6051 GCA_036393165.1 Polyangiaceae bacterium | reverse complement strand
CGGGGACGTCCATCATCGAGGTGACCCCCCGCGACGCACAGTACTCGCGCAATCCACGGCAGCGCGGATCCGTGCGCACGTCTGGCATTTCGACGACGCCCGGCGTGCGCAGGGCGGCGAAGTACTCGGGGACGTCGGACTCGAACAGCGTCGCACCGTGCTCGAAGAACTCGAGACTCGCGATGTAGCCCGCGTCGCAGTGGATGCTCGCCGTCAGGTCGCTCATCGTCCAGAAGTTCGCGCGGTCCACGTGGAGCAGCCGCGTGTCGAGCGTCAGGATGTGGCGAATGGACGCGTCCCAGTCGCTGCTGATGGCTCGCGACAACTCGACCAGGGCGCGCGCGACGCCACGGTCGGGGTCTGCCGGCGCAGGCTCCACCACTGCGGAACAAGCGCCCCTCGTGCCAAGACGACGCGACTCGTGCGCGCGGCCGGTTTGCGCCCGCGATCGCGGAGCATTAACAGAGGAACGTCTCCTTGCCGCCGCCGCCCACCCGCGATCCGATGCACGCTCGCGGCGGAGCGCTGCGGACCACGCGAGCGGCTGCGCTGTCGCGGCTCGGCCTCTACGCGCTCGAGCATCCCGACGTGGGCACCGTGATGGCCGAGGCGCTTCGGGTCGTCCTCGAAACGCTGGAGACGAACTTCGCTGCCGTGATCGAGCGTGCTGCCACCGGGGACTTCTTCCACCGGCGCGCCGTGGCCGGGAGCGTCGTCGGCGGGAGCGTGACCGTCTCGGGCGGCTTCACGAACTCCCTGGCGGTGTACACGATCCGGTCGGGCCGAACGGTCGTAACGCGCGACGTCCGCAGCGACCCGCGCTTCGAAACCCCGGCGAGCCTGCGGGCCGAGGGCGTGGTCGGCGGAATGTGTGCCGTCGTGCGCGTGCCTGGAGGTGCAGACGACGTGTACGGCGTCCTGTCGACCTTCCAGCGCGAACCGCGTGAATTCACGGACGACGACGTGGACTTCGTGGACGCGGTCGCGAGCGTGATCGGCCTGGCGGTCGTGCGCCGCCGCGCCCAGGAACGCCTGAGAGAGACCGAGGAGCGGTTCGACCTCATGGCGAAAGCCATGGTGGACGGAGCGATGTTTCCTCTCGACCCGGACGGCAGCATCGCGGGCTGGAACACGCCGGCGGAGCTGCTCTACGGGCTGCGCGCCGACGAGGTCGTCGGGCGCCACTTCTCCTGCTTGTTCACCGAGGACGAGGTGCAGCAGGGCCAGCCCGAGGCGCTCCTGCGCGCCGCAGAAAGCGCCGGGGCCATCGAGGTGCACGACTCCTGGCTCGTCCGGCGCGACGGTCCGACCTTCAGGGCATCCGTCTGGGTGTTCGCGCTCCGCGCCGACGTCGGCACGCGGGGCTTCGTCGTGGCGACTCGCGACGACACGGCGCGGCATGCCGCGGAGGCCGAGCGCGCACGGCTGCAGGCGCAGATCGATCAGGAGCGCCGCACGCTGCAGGCGGTGATCGATCAGCTCCCGGCGGGCGTGGTCATCAACGACGCCGCGTCGGGCGGGGTGCTCTACGTCAACGATGCCTTCAGGGCGATCATGCGCATGCCCATCGAGGTGCCGCTGTCCGCGGCGGAGGCCCTGGCGCGCTTTCCGGCTCGCCACGAGGACGGCCGGCTGCTCACCCGCGACGAGTACGCCGGCAGGCGAGCCCTGGGGGGAGAGAGCGTCCGGCAAGTCATCGAGTGCCAGCGCGGCGACGGCACCTGGTGCGCGGTGGCCGACACGGGGGCGCCGATCCGAGACGCGGAGGGACGTGTCGTGGCCGGCGTGGGGGTGGTCGTCGACGTCCAGGCGCAGAGAGAGGCGGCGCGCGAGCGCGAACGGCTGCTCGACGAGACGCAGCGTGCCGTAGCCGTACGCGACCGCATCCTCGCCGTCGTCTCGCACGACCTTCGCAGCCCCCTGACCGCGATCACGCTGGCGGCCCAGCAGGTCGCGCGCATGCCCGAGTGCGATCTCGATCGGGCGCGCCTCAGCGCGGGGCGCATCCACCACGCGGCCAAGCGAATGGAGGCCATCCTTTCGGACCTGGTGGACGCGAGCCGCCTGGAGAGCGGCCGGTTCGTTCTCGACGTCGGCGACCAGGACGGCGCGGCGCTCGTCGGTGAGGCGGCCGACGTCTTCGCCGAGATCGCTGCGTCGAGGCAGATCGCGCTCCACACCGCGGCCGAGCCGCTCGGGGCGCCCGTGCGCTGCGATCGCGATCGCACGCTGCAGGTGCTGTCGAACCTGATCAGCAACGCGTTGAAGTTCGTCACGCCCCCTGGGGACGTGGAGGTCGGGTGCGCACGCCGCGGCGTCCGCGGCGTCTTCTTCGTGCGAGACCACGGCCCCGGCATCCGGGCCGAGGACCTCCCTCGCGTGTTCGAGCGCTACTGGCAGGGCGAGGTGCCCGCGACGCAGAAGAAGCAGGGCCTGGGACTGGGGCTCGCCATCTGCCGGGAGATCGTCGACGCACACGGCGGCCGCATCTGGGTCGAGAGCCAGATCGGACGCGGGTCGACCTTCTCGTTCGAGCTGCCGCTGGCCGATGCGGGCAAACCCTGAGGCGAGCGTCGACGGCGCAGCTCGCGACCACGGGCGTTCACCACTCGCAGCGCCTCTTCGCGTTTCGTCAGCGTAGCCCAGACGGCGGCCCGTCGGTGAGTCGACGCGCGCGCTTCGTCCAGCGGACCGCCCGGTACCCGTTGAACACGGTGACGATGGTTCGGTCGCGACGTCGTAGACGTCCCAACCCGAGAGACTGAGGAGCGCGTCGTACTCGCGCAGCCCGCCCGTGTGATGCAGGAGGTGGCGTAGCGTGATGCGCTTGCCGTAGTCCGGGAGCTCGGGGATGTACTTTCGCACGTCGTCGTCGAGCGACAGCCGGCCGTCGCGAGCGAGGAGAAGGATCGCGGTCGCGGTGAACTGCTTGGACATCGAGCCGATCTGGGTAGCTCTACCACCAGGCCCCGAACTGTAGAGGTCGAGGATGGTGAAGCGTACCACCTCGAGGTAGTATCCTTGGTATGGCGCGCGAGAAGGCTACGGTGACGCTGGACCGCAAGAAGGCCGCGACGGCGAGAGCCCTCGTCCATGCCAAGTCACTGTCCGAGACCATCGAGATCGCTCTCGATCGACTGATCCGCGTCGAGCAGCTTCGCCGCGACGTCGCGGCCTACGCGGGCCGACCCCTCACGGACGAGGAGATCCAGATCGCCGACTTGCCGGTCCGCTTCGACCTCGGCGACGAAGACGTCGACTACGACGCGGTCTACGGCAAGCGCCGATGACAGACCCGATCGCCTCTCGCGGCGAGGTGTGGTTCGCCGACGTGCCGGGTGACAAGCGCCGCCCTGTCCTCGTGCTGTCCCGCGATCCGATGGGACGTCTTTTGCACTCGGTGATCTGCGCCCCCATCACGTCCAACGTGCGAGGGCTCGCGACGGAGGTGGTGCTGGGCCGCGATGCGGGTCTGGTCCGCCGTTCCGTGGCAAACTTCGACAACACGTTCCTGCTCGCAAGACGGCGACTGCTGCGTCGTCTCGGCAGAGCCGACGCCGCCACGATGCAGGCAGCATGCAACGCGCTCGCGGTCGCAACGGGCTGCGGACCATCGAAGGACTAGAGCAGGGTAGCCGCTTCACCGAGATCGGTGGGCCCGCATCGCCGCGTCGCGGTCGAGCGCGGCAACGAGCGTGTTGACCAGGGACACGGCCACGAACGCGCCCGCAAGAACGCCATCGTCTCGTTTGCGGCGTGGACGGGGCCCGGCAGACGGAACATGGGCGGCCGGACCTTCGCATCAATCGGCGGACAGCATGGCCGATGCGTTCGTGCATTCACCGCAGCCTGGCCCATTGGGCTCCGTCGTCGTGGCTGCGGGCCTGACCGTTGCGCCGACGAGCGTGGTGCCGTTCGCAACCAGATGGACCGTGGCGCTCGAAACCACGGTGCCCAGAGAAAGAAGCATCTGAAAGTGGCCCGCCATCGTGCAGGTGGCCGAGCCGCCCCCCTGTTCGTCCGCGGTGAGAGCGTACGTCCCTGCTGCCCATGCGTCGCTCTTCGATTGCAAGGCGATCCGAGTCTGGCCGCATGTGTAGGCTACGTCGCTGCATGAGTGGCCCGTGCAGCCCGTCGTCGTGCCCGCGGACAGACAGCCGGCGAGGACGAGGAGCGTGACGATGGTCGTCTGCCGCGACGGCATGATCACCACCTGGAAGGCTATCAGTCACACGCGGGCGGGCCAGGTCAGGGCCCTCCGTTCGGGCAAGGGCTGCGGCGGGAGCTAGAACCGCGACACGACGACCTTCGCGAGCGCGATCGTCGACGGCATGGCCGAGGGACCCATGCACCCCATGTCGTTGCAGACGCTGCTCGTGAGGCGCAGGACGAGCGAGTGGTGCTGGACCTCGATGTTCGACTCGCCCGCGAGCTCGTAATAGAAGGCCGCGTCGCCGACTCCGGAGACGTCCTGGAAGTTGGTGACACCGCTTCCCCCGTCGGTGCTGGCCTCCATCTGGTACGTGGACCGGTCGGTCGCGAACTGGCACGCAGGCAGGAAGAGGGTGAGGACGTTCGCCCCTTCGGCGCCGCTCTGGACGTAGCCCATGACGTAGCTGCAGCCGTCGCCGTTGAACGCCGGCGTAATGGTCTGCAGCGTGGCCTGGTAGCTCGAGAAGTCCGCCGCCGTCAGGGCCTTGCACGGCATGCCGCCGAAGGGCACCTGGGCTGACGTCAGCGTGGCAGGGCAACTGCCGCAAAGCGCCGAAGCACAGCCTCCGTCGTCACCCGTTCCGCCGCCGCCACTGCCCCCGCTCCCGCTCGAGCACGCGACCGCCACCGCCGCCGCGAGCGCGGCGCACCCCGACTTGACGACAAAGGAGCGAAGACCCGGGTTCATACCCATAGAGACGCAGGATGGGCGCCGGACGGGACACGCCATGTCCAGAAACGGGAGCCTCCTGCAACGAGCGGTGGGACGCGCCGAACGGCCTGGCGCGCCTTGCTGGCCGCGATCGGCCGTGTTAATCGGCCCGCGGGGTCATGGGGTCGACGGGGAGGGGAGTGGTCGTTTTCGCTGCTGCAACCGCGATGGGAATCATCATCGCCGGTGGCTGCCAGTCGTCGAGTCCCTCGTTCTCGAGCACGAGCTGTACGGCACGAGCTCTCGCGATGCAGGACCCCTCGTGCTTGTCCTGCGCCAGCGACAAGTGCGAGAGCGCCCTGTCATCGGCGCAGAGTGCGTGCGCCGACTACATCGCGTGCGTCTGCCAGTGCGCCGACGGAGGAGCATGCCCTCCGTGCAGCATGAGCACGAGCTGCCTGAACGCCTACATGGCACTTGCGAACTGCGCGGACACGAACGCCGGCTGCTGCGACGTGTGTTGCCGCGACGCGGGATGACGGCCGTTTGGATCGCCGGTCCCAACTGCGGCCGCTAGCGCGAGTGCGTTACGGCCTCCGCGACGTCACGGCGTGAGCCTCGGTGGGACGCGCCGTGAAGGGCAGCCGCTTCACCGAGATCGGTGGGCCCGCATCGCCGCGTCGCGGTCGAGCGCGGCGATGAGCGTATTGACCAGGGACACGGCCACGAACGCGGCCGCCGACGCATGCCACCCCAGCGCGTAGAGCGCCGCGCCCGCGCTGCCGAAGGCCAACGCTTTGACGGCGAGGACTCCCGCCATCGGCAGCCGGATCTTCGCCTTGGGCGACGCGAAAAGGGCCCACACGACCGCCGCGAGAAGAGGTGCCCCCGCGGCGAGCGCGATGGAGCGAGGCAGCGTCGAGCCGCTCCTCGCGCCCCACCAAGCGAGCGCCACGAGCATCGCGAGCTCGAGCAAGAACGCCATCGTCTCGTTTGCGGCGTGGACCGGGCCCGGCAGACGGGACGGGCGCATGCGAGCGAACCTAGCGCTGCGGCTGCGGGCGTGCGACGGCGCCCGCGGTGGTACTCAATCGGCGCACGGGTTGGGTGGCGGCTGCTGGGGCGGGGCGATGTCTGCCGACGTCGGGAGCGCGATCTCGGTGATGTAGAACCCGAGGCCGATCGAG
>DASVWO010000516.1:0-5049 GCA_036393165.1 Polyangiaceae bacterium | reverse complement strand
GAACGCGAAGGAGTTGCCCGCGGCCGTCCGGCACGCTGAAGGCCACGCTCGTCTTGTACTGGCCCTCGCCGGTGCCCGTCCGGGCCGCGTCCTCGAGGGACACCATGACGAAACGCGTGATGTTCTCGCTGTGATCGTTGATGCGCTCGCGCACGATGGGGATCCCGTGCAGCTCGGACGCGAGCCGGCTCGCCACCGCCGCGCTGCGCGTGTCGATCAGCGCTTCGCGGACGGCCCCCGCGGTGGACGACGTCTGCACGAGCTGCGCGCCGGCGAGGTTCTTCGCGAGCCACACGCGGCACTGCCCCAGGGCCTGCGGATGCGAGTACACGCGCTCGATCGAGGCGAGGCCGGGCGCGCGCGAGAGCAGACAGTGCGCCACCTCGAGCTCCATCTCGGCGCGGATGAGCAGGTCGCCCGCGATGAGCGCGTCGACCGCGTGGTCCACCGAGCCCTCGCTCGAGTTCTCCAGCGGCACCACGCCGTGCACGGCTTCATTGCGCGCCACGGCGTCGAAGACGCCCTCGATGGTCGTCGCCTCCGTGTACGTGGCGGCGAGCCCGAAGAGCGCGCGGGCTGCGGCGTGCGAGAAGGTGCCCTCGGGCCCGAGGAACGCGATGCGCAGCGGCTCCTGCAGCGCGAGGCACGCGCTCATCACCTCGCGGTAGACGGCGCGGATGGCCTCCGGCGGGAAGCGCCCGGCGCGCGTCGCGAGGCGATCGAGGATGAGCCGCTCGCGGTCCGGATCGTACGTCGGCATGTCGGCGTCCCGCTTGGCGCGACCCACGTCGGCCACCACCCGGGCGCGCTGGTCGAGCAGCTCGAGGATGTGATCGTCGAGCTCGTCGATGCGCTTGCGAAGATCGTCGAGAGGCACGCGGCGAAAGCCTAGCCCTGCGCACCGCAGGCGCCAGTCCGCGCGATACCATGAGCCCGGTGATCAAGGAGGTGCTCGTCGTGCTCAGCGCGGTCGTCGGTTCCATGGCGTGCTCGCCCGCTGGGGGAGGAACGACGGGTCCCGCTGCACCGGTGGGCGTCTCGCTACCAGGCGCGGGGGGAGGCGCGCCGCCACCGCCCGGTGCAGAGGTCGATCTTGCGTCGATGCTCGAGCCGATCCGCGCCGGCCACGACTTGCCGGCGCTCGCGGCGGCGATCGTGCAAGGCGATCGCGTCGCTGCGATGGGCGCCGTCGGCGTGCGCAAGAGCGGCGACACGACGCCGGTCGCGCGGGGGGACGCGTGGCACCTGGGCTCGGACACGAAGGCGATGACGGCGACGCTCTTCGCGCTGTACGTCGACGCCGGCAAGATCGCGTTCACGACGACGCTTGCGCAGGTATTCCGCTCTTGGGCGTCGCAGATGGACCCCGCTTACCGCGACGTCACCATGGAGGCGTTGCTCGAGCACCGCGCCGGCCTGCCGCACGACGTGCCGATGGACGTGCTCGCGAGCCCGCCGCAGACCAGCGCCGACTCGCGCGCCGCCCGCCTCGCCGCGATCCAGGCGGCCCTCGCCCGCCCACCGGAGACTCCGCCGGGCAGGAAGTTCTCGTACTCGAACGCCGGCTACATGATCGTGGGCGCTGCGCTGGAGGAGCTGACCGACACGCCGTGGGAGAGCCTCATGCGCGCGCGCATCTTCGAGCCGCTGGGCATGACGTCGTGCGGCTTCGGTCCACCGGCCTCGCCGGGGCAGGTGGATCAGCCCTGGCCGCATCGGGTGGTGGCGGGCGTGCTCGAACCGGTGCCGACCGGACCAGGTGCCGACAACCCCCCGGGCCTCGGCCCGGCGGGAACCGTGCACTGCTCCCTCGCCGACTGGGGCAAGTTCGTGGCGATGCATCTGGCGGGGGCGCGCGGCGAGAGCCGCTTCCTGTCCGCCGAGAGCTTCGCGAAGCTCCACACGCCACACGCCGACGAGAATTACGCAGGCGGCTGGATCGTCACGAAGCGCCCGTGGGCGCGCGGGACGGCGCTGACGCACGGCGGTTCGAACGGCATGTGGTTCGCGAACGTGTGGCTCGCACCCGCGCTCGATCGAGCGTTTCTCGTCGCGACCAACCGCGGCGACGCCGCCGCCGCGCAGGCGACGGACGAGGTCGTGGGCAAGCTCGTCATGCTGTCCGCGACGTGGAAGACTTGAGCCCCGATGCGATACCTCCACACGATGCTGCGCGTGCGCGATCTGGACGCGGCGCTCGACTTCTTCGTCCACAAGCTGGGCCTGCGTGAGGTGCGTCGTCGCGAGAGCGAGAGCGGCCGCTTCACGCTCGTCTTCCTGTCGAGCGGCGCCGACGCGGACGCCGCCGAGGTGGAGCTGACGTACAACTGGGACCAGAAGGAGGGCTATCCCACGGGCCGCTTCTTCGGGCACCTGGCGTACGAGGTGGAGGACATCTACGCGACGTGCGAGCGTCTGCGCGACGCGGGCGTCGACATCCTGCGACCCCCGCGCGACGGGCGCATGGCGTTCGTGAAGTCGCCGGACGGCCACTCGGTGGAGCTGTTGCAGCGAGGCGGCGCTCTCCCGGCGCGCGAGCCGTGGGCGTCGATGGCGAGCCATGGAGAGTGGTGATCGCACCGTCCGCACGCAGCGACTGATCCTGCGCCGCTGGCGCGACGACGACCTCGCGCCGTACGCCGCGCTCAACGCCGATCCGCGCGTCATGGCGCACTTCCCGTCGGTGCTCTCGCGGGAGGAGAGCGACGCGCAGGCGGGGCGCATCCGGAAGCACTGGGACGACCAAGGCTTCGGCCTCTGGGCGGTCGAGGTCGCGGGGGGCGCGCCCTTCATCGGGTTCATCGGCCTGCAGCGCGTGCCGTTCGAGGCGGCGTTCACGCCGGCCGTCGAGGTGGGCTGGCGGCTCGCGTTCGACGCGTGGGGACACGGTTACGCGACCGAGGGCGCCCGAGCCGCGCTCGCGCTCGGCTTCGGCGCGCTGGGTCTTCGCGAGATCGTCTCGATGACCGTGACCTCCAACGAACGCTCGTGGCACGTCATGGAGAAGCTCGGCATGCGACGCGCGCACGGCGAGGACTTCGATCACCCGCGGCTGCCGGAGGGGCACCCGCTCCGCCGGCACATCCTCTATCGATTGGCCGCGGCCGCTGGAGTGGCCGTGGCCTCGTAGACGACGCGGCCGCCGACGATGGTCGTCGTCACGTGTGCGTCGGCGATGTCGACCGCCGAGATGCGCAGCAGGTCGCGATCGATCGCCACCACGTCGGCGAGCTGGCCCGGTGCGAGCTTGCCGCGCTCGCCCTCGTCGAAGGACGCGTAAGCGCCGCCCCACGTGTACGCGCGCAACGCCTCGTCCACCGTGATGCGCTGCTCGGGGACCCAGCCGCCGGGGTGGGCTCCGTCGAGCGTGCGGCGCGTGACGGCGGCGTAGATGCCCTCGAGGGGCGTCGCGGGCGAGACGTGCCAGTCGCTGCCGAAGGCGAGCGTCGCGTGCGAGTCGAGGAGCGCGCGCCACGCGTACGACGTCCTCGCGCGCTCGGGGCCGATGACGCCCTCGGCCCAGCGTCCGTCGTCGATGCAGTGGTACGGCTGCATGCTGGCGACGACGCCGAGCCTGCCGAGGCGCGGCACGTCCTCGGGCGAGAGGTGCTGCGCGTGCTCGATGCGGAAGCGCCGGTCGCGCGGGCCGTGCTCCCGCGAGACGCGCTCGTACACGTCGAGCACCTCGCGGTTCGCGCGGTCGCCGATCGCGTGGATCATCACCTGCAGCCCCGCGGCGTCGGCGCCGGAGACGCGCTCGTACAGCGTCGCGCGCGGCGTGACGGACAGCCCCGTCCCGCCGCCGTCGGTGAAGGGTGCGAGCATCCACGCCGTGTGCGAGCCGAGCGACCCGTCGGCGAATCCCTTGACCCCGCCGATGTGCAGCCACGCGTCGCCGCGCCCGTGCGCCGCGACCTCGTCGCGCAGTCGCTCCCACGTGTCGAGGGGCACCACGGCGTAGACGCGCGTCCGCAGCCGGCCCGCGTCGTGCGCGCGCCGGTACGTCGCGATGTCTTCCCACGAGCCCATGCTCTCCACGCTGGTCACGCCCTGCGCGGCCACGTAGGTCATCGCGGCGTCGAGGGCGCGGTCCGCCAGGTCCGGCGGCATGGGAGGGATCGCGCGCTCGACGAGGGACAGCGCGTTGTCCTTGAGGATCCCCGTGGGCTCGCCGCTCGGGTCGCGCACGATGGTGCCGCCCGGCACGTCCGGCGTGTCGCGCGTGACGCCGGCGGCTCGCAGCGCCGCGCCGTTGGCGAGCGCCATGTGCCCGTCGAGCCGTTCGACGAACACGGGCACGTCGGGCGTCGCGCCGTCGATCCACGCGCGCGTGGGGAGCTCCCCGCCCCAGTGAGTGTGGTCCCAGTCGCCGCCGAGGAGCCAGGCGCCTCGGGGTAGCGTCCGCGCGTAGGCAGCGATGCGCGCGGCGAAATCCTCGCGCGACCGCACGTCGCGAAGCTGCACCGCATTGAGCATCGCACCCGAGGTCACGAAGTGAAGGTGCGCGTCGACGAAGCCCGGAGCGACCGTCCCGCCGCGCGCATCGAGCACGCGCGTCCGCGGCCCTGCGAGCGCGCTGACCTGGTCGTCGGTGCCGACCGCGATGATGCGGTCCCCGCGCCACGCCACGGCCTGCGCCTCCGGGTGCGCTGCGTCGCCCGTCCACACGTGGGCGTGCAGGATGACGCCGGTGGCGGGACCGCCGTTCACGTCACGCGCCGGAGGGCGGCGCGGATCGCAAGCCGCGGCGCACGCGATCACGAGGGAGAGCACCGGTAGAAGGGCCGCGCGCATGGCGCGCGCAGCATACGACGCCCGCGCCGCGAGGGACCGCGTCAGCGCACGCCGGGTGGCGCCGCCCCCTGGACGACGTCCGGTCGCGGCGGTTCCGCCTGCTGCTGCTGCTGCTTCTGTTGCGGCCGGTGCGGCTGCTGGCGCTGTCGGGCGCCGGTCGAACGCGGGCGCAGCGACAGCGGTCGGTTGCGCGTCGCGATGGCGTGCGCGTTCGCGATGGCCCACAGCGCCCCGAGGGCGAAGCCCGCGACGCTC
>DASVWO010000515.1:0-7114 GCA_036393165.1 Polyangiaceae bacterium | reverse complement strand
CACGGCCTGGTGGTACTTCTGGAGCCACCCGGCGAGCTTCGACACCCACGCCGCGCCGTGAGGGGCCGGCCCCACGTCATGTCATGTTATGTGACATGACATGGGGGTGGGAAAAGGGTGCCCCTAGGGCGCCAGCGAGCGCATGTACTCCTCGACTTGCTCGTCGAGGCCGGGCTGCGAGTCGGGCATCGAGAAGTCCCACTTCTCCGCGACCTGGGCCTGGCGCGTGCCCTTCGGGTTGCACGACGCGTCCGTGTAGCTGCGCGGGACGTAGTCGAACGGGGTGTAGTCGGGCGTCGACGAGAAGAGATCCATCGGCAGCGCGGCGCTCGCGATCTCGGCGTTCGGGTACGGCTTGCCGAAGACATGGCAGAAGAGCTTGTGCAGGCTCGCGACGTCGATGTGCACGTGGCTCACGTAGCCGCGCTTCACCCACGGCGACGCGAAGAGCGCGATCGACCGGTGCATGTCCACGTGGTCCTGCCCGGTCGACGGATCGTCCTCGATCACGATGACCAGGGTGCTCGCCCACTCGGGCGAGTGGCTGATGCCGTCGAGCGTCATCCCCGTCGCTTCGTCGTTCACCGCCATCATGATGGCCGGGTTCGGCTTGCCCGCGGCCATGCCGAAGGTGTGGTCGTTGCCCAGCCACGCGTAGACGAACTGCGGCATGTTGCACGTCGCCCGCGCGCGCGCCGCGAGGTAGCAGGCGCCCATCGTGTCTGCCGTCTGGCTCGCGCTCGAGCCGCCGGGCCACTTGCCGTTGCGGTAGGCGAGCGCGCCGACGAGCTCCCCGTCGTTCTCGATGGTCACCCCCGCGCCCTGCAGCGTGGCGAAGACGCCGCCCTCGAGCGGCGCGCTGTAATCCGAGACGCCGGGCGCCGCGGTCTGCCCGAACTCGCCGCGTCCCCAGGTGATGACCCAGCGGCGCTCGTCGACGTCCGAGCTGCGGCCGAAGACGTCCCAGTAGTGGCCCTGGATCGATTGCTCGGCGTCCGAGTAGTAGTTGTCCGCGTGGGCGAACGTGGTCGCCCACTTGCGGGCGTTCGCCCAGACGGTGTTCTGCTGCGCCACGGTCGGCGCGAGGAGCATCGACTTGTCGCCGTCCACGTTGGGCAGGTCGCCGAAGAGGCAATCGAACGTCTTGTTCTCGCGCTCGATGAAGACGACGTGCTTGATCTGCTTGCTCCCACCGTCGGTCGTCTTCTGCGGGATCGGGAAGTCGTACGGCGCGCCGTTGCACTGCACCGCGGGCTGCCCCGGGTACGCGGCGACGTTCTGGTCGCCGTCGGCCGTCGTCGTCGCGGTCGCCAGCGCCGTCGCGTCCATGTACGGCACGGCGGCGACGCTGCCGCGGAGGTAGGTGCCGTTGTCGCCGTCGGTGTTGAGCCCCGGCGTGCCGTGCGAGCGGCCGCTCGTCACGTAGAGCGTGCCGTCGGTCGGATCGACGGCGAGCGACGTCGGCCACCACGCCGTGGGAATGCGCCCGGAAGGCATGACGGTCGGCGGCGTCGCCGTCATGTCCACGTCGAACGCCTCCACCGCGTTGACCGACGCGAGGGTCGCGTAGAGGCGCGACCGCATCGGGTCCCAGGCGAGCGCCGTCGGCTCGAAGCCCGCCGTGCCGAGCGGCACCGTCGCGACGACCATGCCCGCCGCGCGGTCGATGACCGACAGCGAGTCCGAGAACCCGTTGGCGACGACCATCGTGCGCGCGTCGAGGAACACCATGTCCTCGGGCTCCTTGCCGACGCCGATCGCCGTCGCCTTCATCGTCGTGAGGTCGATCTGCTCGAGCCTCATCTTGCTGTCGTCCGAGCCGAGCGGCTGCAGCCAGAGCGTCGCGTAGGCGGTCTTGCCCGTCATGTCGTTCGGGTCGAAGCGGATCTCGAACACGTCCGGCCCGCCCATGTTGATCGTGCCGAGGCTCTTGCCGTACGTCGCCTGCGCGAGGCTGAAGGCGTAGACGTGCGCGTCGGTGCTGCTGCCGACCTCGCCGACGAGCATGGTCGATCCGTCGGGCGACACGCCGACGGCCTGCGGGAAGACGCCCATCGGCAGCATGACGGCCTTCGCCGCGTCCGCCGTGAGCGTGCCCTTGGTCGCGTCGAAGTCGTACGCGTAGATCTTGGACTGCGGCGTGGCCGTCGGGTCGACGCCGCTCGACACGTAGAGCGTGCTCGTCGCCGCCACGTAGGCGACGCCCCAGTTGAGCGCCGCGGGCGGGTCGTAGTGCACGCTCGAGACCACCGGGTTGGTCCCGGGCGAGCTGCGGAGCGTCGCCGTGCTGACGGCGCGCACCGACTGCGTCGTGTACCCGGTGTCCACGACGAAGAGCCACTTGGCGGTCGGATCGAGCAGCATCGACGAGGGGAAGCCGCCCTGGAAGTCGTCGAACACCCACTCGTTGCCCGCCGGCTCGACGCGCCGTCCGTCGGGGAGGATGGGCGGCGAGCCCATCGCGTTCGTCTTCTCGATGGCCTGCCCGCTCCCCGCCGTCGCGGTGCACTTGCCCTTCACCGGCGCCGGGAACGTCTGCCCGTCGAACGAGCCGCACGCGCTCGGGTCGTGGGGGATGCCGGACCACGAGACGAGCGCCGGGCACGACCACGGCGACTTGGCCTCGGGGCACGAGGGATCGCAGTCGAGGATGCACGACGGGTTCTGGTCGACCAGATCGACGAAGTCCTGCGGCGACCCCGTGACCTGCTGCGACGACCCGGAGCCGCTGCTGCTCCCGCACGCGGCGGCGATCGCGAAGGACGAAAGACCAAGCCAGCGAACGCGCATGGTCCCTCAGTCTAGCTGGAGCGCTAGGGGACGCGCACCGTCACTTGCCCGTAGGCGTAGTGCGCCAGATCCGGCGGCGACAGGTGGTCGGCCGCGAGCGCCGCCTTGGCGCCCGCGCCGAGGACGAGCATCGAGTAGCCGGCGGACAGCTCCACCGGCACCCAGGGCGACCAGCCGACGAACGCGTCGATCTCGTGCCCGAGCTCGGTGCTCGTGTTGCCCGGCGCGCGCCCGAGGGAGAAAAGGTAGGACGAGACCCACGAGCCGCCCGCGGCGGCGAGCTGCGCATAGCGGTACTCGACCGCCGCGACGCCGTCGGTCCACGGGGCGACGGCGACGCGGGCGTTCCCCTCCCACTCGTCGGACCATGCGAACAGATCCATCGCGCCGTGCCACTCGTGCACGTCGGGCAGGAGCGGGTCGAACTGCTCGCGCTTGGATGC
The DNA here is from genome assembly GCA_036393165.1 of Polyangiaceae bacterium. Lineage (GTDB taxonomy): Bacteria > Myxococcota_A > Polyangia > Polyangiales > Polyangiaceae > Palsa-1150. The sequence continues at coordinate 3,881 of DASVWO010000515.1, read as the reverse complement.
GTTGCCGTCGTCGCCGCTCGCGTACGACGCGCCGAGGCGCACCGTCGGGAGCAGGCGCACGTACTCGAAGGTGTATCCGACGTGCCCCGCCGCGGCCCACGCGAGGCGGTCCTTGCCGAGCACCGACGCGTGCCCGAGCTGTCCCGCGCCCTCGGCGCCCCACGTCCAGCCGTGCGCGTCGCCGTGAAGGCGCAGCGCGCCGGTGTACGTCTCGCCGCGCACGCTCTCGTCGAGGCTCGCCAGGGGGTTCTGCTGCGCGAAGCGGTCCAGCGTGTAGGCCTCGACGGCGAACAGAGGATCGAGGGCCCACTCGGCCCGCGCGCCCACGAGCTCTCCGTAGGCCGGAGAGAGCCATGTGCCGGTCGGGGGCACGGGGTCCGACAGGCTCGCCGCGAGAAGCTCGAACGCCCAGCTGCCGACGACGAGCCGCCCGCGCACGGCGTCGAGCGCGCGCCCCGTGGGCGACCAGTCGGCGACGCCGAGCATCCTCCCCTCTCCCCACGTCACCGGCTGCCGGCCCACGCGCACGAAGCTCGGTCGCGCCCCCGCGGTGTGCGCGTCGGCCCACGCCTCGTACGGCCCGGTGAACGCGGACTGCCCCGGCTGCCCGAAGCTGTCGAAGCCGTTGCCGAGATCCCAGAGGCGTGCGTCCTCGAGCACCACGCGCAGCGCGACGGGCCCGCGCTCCGCGTCGGCGCCGAGCCGAACGCGCTCGAGGAGCGTCCCGCGATCCTGCCCGTCGAGATCGTGCCGGTACTCCCCGCGCACGCGCGCCTCGACGACGGGCGCGAGATGCCAGTCGCCCACCGCGACGCTCTCGGGCGCCGGCGCCGCCACCTGCGCCCGCGCGCCGGCTGCGCACGTCAGCACGGCAACCGCCGACACGAGGGGGGTGCGCTTCACCGGCGCGACGCTAACACGTGCTGCCGGGCGAGCGCCAAGAGCGCTTCGCGCGTGTTGAGCGCCGGGTCGTTCGTGACGGCCTCGAGGAGCGCCGACAGGATCTCGCCGATGATGCGCCCGGGCTTCAGCTCCAGGTCGCGCATCAAGTCGTTGCCGTCGATGGCCAGATCGCGCGTCGACATGGCGGCGCCCTCGGCGATCACCCGGGCGACGTGCGCCTTGAGCTTCGCCAGCGCATCGAGGTCCGCGTCGAAGTCGCGCCCCTTGGCGCGCACGTCCGCCTCGTTGAGCACGTAGAGGTCCTCGACGCGCTCGGGCCCCACGCGGCGGATCCACTTGCGCACGGCGGCGTCGGTCCACTCGTCCTGGTAGTGGAACAGGTGGTGCCTCACGAGGGCGACGATGCGCGCGCGCTCGTCGTTCGAGAACTTGAGGCGCGCAGCGATGGGCTCGGCCATCTCGGCGCCGACGCGGTCGTGGTCGTAGAAGGTCCAGTCCTTCGTCTTGTCGGACCACGCGCGCGTCTTGGGCTTGCCCACGTCGTGCAGCAGCGCGGCGATGCGCAGGATGGGATCGGCGGCGCACGCATCCATGCACTCCATCCCGTGGCGCCACACGTCGTAGGCGTGCCACTTGTTCTGCTCGAGGCCGACCCCCTCGAGCATCTCGGGGCACGTCACGCCGAGGATCCCCGTGCGGCGCATCACCTCGAACGCGCGCGACGGCGACCGCGCCTTCATCGTCTTGATCCACTCGTCGCGCACGCGCTCGGCGGCCACCTTGCGGTAGGTGTCGAGCGTCGGCTCGATGGCCGCCTCCGTCGCCGGGTCGAGCGCCATCTCGAGCGTCGCCACGAAGCGGGCGGCGCGGAGCACGCGCAGGCCGTCCTCCGAGAAGCGCTGCTTCGGGTCGCCCACGGCACGGAGCAAGCCGCGCTGCAGGTCCCCCCGCCCGTCGAAGGGGTCGATGATCTTCCCGTCCTGCGGGTCGATGCCGATCGCGTTCACCGTGAAGTCGCGCCGCGCCAGGTCCGCGGTGATGTCGTCGACGAACTCCACCCAGTCGGGCCGGCGTCCGTCGCTGTAGGTGCCCTCCCCACGCAGGGTCGTGACCTCGTAATGATGTCCTTCCTTAACGACGGTCACCGTGCCGTGCTCGATGCCGGTCGGGATCGCCTTGGGGAAGATGCCGAGCAGCTCGTTCGGGCGGGCGTCGGTCGCCACGTCCCAGTCGTTGGCCGCGCGGCCGAGGAGCATGTCGCGCACGCACCCCCCGACGATCCAGGCCCGCTTGCCGCGGGAGCGCAGACGTTCGCACAGGGCCAGCACGTCGGCCGGCACGTGGGCGAGGTCTACGGTCCCGTCGTGCTTCACCCGAAGTGGATTACCACAACGGATCCCGGCGCCCAGACATCGTAAGCTGCGGTGGCAATGGCTCAGGAGACCATGGGTGCCGGCACGGCAATCGCCGGTGCACCCGCTGCGGCAGCGCCGGCACGCTCGCGGCGCCCGTTCATCATCGGAGGGGTCGTGCTCGTGCTCGCGGCCGCCGGGGTGGGCTACTGGGCCCATTCGCGGCACTTCGAGGACACGGACGACGCGCAGATCGACGGCAGCATCAGCAACGTGAGCCCGCGCGTCAGCGGGACCGTCAGCGCCGTGTACGTCTCGGAGAACCAGATGGTGAAGGCCGGCGACCCGCTGGCCGACATCGACCCGGTGGACCTGCAGATCGCGGTCGACCAGGCGCGCGCCGCGGTGGCCCAGGCGCAGGCGCAGCTCGAGGCGGAGGACCCGTCGGTGAGCATCACCGAGGCGTCCAACCAGAGCGCCGTCTCCACGGCGCAATCGGACATCGCCGGGGCGAGCGCAGCCCTGTCTGCGGCGCGCAAGGACGTGCAGCAGCTCAGCGCGCAGCTGGAGCAGGCGCAGGCGAACGACCGCCAGGCGCAGCTCGAGAAGGAGCGCAGCGCGAAGCTCGTCGCCCAGGGAGCCGTCTCGCAGTCGGACTACGACACGCGCCTCAACGCGGCGACGGCGTCGGCGGCGAACGTGTCGGCCATCGAGCAGTCCCTCGCGGCGGCGCGCGACCACGTCGCGCAGCAGCAGGCGCAGCTCGTGGCGCTTCAGAGCCACCTGACCGAGGTGACGTCGAACGCGCCGCGGCAGGTCCAGACGCGCAAGGCGTCGGTCATCATGCGGCAGGCGGCGCTGGACCTCGCGAAGGCGCAGCTCGCAGCGGCGGACAAGAACCTGTCGTACGCGAAGATCGTCGCGCCCATCTCGGGCATCGTCGCGAAGAAGTCGATCGCCCTCGGCGACCACGTGGCCCCCGGCCAGCTCGTCATCGCGATCTCGCAGATCGAAAACCTCTACGTGACGGCGAACTACCGCGAGACGCAGCTCGAGCGCATGACGCCCGGGCAGTCGGCCAGCGTGCACGTGGACGCGCTCGACGTGGACCTGCACGGCACGGTCGAGAGCGTCGGCGGTGCCACCGGGTCGAAGCTGTCGATCCTCCCGCCCGAGAACGCTTCCGGGAACTACGTGAAGGTGGTGCAGCGCATCCCGGTGCGCATCAAGCTCGACCCCGGGCAGGGCGGGCTCGATCGCCTCCGCATCGGCATGAGCGTCGAACCCTCGGTGACGGTGCGATGAGCGCCGCGGCTGCGACGAAGCAGCCGGAATACTTCGCGACCGGCTGGACGGGGGGACGCAACCCGTGGGCGATCGCCCTCGTCGTCACGATGGCCACGTTCATGGAGATCCTCGACACGTCGATCGCCAACGTGTCGCTGCCGCACATCGCGGGGAACCTGAGCGTCAGCGAGGACGAGAGCACCTGGGTCCTCACCAGCTACCTCGTCTCGAACGCCATCGTCCTGCCCATCAGCGGTTGGATCTCGAGCAAGGTGGGGCGCAAGCGCTTCTACATGTCGTGCGTGGCGCTCTTCACGCTCTCCTCCTTCCTCTGCGGGG
>DASVWO010000514.1:0-9123 GCA_036393165.1 Polyangiaceae bacterium | reverse complement strand
GCCATCGCGAGCTTGACGATCGTGACCGACACACCCTGCCCGAAGCTCGCCTCCGCCGTCTCGAGCTCGTACCAGGGCCTTCCCTTGGGGCGAAGCACGCCGCTGGCTTCTCCCGGTACCGGCAGTCCGGTCGCTTCCCCGAATCCGAAGCGCCTGTACGTGGCGTAGAGCGCCGGCTCGCCCAGCTGCAGGCCGATCTTGAGCGCGCCGATGTTCGAGCTGCGCGCGAGGATCTGCGTCGGCGTGAGCTTGTCGTTCACCTCCACGTCGTGCACCGTGGCGCCGTCTATCCGGTAGAAGCCGCGCTCGCAGTCGATGACGTCGGTGGGCTTGAGCGTGCCGGCGGCGAGGGCCCCGGCCATCATGAACGTCTTCATCACCGACCCGGGCTCGAACCGGTCGGTCACCGCACGGTCGCGACGAGCGTCCGGGTCGCTCTCGCCGTAGTCGTTCGGGTTGTACCCGGGCACGCTCGCGAGCGCGAGGATCTCGCCGGTGGACGGGTCGACCACGACGAGCGATCCCCCCTTCGTCTCGTAAGTATGCATCGCTGCATCGAGCTCGCGCTCGGCCACGTGCTGGATGCCCTCGTCGATCGAAAGGGTCACGTCGTAGCCCTGCAGCGCCCGCGCATCGTTTGCTCCCTGGAACAGCAAGCGCCCGCTTCGATCGCGCAGGCCGCGCACGTCCTCGACGCGCCCGCGCAGATCCTCGTCCAGGGCGAGCTCGAGCCCGTCCTTGCCCTGCCCATCGGGCGCGACGAACCCGAGCACCGCGCCCGCGAGCTCGCGCCCAGGGTACGAGCGGTGGCCCTCGCCTTCGATCGACAGACCGCGGATGGGCTGCGCCTGCTTCTTCGGGTCGCCCAGCTCGCGAATGGCCTCGGCCTCGTCGCCGGTGATGCGCCGCGAGACCCACACGAACCTGTGGCGCTCGGCGAGCTTCGCGTAGACCTCGTTGGCATCCATCGACAGCGCTCGTCCGAGTCGCAACGCCGCGTCACGCAGGATGGCTTCCTGCGCTTGCGGTGTGTCGGCACCGCGGAGCATCTCCACCACGTCGGCGCTGACGCTGGGCACCTCGACGCTCACGGCGAGCGGCGTCCCGTTGCGGTCGTAGATCGTGCCGCGCTTGGGCTCGACGTGAAGGCGGCGCTGCCGCTGCTTCTCCGCCATCTCGCGCCATTCGGGGCCGTCCTCGACCTGCACGCGCCACGCGCTCGACACGATGCCGCCGAGGGCGAGGCCCATCACGCCGCAGAGCACCCCCATGCGCGTGCGGATCCACCGGGCGCGCTTGGGGTCGAGGTTCTTCACGGCGGTCCCTCACCGGTGCTCGCAACGCCGTCGCCGTCGTTCGACGCCGGTTGCTTGGGGAGCGGGACGATGCGCTCGGGCGGGGGCGGCTCCATGCCGAGCAACGTGCGGGCGATGATCTCGACGCGCTCGGGGGTCTTGTAGCTCGCGGCCTCCACCTGCAGGACGCGCTTGACCTCTCGGAGCCGCGATTGCTCCTGGCGAGCGCGCCCCAGCTCGTAACCGAGCTGCACCGTCCTGCTGCGCAGCGCGAGGTGCACCACGAACGCGCTCACCGTCGCGGCCATGGCCAGCGTCCACACGACGAGGAAGGGCCGGCGCGGGCGGTTCAGCGGGTTCCCTCCGCCGCCACGCGGCGTGCCGCGCGAAGCTTGGCGCTGCGCGCGCGCCCGTTCTGGGCGCACTCCTCGTCGGACGCAACCAGCGGCTTCTTCGTGAGCGGCTCCCACTCCGGCGCGGCGAAGGCCCTCTTCACCAGCCGGTCCTCGAGCGAATGGAACGAGATGATCGCCGCGACGCCGCCCGACGCCACGACGCCAGGAAGAGCCTGAAGCAGCGCCGTCAGCTCCTCGAGCTCGCGGTTGACTGCGATGCGGAGAGCCTGGAACGTTCGCGTCGCGGGATCGACGCCGCCGATGCGCGCCGGCCCGACCGCGCGGATCACGGCGCGCCGCAGGTCGAGCGTCGTCCGCAGCTCCCCGTGCGCGAGCGCCTTCTTGATGCTTCGCGCGATGCGCCGCGATCGCCGCTCGTCGCCGTACTGGTAGATGACATCGGCAAGCTCGTCGTCGCCGAGCCGCTCGATGAGCTCGAGCGCCGTCTCGCCGCTCTCGGGGTCCATGCGCATGTCGATGGGCCCCTCGCGCCGGAAGCTCATGCCGCGGTCCGCGTCGTCCAGCTGCGGCGAGCTCACCCCGAGGTCGGCCACGATCCCGTCGACCGGGCCCAAGCCGAGCGCGGTGAGCTCGTCGCCCACGCGCGAGAACGTGGCTCGCACGAGCATCACGCGATCGGCCACCGGAGCCAGGCGCTCCTCCGCCGCTGCGATGGCCGCCGGATCGCGGTCGAGCCCCACGATGCGCGCCTTCGGCTCCGCCTCGAGGATCGCCACGGTGTGCCCGCCTGCGCCCAGCGTCGCGTCCACGTAAGTGCCGCCCGCGCGAGGCGCGAGCGCGCGCACGACCTCGCTGCGCATGACCGTCGCGTGCTCGAAGCGCTTCACGTCGCTCATGTCGTCGAAGTCCTCGTGCCACACCCACTCGACGGCCGAATCGCCGGCGAGCACTCCCGGAAGCGCGAGCTGCAGCGTACTCATAGCCCGAGCTCCGCGATGCGCGCCGCCAGCGCCATCTTCTGCTCGTCGGTGGTCTCGGCCTCGCGCTGCCAGAGCTCCTTGTCCCAGAGCTCGGCGTACTTGCCGGCGCCCGCCCAGACCACGTCCTTGGTGAGGCGCGCGTGGTCTCGCAACGTGGGCGGCACGAGGATGCGACCCACGTCGTCGATCTCGCACTCGATGGCGCCCGACACGTAGATGCGGCGCAGCTTCTTCACCGCCGGGTCGAACTGCGAGAGGCGCCCGAGTCTGTCCTCGAAGGCGTTCCACTCCTGGGGCGCGTAGGCGACGAGGCAAGTGTCGAGCGCGCTCGTGAGCACGACGCGCTTCTCCCCCGCGGCGCTCAGCGCGTCACGGTAGCGCGCAGGCACGCTGGTGCGGCCCTTCGCGTCGATCGTGTGCTCGTACCGCCCGCGAAACACGGCGCGCTCTCACCTCTCGCGGCCATCGCAAATCGTGGCTTGGCACTTCTTGCCACGATTTCCCACGTCCAAGTCCGACCGTATGGAGAGGGGCCTCGAATGTCAATATTGTTCGCTAGGTACACGTCAGCCGCACCCCTGCACCTGCGCTCAGGTGAGGGCCGAAAGGGAGCGCTGGAAAGGGGGACTAGGCCCCGAGAAGGTGCTTCGCGATGACCATCCGCTGCACCTCGCTGGTGCCCTCGCCGATCTCGCAGAGCTTGGCGTCGCGCAGGTGGCGCTCGACGTCGAACTCCCTCACGTAGCCGTAACCGCCGTGCACCTGGAGCGACGCGTTGCATGCGCGCGTCGCCGCCTCGCTCGCGAAGAGCTTGGCCATGGCGGCCTCGCGGGTGTGGGTCTTCCCCTGGTCGGCCAGCCATGCGGCGCGGTAGGTGAGCACCGCGGCGGCGTCGAGCTCGGTCTTCGAGTCGGCCAGCATCCACTGGATGGCCTGGAAGTCCGCGATGGGCTTGCCGAAGGCCTTTCTCTCCTTGGCGTAGCGCACCCCCATGTCGAGCGCGCCGTAGCCGAGGCCGAGCGCCATGGCGGCGATCGAGATCCGCCCGCGGTCGAGGATCCGCATCGTGTCGGCGAACCCCTGGTCGACCTCGCCGACGCGCTGGGAGTCGTCGACACGGACACCGTCCAGGGTGAGCTCGGCGGTGTCGCTCGCCCTGCAGCCAAGCTTCAGCAGGTGCTTGGAGGCCGTGAACCCGGGAGTGCCGTGGTCCACGACGAACGCGGTGATTCCGCGCTGCTTCGGCACTTCCGGGTTGGTCCGCGCGAGCACGACGCAGAAGCCCCCGACCGACCCCTGGGTGATGAAGGTCTTGGTGCCGTCGAGGATCCAGCCCGACCCGTCGCGGCGCGCCGACGTTCGCAGGGCCGCCGAGTCGCTGCCGCTTCCCGGCTCGGTCAGCGCCCAGGCGGCGAGCCACTCGCCGGTCACGGCCTTGGGGAGATACTTGCGCCTGAGGGCCTCCGACCCGAACGCGAGCACGTGCCCGGTGCCCAGGCCGTTGTGCGATGCGACCGTCAGGGCGATGGACCCGTCGACCCGCGCGATCTCCTCGACGCAGATGGCGTAGCTCGTCGTGTCCAGCCCCGCGCCGCCGTATTCCTCGGGGATTCGGATGCCCAGCAGCCCCATGGCCGCGAGCTTCGGGACGAGCTCGCGCGGGAAGCGCTCCTCCTTGTCCCAGGTCTGCGCGTGGGGCCCGATCTCGGCCCGGGCGAACTCGCGGACGCTCTTGCGAAGGAGGACGTGTTGCTCGTTGAAGTCGAAGTCCACGGGGGTCGCCAGACTCTACTCCGCCACGCAAACTCGCGTCGACTGGCGGGTGCTCATGCAGCGGTACTTGGCCGGACAGCGATCGGTCGGGCTGCAATCGCGCGTGCAGTACTGGGCGCCCTCGTAGGTCACGCAGTCGCCGGCGGCGCAATCGGACGCCTGGGCGCAGCTCGCGCCCATGTCGACGGGGCCCTTCTTTTCCTTGGCCATGTGGGTCTGGTGGCTCATGTGTCCGGCGGCCAGCGCGCGCACGACCAGCGAGAAGAAGACGTCGAGGCGCGTCGCGACGTCCCACCCCGGGTCGGCCGCGCAGCCCGGCTCGCCGCGCGACAGCAGGCCGAGCAGCTGCCCCGTCGTCTCGTCGATGACGGCGCCGCCGGGCTCACCCGCGCAGGGGGCCTCGTCGAGCACCATCTCGCGGTCCGAAGTCGCCGCGACCGGGACGTGGTCGCGCACCGTCTTGGCCCTCGCGGTCACGCTTACCGAGCGCACGTGGTCGCCGCGCGCGGCGCCGATGGGACTGGGCAGAAACGGCGTGACGTCTTCGATCGGCTGAGTGAGCAGCAGCAGGGCCAGGTCGTCGCGGCAGAGTGTGTCGCCGGGTGGCAGCAGGACCTCGCGCCCCCGCGCCCTCTCGACGGCGCTGGACGTGTCGTCCCCGACGAGGATGCGCAGCGTGGTCAGATCCCGCGGGCCGGCGACCTGGGGTCCGTGCGCCGGGCAGGCGAGATCGCCGCGCGGGATCTCGACGCAGCGTCTTGCCGTGACCACCACGTCGGCCGCGAGGAGGGCACCGGCGCACCACCCGGTCCCCGCCACGTCGATGAGGACGACGGCCGGGTCGAACCCGCGGTCGGCGATGCCGCGGAGAGCCGCGACGCGATCGACGCTTGGCGTGGAGGCGGCGAGCGGCGCGTCGGGCGCTCCCGAGCACGCGAGGACTGCGAGGACGACCAAGAGGAGGGAGAGGCAGCGCATGGCGACGGGCCCATTGCCACCTCCGTGCCGCGCCAAGTCAGCGAGATCGCTGGCGCCAGCGAATCCGGGGGGGTGTCCCGGACAGTCAGGCATGTGTCCTGGGACACCCCCCGCGGGATGAACAGCAACGTTCGATGCGGTTTCGCTCCGCTCGAAGTCTGGCGATTTTGAGAGGTTACGGAGCGCTGTTCATAGCAGATCGCGGGGTGTCCCGGGACAGTCGCTCAGCGAACCCGAAGCGCGGCCCGGAGGACGAGCCACATGCCGGCGACGAGCGCCGCGGCGATCCACCGTGAGCGCGCCACCACGTCCTCGAGGAGGAAGGGTACGAAGAAGATGGCCACCACGACCAGCACGCCGATGGCCACGCGAACCGCGGGCCCTCGCCGGCCGCGCCGTACCACCGTGCCCCACGTCTCGAGGCGCGCCCGCACGTCGGCGAACCCGGCGCCGCCTCGGGGGAAGTCGGCGACGAACACTGTGCCGCTGCGCGGGTCCGGCAGCGACTCGACGCGCAGACCGCCGAGCGCCCCCCCGACCTCGAGCATGCGGGCAATGCGCGCGCGCGGGATGGTCCAGCCGTCACGCACACCCTCGACGCGCACGTCGTCGGCGGTCAACGACACGACGAGCTTCGCGAGCGTTCGCCGGGCCGCCGCCCACCCGGCGACCGCGCGCACCACGACGAGCACCACGATGGCGCCGACGACGGCCCAGAACGCCGCCGTCGGCGCCCATCCCAGCCTGTGCAGCAGCACCACCGCGAGCACCAGCGGCATGAGCTGGCTCGCCGCCCTCACGAGCGCCGTCGCGACGGCCCGCTTGTTCGCCTCGCTCGCCGGCAGGCGGTACGCGATCAGGCCCTCGGGCGGACGTTCGTTCGCACCCACTGAATGATTTCTTCGAGGCTCGTGCCCGGGGTGAAGACGCCGGTCACGCCTGCCGCCTTGAGCCGCTCGAAGTCCGCTTCCGGGATGATGCCGCCGCCGAAGACGACCACGTCGTCCGCGCCGCGCTTGCGCAGCTCGTCGATGATCGCCGGGAAGAGCGTGTTGTGGGCGCCGCTCATGATCGACAGCCCGACCGCGTCGACGTCCTCCTGGATCGCCGCGGCCGCTACCATCTCCGGCGTCTGGTGAAGGCCCGTGTAGATGACCTCGAATCCGGCGTCGCGCAGGGCTCGAGCGACGACCTTCGCCCCGCGGTCGTGCCCGTCGAGGCCGGGCTTGGCGATGAGGATGCGGAGCTTGCGTGTGTCGGGTGAGGCGGCGGAGGTCATCGGCTGCGCCCTAGCGTTACTACCGCTTCTTGCCGGGCGCCAAGAGCGACCAGTGGCTCGCCTCGACCGTGGCCCCTGGATAGGCGCGCAGGGCCACGTCGCCGTGGGCATAATCGGCGGGCACGGTGACCGAGAGGGTCCTCCCCCCCACGGTCGCGTCCACGCGATTGCCCTGGGCGACGAGCACGACGTGCACGGTGCTCCCGGGCGTCAGGTCCACCGCGGGGGCAACGGCGGTCTCGTCCCCGTAGCCGTCGCCGATCAGCAGCGCCGCCTTCGGCTTGGTCCCCGGGACGACGAGCAGCGAGACGCCGTGCAGCCCGCGAGCGCCCGGCACCGCGCGCACGGCGATTCCGCCGGGAGCATCGTCGACGCGCAGATCGACCTCGAGCGTCACGTCGTCGGCCGGGGCGGGGGTCGACACCGCATCGGCGGCGCTGGAGCCGACGACGCGCACCCGCGGCCCGGCCGCGATGGCCACCCGCGGGGCCCCCGCGAGGCGCGCGAAGACCATCCCGGCGCCCTTCCACGACGTGCCCTCGGTGGCGACCGCGTGGACGCTCGCGAGCATCGGCGTCGCCACGGGCACCCCGTCGCGCTTCATGCCCGACGCTGCGCCGCTCCCGTCGCGATCGATGCGCCACGCGTGCGTGTCGAGCCGGAACGCGCTCGCGGCGCCGGAGGGTTCGAGCGTGACGTGCGTCATCTTCGCGCGGCCGACGGGGATCGAGAGCCCGTCCTTCGCGTCGGCCGCCGGCGCGAACGCGCCCAGCGCGCCCACGGCGTCGGCCAACCATGCTGCGCTCTCCGCCTTCCCCGCGAGCAGGCGTGCCGCGGCGACTTCCACGGTGCGCGTCGCATCGACCACGAGCATCGCGGCGAAGGTCGACACCCCTGCCTCCCCGCCGTCGTGCTCGACCTGCACGCGCAGCGTCGGACGTCGCTCGAGCGCCCGGTGCACGGCGGCCGCCGCGAGCCCGCGCGCGATCGCCATCGTCGCCGCATCGACCGGCGGCGGGTCGGCCTCGCCGCTCCACGGCGACGCGGCCTCCCCGAGCGCCCCGTTCGCGTCCGCCGTGCATACGACGGGGGCGCGCGACTTGAACGCGGCGTGCTCGTCGCCGACGTAGACGGCCTCGGCTCCCTCGCGCGCGCCCGGCAGCTGGGTCACCAGGCTCCGCACGGCGGCGACGCGGTCATCGCTCCCGCCCGCGTCCATCACGAGCAACCCCAGCTCGATGAGCGCCGCCCGTCGCGGGCCCGCGAGCCCCAGCTTGTCGGCCGCGTCCACCCGCCGCGTCACCCCGTCGGGCATCGCGTCGAGCAGGGCGACCGCCGCCTGTGCCCGCACCTTCGCCACGGCCTGGGGAAGCTGCACGTCGAAGTGCAACATCGACGCGTCGCGGGCGACGTGGTCCGCGAGCGCCTTCGCGATGTCGGCACGGCCCGCGTCGGTCATCGACGAGTCGGCGCCCGAGACTTCTCCCGCGATGAACCCGTACGCGCGCGCGACCTGCGACAGCGCCGCGTCGTTCCGGTCCAGGTCTGCCGGGTGCTGCGCGTAGATGGCGTCGACCCGCCCGAGCAGCGCGCGAGCGATCGCCGCCGCGAGCACCGGCCGCGTCGCCACCGACGGCGCCCCGAGCACCACCTCCTCGAGGTAGGCCACCATCCGGTCGTCGAGCGTCGTCCCCGCCAGCGCCGCGCTCATCGCCGCCGCCGATTCGTCCGGGGTGAGGTCCGGCCGCGCGACGAACGCGCGCACCCGGTCCGGGTGCGACTGCGTCGTCACGTAGCCGCGCACCTGCTCGGTCTCGCTCTGCGTGAGCGACGCCCGCGCCGGCGCCGCCCACGCGAAGGCCGCGAGGAGCAGCGCCGCGGCGCGTGCGGAGTCAGTTCGCGTCGCTCTCCTCGTCCTCGTCGTCCTCATCGTCCTCATCGTCGTCCGGCTCCTCCGGAAGCTGCATCGACGAGGGCGGAGGCGGCAGCGGACGGCCTTCCTTCTCGGCCTGCTGTCGCGCCTTCTCGAGCGCCGCACGCTGCTGGGCCACGCGCTGCATGACCGCCGGCTTCGGTGCCACGAGGACGGACATCGCGCGCGCCTCCATCATCGGTCGCGTCTCGACGTTCGCCACGTCTTCGAGCGCCTTCGTGATGATGTCGATCTGCTCCTGCGCCTTCTCGGGATGCGTGATCTCGCGACCGCGGAAGCGCACGGTGAACTTGACCTTGTGCCCCGCCTCGATGAAGCGCCTCGCCGCCTTGATCTTGAAGTTGATGTCGTGGTCGTCCGTCTTGGGCCGGAGCTTGATCTCCTTGACGTCGACGACGGCCTGGTTGCGCCTCGCCTGCGCCTGCTTCTTCTTCTCCTCGTACTTGTACTTGCCGAAGTCGAGGATCTTGCAGACCGGCGGGTCGGACTTGGGGTTGATCTCGACGAGGTCGAGCCCCTGTTCCTGCGC
>DASVWO010000513.1:0-8546 GCA_036393165.1 Polyangiaceae bacterium | reverse complement strand
AATCGCCGGACAGCGCCATGCTCGCGGCCTACGAGGCCCGATTCGGCGGCTTCGACCGCGTCGCCTTCGTCGCCCTGTCGCAGGAGCAGCTCGCGTCCCAGCTGCTGGAGGGACGTGTCGCCATGCTCGTACCGCTGCTGGATGGCCGCTCTACCGTTCGGCAGATTCTCGACATCGGGCTGCTCAACCCGCTCGATGCCCTCGCCGCCCTCAAGGAGCTGATCGAGCGGGGGATCGTGCGCTTGCGATAGGCTCTTGGCCGTCGTGGACGCACACGGGCGCAGACCGACCCCGGTCGCCGCAAGGTGCGGGCCGGAGTATCCCAATTCGGATACCAGGCTCTTCCCTCGTCGAAGGGTCGATGCGACACTTTCTATCGTGGCCGGATCTCGGTTCGCAGCTGCAATCGTCGCGATGGGCATCGCGACGAGCATGGGTGGATGCGCGGCCATCTGGGGGTTCGAGGACGGCACCGCGCGCAACGAGAGCGATGCGACGAGCGATGCGCCCTCAGCGGACGTGTTGACTGTCGACGATCGCGCGCCTGCGAGCGACGGCGGTGCAGATGCCGATGCCGATGCCAGCACCGCTCCCGATGCGGCCGTCGATGCCACCGCCGATTCGCCGATCGGCATCGATGCGGGCGACGCGGACGCCGCGGAGGAGGACGCCGCGATCGACGTGGTGCCCGAGACGGGAGACGCCGCCGACGCGGGTGATCCGTGCACGGTTGCGATGGTGGATCCGAACGCCGGCATCTTCGTTGCGGGCGTCGGCAACGACGGCCCCGCTTGCGGCACGCAGTCCAACCCGTGCCTGACGATCCAGACGGGCCTCGATCGTGCCAGCGTCGATGGGCTGTCGATCGTGTACGTCCAGCAGGGGTCCTACGCGGAGTCCATCTCTCTCTACCCCGGCATCACGCTCGTCGGTGGCTGGCAGACGTCGTGGGTGAAGGACACGTCGCCCACGGCCGACAGCCTCGTCGTTCTGCAGCCGACGAGCGCGAGCTCCACGGTGGTCGCGACGCAGCTCTCGTCGAGCGCGCGCCTCTGCACGCTGACGGTCCTGAGCAAGGCCCAGGCGAATCCCGGCGAGTCGCTCTACGGCGTCTTCGCGACCGGTCCCGGGGCCAGCCTGCTGCTCGACGACGTCGTCATCGTGGTGAGCAGCGGAGGCGACGGTGTCCCAGGAGACGGTGGCGCACCGCCGGACGCTTCCGCCGGCGGCGGCTGCGCGTCGGGAGACGGAGGCGCCGGCTCGCCCATGGGTGCTGCGGGAGCTTCCGGAAGCGCCGGCACCTTCACGAGCCAGGGTTACGCAGCGGGTACAGGCAGCCCAGGGCAGCCCGGTGCCGCGGGAAGCAACGGCGTGGACGGCGGCGCACCGGCGTGCGTCACCTGCTACGGCGGTTGCTCGGCTCTATGCGGCGGCACGGGTTCGACCACCGAGTGCGGAACGCGCGGCACGAGCGGGTGCGGCGGCATCGGCGGCCAGCCGGGGACCGGAGGCGGCGGAGGCGGAAGCAGCGTCGGCGTCTACGCGTGGCAGACCACCGTCCAGATCACGAACGGCCGCATCACCGTCGGCAACGGTGGCAACGGAGGCCTCGGAGGGCCGGGCGGAGCCGGCGGGGCCGGAGGCTCGGGCGTCGTCGGGAATCCAGGCGCGTCGTGCACCACGGGGTGCACCTCGTGCGGTCTCGCCTGTTGCACCGCGGTGCAGGGGCAGCCCGCGGGAGGCAGCGCCGGTGGACGCGGTGGAACCGGTGCCGCCGGCGGTACCGGCGGCGGCGGTGCCGGTGGCTCTTCCTGCGCGACCGCAGCGGGCGATGCGGGCTCGGTGATCGCCACGTCCACGATGATGATGACCGGCGATGCGGGCACCGGGGCAACCGGGGCTCCGAACGGGGTGTCCTCCACGGAGTGTCAGTGATGAGCGACCCCTTCCCCGACGAGCCCTCCTCGTTCCGCGCCGGCGGCGTCCTCTTCGGCAAGTTCCGGATCGAGCGCGTGATCGCGCAGGGAGGCCTCGGCGTCATCGTCGCTGCGACGCACGTGCAGCTCGAGCAGCGCGTGGCCATCAAGTACCTGAAGCCGGAAGCGCTCTCGCAGAAGGCCGTGGTCGACCGGTTCCTGCGCGAGGCGCGCCTCGCGTCGCAGATCAAGTCCGACCACGTCGTGCGCGTCCACGACGTCGGCGTGGTCGACGACGGCGGCCCTTACATCATCATGGAGTACCTGGAGGGGATCGACCTCGGACGGGTCCTGATGGAGAAGGGGCCCCTGCTCATCCGCACGGCGGTCGACTACGTCCTCCAGGCGTGCGAGGCGCTCGCGGAGGCCCACGCGATGGGCATCGTGCACCGCGATCTCAAGCCGGGAAACATGTTCCTGGCCAAGCGTGCTGCGGGGTCGTCGATCGTGAAGCTCATCGACTTCGGGATCTCGAAGACCATCCCGGGCCGTAGTCCGTCGGGCACGTGGGAGAACCCGACCACGGGCAAGGAGGTCTTCGGCACCCCCGTCTACATGTCTCCCGAGCAGCTTCGCGCGGCGGCGGACGTCGACCCCAGGTCGGACGTGTGGGCGCTCGGTGTCGTGCTGCACGAGCTGCTGTGCGGCACGATGCCCTTCGACGGCGAGAACGTGCCGCAGCTGTGCTCGTCGATCCTGAGCGACCCGCCCGTTCCGCTCACGCGCGTCCGGACGGCCGCTCCTCCGGAGCTGGAGGCGGTGATCCTCAAGTGCCTGGAGAAGGATCGGACCCGCCGTTACCGCAACGTCGCCGAGCTCGCGCAGGAGCTCGCACCCTTCGGACCCGAGTCCGCGGCGGAGAGGGTGGAGCACATCCGGCGGGTCATCCAGGAGGGCGGCGCCAGCGTGCGGCCGCCGGCGCCATCGCGCGCTTCGTTCGATCTGCTGGCGATGGCGAACGGATCATCGCCGCCGGTCACGGTCGAGCTGCCGCGGAGCCGCAAGAAGCTGGTCCTCGCGACCGCCGCGTCGTTGGCGACGGCGTTGGCGCTTGGGTTGCTGCTCGTCGTGTCCGGTCGGCAAGGCGACGCCGCGCACGCGGTCTCGTCGGCCGCATCCGCGGCGAGCGTCCCTTCGCCCGTCCCCACCGCTTCTGTGTCGACTGCACCGTCGGCGAGTGGGTCCTCCGAGCCCGAGGCGATGCCGCTCGCATCGGCGCCGCCATCGAGCGTGACGGCCACGCCTCCGGTGCGTCCGCCACCGCGACGGGTCGGGTCGCCGCCTGCATCCACGCCGACGCCACGTCGTAACCAGGAATTCGGGGAACGCCAATGAGAGGGCTCGCGCGACACGCATGGGGCTCCGCTCTCGTCGTCGCGAGCGCGATCGCCGCCTCTTCCCCCGCGCGCGCACAGGGCCCGGACGCGAAGGCGGCGGCGCAGGTCCTCTTCGAACAGGGGCGGGCGCTCGTCGAACAGGGGCACTACGCCGAGGCATGTCCGAAGTTCGCCGAGAGCCTGAAGCTCGACAGCGGCATCGGCACCATGCTCTGGCTCGCCGACTGCTACGAGAGCAACGGCCAGACTGCGAGCGCGTGGGCCTTCTTCAAGGAGGCTGCCGCAGCGGCGGCGCTCGCGCACGACGGCCGCGAGAAGGTTGCGCGCCAGCGGATCGCGAAGCTCGACGGCAAGCTGACGACCGTCGCGGTCCTCGTTCCCCGCGAGGCGGCAGTGAGCGGGCTCGAGATTCGCCGCGACGGCATCGCGGTGACCGCCGACCAGTGGGGCATCGGCGTGCCTGCCGATCCCGGCGTGCACACCATCGAGGCCACGGCGCCCGACCGCAAGCCGTGGTCGTCGAACGTGGAGCTCGCGGCGAAGCCGGGGCTCGTGTCCGTCACGGTGCCGGTGCTCGAGCCGGTCGCTCCCACGGAGACACCCGCCTCCGCGTCCGCGACCGGAGCTCCCGCCGAGGCGAGCGCCGCACCATCCGCAGCGGAGGGGAGGCCCGGCTCCAGGCAGCGCACCATCGGCCTCGTCGTCGCCGGCGCCGGCGTCGTCTCACTCGGGGTCGGCGCGTATTTCGGACTCGCGGCCAAGTCGTCGTACGACGCGTCCAACGCGGATGGGCACTGCGTGAGCAACCAGTGCGACGGGCCGGGGCTGAGCGACCGGTCGAGCGCCAGCACGCAGGCGATCGCGGCGACGGTGCTCTTCGGGGTGGGCCTCGCTGCCGTCGCCGGCGGGGCGGTGCTCTACTTCACCGCACCCCGCGGGCACGCCGTCACGAGCCTCGCCCTCTCTCCCATGTCGGCGAACGGCGGAGGGGGTCTGTCGCTCAGCGCCCGGTGGTGAGAGCCGCCGGAAGGTTCGTGTCCGTCGAGGAAAAGCGCCGGGCCGATCTGGCCAGGTGAAATTTCGCGACGGGTCCGGACGAAGGCAAAAGGTGACTTCCGGCACATGGCGGAAGCACGGGCAGGGACTCATGAGGATTCGGTGATGGGATCCGTGCAGAGCATTTCGTCGAGAACGGCCGTCGTGTGCCCACACTGCGATGCGCGGTACGACCCGCCCGCCTGGCTCTCCCTCGACTTGCTGGACCGCGTCGAGGTCATCGACGTGGGATGGATCGAGCTGCGCCGGTGCGAGTGGTGCGAGCACGCGGTCGCGTCGCCCGCCGAGGAGGGCCCGAACGACGAGCTGTTCCCGACGGACGTCGCCGCGCGCTACTGCGGCCTGTCGGTATCGGGGCTCCGGCAGGCGGCTCGACGCGGCGACGTTCGTCCCTGGACTTCGTCTGGATTGAAGCTCCTGTGGAGGCGCTCGGATCTGGATCGGTTTCTCGGGACGAGGCAGCGAAGGCCGATGGGGTTCGCCTAGCGGGGCTGGTAGCATCGACGGACGATGGGTCGTGTGCTCGCCGTGGCGCTGGCGTCCACATGCGCGCTCGCGGGCTGCACGCTGCTCGCCGGAACCGGCGGGCTGACGGGCGGCTCGAGCCCGACCGATGGAGGAACGGGTAGCGAGTCGCAGCCACAGTCCGACGCCTCGGGTGGCGACGGCGATGTCACGACGCCACCCGGCGACGCCGGCCACGACGCCTCGGGCGATGCACCGTCCGACGTGGCGTCGTCCGACGGTCCCGCGGGCGAGGCGGGCACGTGGTGCGCCTCCCACGGCCCCCACTTCTTCTGCGCCGACTTCGACGAAGGCTCGGCCAGCGCGGGCTGGACGAACGTGGACATGGCCACGATGCAGGGCACGCTGGGGCTGTCTCCGCAGTACGTGTCGCCGCCCGCATCGCTGCTCACGTCGGTGCCCGCGCACGCCACCGGCAGCGCCGAGGCCCGTGTCGTGGAGGCGTTCCCGGTCGTGCCGTCGCACGTCCACGTGGAGTTCGACATGTACACGTGCGGAGCGTCCACGCCGGGATACCTCGAACTCGCGAAGATCCACGAGTACACGCAGGCGACCGGCGTCTCGGGCGGTATCGACCTCGGCGTCGACGGGACCAACGACTACCTGCTGCTCGACGACTACGCCGACGACGGCGGCGAGACGACCCAGTCGTTCAAGCCGATGCCGGCGATCGCGGTGGACCAGTGGGTGCACGTCGCTCTCGACGTGGTGCTCGATCCGTCCAACGGATCCGTGATCCTCACGCTCGGTACTGCACCCTCGGTGCAGCAGACCGGGTTGCGCACGATCTGGCCGGGCGTGACCAGCGCGGAGCTGGTCATCGGGCTGTACTCGGGCGGAAATAGCAGCCCCGCGTGCGAGGTGGACTACGACGACGTGGTCGTCGACTACAACTGACTCAGTCGATCTTGCAGTAGCTCGGAAAGCCCGCCGGAAGCGTCTTGTACGGCTCGGGCGTCACGCCGAACGGGTGATCCTGGAAGAACTTGAGAGAGACCGGTGCCAGGTTCGAGAGTCGCGCGAAGTAGACGTGGGCATTGCCGTCGTTGCAATCGATGGCCATCGCGCCGGCCTGCTTGATTTGCGATTCCCACGTGGCGCTCGCGTTGGCGAAGTCGACGCCGCCGAAGACGTCCGAGCCCGGCGCGCCGTGAGCGACGATCGCCGCGCCGGCGTGCGCGGAGTCCTGGAAGGGCGCCTCGTCGATGGTCACGTCGC
Source organism: Polyangiaceae bacterium (assembly GCA_036393165.1). Classification (GTDB taxonomy): domain Bacteria; phylum Myxococcota_A; class Polyangia; order Polyangiales; family Polyangiaceae; genus Palsa-1150. The sequence goes on along the minus strand of DASVWO010000513.1, from coordinate 2,434 downwards.
CGCCCGAGTAGCTGATGACGCTCGCCACGTACCCGGATCGCGCGAACCACATGTAGACGCTCTGCAGCGCGCCCGCGCTGTAGCCGGCGACGTGGATGTGCCGGGAGTCCACGAGCGCTTGCTGGACGGCGCAGGCGACCACCTGGTCGGCGAATGCCAGGTCGCTCTGGTACCAGACGTCGTTGCCGGTCGTGTTGCTGGGGGTTCCGGTGCGCGTCGTCGACTCGAACCCGACGATCATGCCGCCCGCCGCCGTGACGGCGTTGGTGTCGAATGCGAGCGGCACCTCCAGCGTCGCGTTGCTGCTGGTCGCATGCCAGTAGAGGACGAGCGGCCCACCCTTGCTCGTGCCCATCCACGTCTGTGCCTGGATCGTTCCGCCGCCCGCAGCGACGGTGACGACGCCGTTGGCAAACGTCGGACACGCCCCGCTCGGCATGGGGAGGTGCGTCGGGCCCGTCCCGGCGTCGCTCGAGCCTCCGGAAGACGAGCCCGAAGCGTCCGCGCCGCCGCCCGAGCCCGAACCGGAGCTGGATCCGGAGCCGGAGCTGCCCGATCCGCTCGACGACCCCGAGCCGCCAGAACTGCTCGACGAGCTGGAGCCACTCGAGCTCGAGCTGCCGGAGCTTCCGCCGCTGCTCGATCCTCCACTCGATCCGCCGCCGTCGCTGCCAGAGCCAGACGCGCCGCCGGAGCCGCCGCACGAGGCGATCAACCCTGCGATCACGAAGCCCAACGATGCCATCGCCGTCTTCACGCGCCGAACTAACCCACGTTCTTCACGCGTCGGCAAGTGCGGCCCATCCATGCATCCGTCGTCGGCGCAACTTTATGGAACGACGCATGCGTGACACGTGGCGCGGAGGTTCCCATGCGTATCGTACGGTTCGGGTGTGTTGCCGCCGCGGTCGCGGTTGCGGTTGCGCTCTCCGCGTGCGGCAGCGAGGAGCGTCACGTGGACAGTCCGAAGGGCTCGACCAGCATGCAGCGCGCGGCGCCGCCGACGGCTCAGGACCAGGGATGGGCCGCACTCATCGAAGCCGATCGCGAGATGACGGATCTCGCGTCCGTCCGCGACAAGATGCCGGACCTCGCGCGTCGCAACGACATCGAGCTGCAGCTCATGGACCTTCGTGCGCGAAGCGACCGGCTGCTCGACGACATGAGCATCGGCGACGGCCGCGTGCACGACGCCGCCATTCGCGCCGACATCGCGAACCTGCATCGCTCCATGCACTCCGACGCCGCGACCGAGATGCAGGGCGAGTCCCCGCGCCGCTGAGGACCGCTCAGTCGACGAGCACGAAGCGGATCTCGGGAGCGTTCGCCACGCCGGCCAACGCCATGCGGTCGAGGAGCTGCGGAGTTGCCAGGAACCGATCGGCCACCTCCATCGAGGCGGCCACCAGGCCGATGTGGACGACGTTGCCCTTCTTGAAGTCGCGCCCCACGAATCGCTCGGTGATGCCGGCCGCCTCCCGCATCGGGCGGTTGGCTTCGTACCGCGTCTTCCAGGTCGCGTAGTCCTTCACTTCCATGGACACCAGGATCAGCACCGCCATGGGCACGATGGACTCACGACGATGGAAGGTCGTCAATCCTACCAGCCGCTACTGTGACGCGTGCCGACCCCTTGGCGCCACGAACGCGGCCACTTCCTGCCGGCGGACCCTCTCGAGTCCCGCCACGAACGCGATGGGCGTGATTCCCGCGAGGCTCGCGAGCTCGGCGACGCGCTCGGAGCTGATCACGGCGTCCATCGGGACGCGAATGGCGAAGCGCCCGTTCTCGAGATGGCACTCCGCTTCGGTCCAGTGAGCGGCCAACCAGCCGAGCCCGATGAGGACACGGACGCATTCGAGCCCGGATGCGGTCGGCATCACCTGCGGGGACGTGCGCATCCCTCTGGTCGTTCGCAGGCGGCGGGCCAGCTCGATCGCGGCCCGATCGCGCCGGATCCGGGCACCCGCGTCACGAACGGGGCACTTCGCCACGTGCTCAGAGCGCAGCGGATTCGAGCGCCGGGGACAGGGCCGCCGCCGGACGCTCCTCGCACCTGGGCAGCGTCACCGAGAACGTGGTGCCTTCCTCCGGAGTGGACCGGACTTCCACGGTGCCCTCGTGGGCGCGCACGATCTCACGGACGATGTAGAGGCCCAGCCCCACGCCCTCGGCGCTCGTGTGGCCACGCCGGAACGGCTCGAAAAGCCTGGGCATGACGTCGACGGCGATGGCCGGTCCGCGATTGTGCACCGAGAGCGTCACGGTGTCGGCGTCTCCGTCGATCTGCACGCGCACCGAGTGCTCGGTCGTGTGCTTGAGCGCGTTGCCCACCAGGTTCGAGACGACCCTCGCGAGCTTCGCCGCTTCCCAGCGTCCCCGTGCATCGACGCGGGCATCGAGCTGGATCTCGCGATCCGGATGGAGCGCTTGC
>DASVWO010000512.1:0-55547 GCA_036393165.1 Polyangiaceae bacterium | reverse complement strand
GTACGCGCCGAAGAGCGCGACGAACGGGAGCACGAGCGGCCGCTCCGCCGGATCCCGCGGCACCCCCGCGCGCTTCCTCCTGTACGCGACCCACTCCATCCACCCCATCACCGCGACGGCGACGGCGAGGAGCACCTGGTCGGTCGCGTCCCAGAACAGATCCGTCGAGTACGCCGTGAACCAGAGCAGCTTGGCCCAGATCGGCGGCGCCGTGCCCTCGAGCGTCGGGTCGCGGTACATGTTGGGGTCCCACACGTACTGCTCGCGGTAGACGGCGATGCAGTAGAGGCACCCGAGGAGCAGCGGGCCCACGGCGATCGCGACGCGCAGCGCCGTTCGCGCCACCCGCGCCCATCCCCTGCTGCGCGTGCCGCGCGCGCTGCGCCACGCGAGCTCGAGCCCCACGGCCGCCGCCGCGAGGCACAGGATGAGCATCGCGAGCACATGCGCGAAGGCGCAGACGCCCCCGAGGACCGCGACCGCCGCAACGTCGCGCACCGTCGGCCGCATCGCCGCGCGCGCGACGAAGACGAGCGTCCACGCCGCGATGGCCGTCGCGAGCACGTAGTTGACGAACCCCCAGCCGACCGAGAACGAGAAGAGGATCGGCGTGAAGAGCGCCGCGTGCACGAGCGGCCGTCGCGTGACGCGCAGCAGCGCCACCACCGCCCCCGCCATCGCCACGAGCGACGCGGCGACGACGATCCGTCCCGCGAGCTCGATGGGCACGAGCCGCGACAGCCACGCGACCGCGAAGTGAAAGAGCCCGTTGTACGTGAAGTAGTTGAGCCGATACTCCGCGTGCTCCGGCGCCGCCGGATCGGCGAGGCGCCGCGCGACGTCGCTCAGCGCGAGATGCTGCGGATAATCCACGCACGGAAGGAGCTTGGTGACGAAGAGTCCGGCAACGCAGAGCGCGACGCCCGCCCAGTAGAGGAGCGTCGCCCGACGCGTATCGAGCGAGAAGACGATCCGTCGACTCTCGTTGGCGGCCTCGACCAATTCGTCGCGCACGTCCGCCTCCAGCGCGGACGCGCTGGGCGGCTCGGCTTGCGGTACGCTGGTCACCGTGGGGCGCCTCGTTTAGCGCACCCGCGCTTCAGTGGCCAACACACGAACGAGCCAACCCGGGACGCCGGCTGCGGCGGCGCTCCTCCGCGTGCTCCTCGTCGAAGACTCCGAGGACGACGCCGAGCTGATTCTGCGCGAGATCCGGCGCGGCGGACGGCCCCTGCACGTCGTGCGCGTGATGGACGCCGCCGGCTTCGAGGAGGCGCTCGCGCGCGAAGCATGGGATGCCATCGTCTGCGACTGGTCTCTCCCGGGCTTCTCGGCGCGCGCCGCGCTGGAGATCGTGCAGGCGCGCGGCATGGACCTGCCGTTCATCATCGTGTCCGGGACCGTCACCGAGGAGTCGGCGGTCGACGCGCTCCACGCGGGGGCCCACGACTTCGTGACCAAGGGCAAGCTCGCGCGCCTGGTGCCCGCGATCGAGCGCGAGCGGCGCGAGGCGGCGAGCCGCCGCGAGAGCCGCGCCCTCCGCGAGCAGCTCATCCTCTCGGAGCGTCTCTCGTCCATCGGCCTGCTCGCGGCGGGCGTGGCGCACGAGATCAACAACCCGCTCGCCGCCATCATCTCGACGCTCGACTACATCGCCGACATGTGCGGCGCGTCGGCGGTCGTCACTTCGAAGGAGCTGGAGGACCCGATCCGCGACGCGCGCGAGGCGGCCGACCGCATGCGCGACATCGTGCAGGACCTGCGGATGTTCTCGCACGTGCGCCGCGTCGCGAGCGAGCCGGTCGACCTGCGGCGCGTCGTCGAGTCGAGCGCGCGCCTGGCGCGCAACCAGGTGCGCCACCGCGCGCAGCTGGAGAAGGAGCTCTGGCCCGTCCCGCTCGTCGACGGCGACGACGCGCGCCTCGGGCAGGTGTTCCTCAACCTGCTCGTGAACGCCGCGCAGGCGATCCCCGAGGGCCACGCCATGAACAACGAGATCCGCGTCGTCACGCGGACCGCGGACGACGGGCGCGCGGTCGTCGAGGTGCGCGACACGGGGAGCGGCATTCCGCCGGAGATCGCGAAGCGCATCTTCGAGCCGTTCTTCACCACCAAGCCGCGCGGCGTGGGCACGGGCCTCGGGCTGGCCATCTGCCGCAACATCGTCGACGAGCTCGGCGGCGAGCTGCTCCTCGACACGAAGCCGGGCACGGGCAGCACCTTCACGGTGATCCTGCCGCCCTCGACGGCGAACGCGGGGTCACGGGCGCCGGCGGCTCACCCGGCGGCCGCGCCGCGCGGGCGCGTGCTCATGCTCGACGACGAGCCGGTCGTCGGCCGCAGCGTGGCGCGCATGCTCCGCGGCGAGCACGAGGTCGTCGTCGTCACGACGGGCCGCGAAGCGCTGGCGCTCATCGAGCGCGGCGAGCGGTACGACGCCATCCTCTGCGACGTGATGATGCCCGAGCTCACCGGTTACGAGTTCTACGACCTGGCCGTGGCGCTCGACGGGACGCTCGCGCGCCGCTTCGTCTTCCTGACGGGCGGAGCCTTCACCCCGCGCGCCGCCGAGTTCCTGGCGCACGTGGGGTGCCCGCGGGTCGAGAAGCCGTTCGAGCGCGCCACACTGCGCGAAGCGCTGGCCTCCGTCCTCGGCGCGCGGTAGGGGAGAGCCATGAAACGCATGGCTCCCAAAGGGTGGTTTGGGCTCGCTGCCGTGGCACTGGTCGTGGTTGCGACGTCCGGATGCGACAACGAGCGCAAGCAGGAGTGCTCGCAGTTCATATCGGCGATGAAGCCGCTCGACGAGGGGACTCCGAGCAGCGACACCGTGGACTCGGTGAGCAAGCAGGTGGCCTCCATCAAGTTCCAGGATCAGCCGCTGGGCGTGTACGCCGAGAACTACCGCAAGACGCTGACGGTCCTGTCGAACACGCTCAAGCTCAAGGCGAGCGGCTCGGCGCCGGACGGCACGGACGACGTCATCAAGAAGAACCTGACCGAAGCGCGGACCGACAAGGCCGACGTGCAGCGCTACTGCTCGCAGTAAGACGCGCCGCACTTGGAGCGACGACCGAGCAAGTGGATCGTCTTCGGCATCGTCGCCGTGGGCGTGCTCATGGCGACGATCGACTCGTCGATCGTCAACGTGTCCCTGCCGGTCATCGCGCGCGGATTCGGCGTGCCGCTCGGCGGCGCGGTCGAGTGGGTCGTCATCGCGTACCTCGTGGTCGTCGCGTCGCTGCTGCTGACGGCGGGGCGCATCTCGGACGTCGCGGGACGGCGGCGCGTCTGGGCGACGGGGCTGACGGCGTTCACGGTGGGCTCGGCGCTGTGCGGGGCGGCGCCGTCGCTGGGCGCGCTCGTGGGGTTCCGCGCGCTGCAGGGCATCGGGAGCGCGGGCACCATGGCGGTGAGCCCGGCGATGCTCGTGGCGGCGTTCCCGCGCGAGCAGCGCGGCAGGGCCCTGGGGCTCAACGCGGTGATCGTGGGGCTCGGCATCAGCCTGGGGCCGACGCTGGGCGGCGTCATTACACAGCACTTCGGGTGGCGGTGGATCTTCTACGTCAACGTGCCCCTCGGGGTGCTCGGGGTCGTGGCGTCGGTGCGCGTGCTGCCTCACGAGGCGGCGGAGACGCGGCAGCGCGTGGACTGGGTGGGTGCGCTGTTGCTCGCCGCGGGGCTCGGGGGGCTCACCGCGGGGCTCTCGTTCGGGCCGGAGCTCGGGTGGACGTCGGCGCCGCTGCTCGTGTGCAGTGCGCTCGCGATCGCGGGCATCTCGGGGCTGGTGGCGCGCGTGATGCTCGCCGAGCAGCCGCTGGTCGACCCGCGTCTCTGGCGGAACCGCGTCTTCGCGTCGGCGTCGGTGAGCTTGCTCCTCGCGTTCATCGCGACGTTCGCGGTCGCCGTGTTCCTCCCCTTCTATCTCGAGCAGCTCCGTGGCTTCCCGGCGCAGCGCGCGGGGCTCATGCTCACGCCGCTGCCCCTGACGATCGCGATCGTCTCACCCTTCACCGGGTCGCTCGCGGACCGCATCGGCACGCAGAAGCTCGCGGCGGGAGGGATGCTCCTCGCGGCTGCAGGCCTCGCATGGCTCGCCTGGCTCCCCGCCGACGCGAGCATCCTGCGCATCGAGGCCAACCTCCTCCTCATCGGCGTGGGCCAGGCGACCTTCCAGCCCCCCAACAACAGCGCGCTCATGGGCGCGGCGCCGAGCGACCGTCAGGGCATCGCCGCCGGCGTGCTCGCGACCGGGCGCACGCTCGGGCAGAGCCTCAGCGTCGCCTTCGCGGGCGCGCTCTTCGGCCTCTTCGGGGGGAGCGCGGCTGCCCGCGTGCTGCACCACGGAGGAGCCGCCGGGCCGGGCGCGGACGCGTTCCTGCGCGGGATGCACGCCGCGCTGCTCGGGTGCGCCGTGGTGGCGCTCACGTCTTCCGCGGTCGCGCTCGTGCGCGGGAAGGACTAGCGTCGGCTCCGTGCGCGTTCGAGCCTCGACGGCCCTGGCCCTCGCGATCGCGCTGGGCGCGCTCGCAGCGTGGCGCGCGTCGTGCGTCCTCGCGGGGGCCGACATCGACACGGACGCCTACGCGCACCACATGATCGCGCGCGCCATCCTGAGTGACCCGCGCGACCTGGCCGTGCACTGGGTCTGGCTCCCGCTCTTCCACTACCTGCAAGTGCCGCTCGTCGCGCTCGGGGGCACGATGGAGGCGGTCCGCTGGACGAACCTCGCGCTCGCCGCCGCGCTTCCGGTGGTGCTCTTCCTCTACGTGCGGCGCACGGCACGATCGGAATGGTCGCTGCTGTCGACGGACGCCACGGCGCTCGTCGCGGCGCTTCTCGCCGCGGTGTGCCCCATCGCGATGCAGATGGGGACGACGGCGCAGCCCGAGCCGCTCTTCGCGCTCGTGATCCTCGGGGTGGCCATCGCGTTCCAGGAGCAGCGTGCAGGATGGACCGCTGCGCTGCTCGCGGCCGCCGTGATGCTCCGGTACGAGGCGTGGGCGTCGCTCGCGGTCGTCGGCGCGTGGGCGGCGACGCAGCGCGGGCGCCAGAGGACGTGGCTCACGGTCGCGGCGCCCGTCGCCGCCATCCTCGCGTGGGCCGCGCTGCGCCGGCCCGTCGACGGCACCTGGTTCGCGTTCCTCCGGCAGACGAAGGAGTTCGCGAACGACGCGACGCACGCGCGCTTCGGCGTCGCGCGAGACGCGGCGTATTACCCCGTGTTCGTCGCCTGGCGCGTCATGGGATCGGCGCTGCCGCTCGTGCCCTTCGGCATCGTGCGCACGTGGCGCCAGCAGGGCGCGCGCTTCGTCCTCGTGCTCGCGGCGTGCCTCGGGTTCGTCTCGCTGAGCTGGATCACGCGCTCCTCTCTCGGTCTCGACCGCCACTTCGTCTGCATCGTCCCCCTCTACGCGACGTTCGCGGCGCAGGGCGTCGCCGCCATCGCCGACGCGATCGCGCGATGGACGCACCGCGCGACGGTCGCCCGCCACGTCGCGGCATGGCTGGCCATCGCCTCCCTCTGCGGCATGTGCGTGCAGCTCGATGTCTGGATGGGCTTCTGGCGCGCGTCGATCGTCCGCGGCTGGCCCGACCGCGCCGCCACGGCTGCGTTCGTTCGCGCCGTCCCCGGCGAGCCCACCATCTTCTGCGACGAGGCAACGCTAGAGATCCCGACCGGGCTGAGCTGGCGCCGATTCGACCGGCACTGGGTCGACGACCCGCATACGTGGGACCTCATCGAAGACGAGGCGCGCCGCCGGGGCGTGGTGTACGTGGCGACCTGGAGGCGCAAACTGGTCGGACATGAGGGGCCGGGGCGCGAGATCGCCTTCGCGATGGGCGCTTCCCCTGAGAGCCCGAGCACGACGGGATTCGCGGTGATGCGTGTCGAGCGCTAGCCTCGGGGGGAAACCCCCTCGGGCAATGGCGGACGAAGCAAGACCCGGCAGTCTCCCGCGTCCAGCACTGCGCCGGTTGACCGCCCTGCGGCGCCTCGTGGATGCGGCGCGCGCGCCCATCGAGTTCCAGATCCTCGGGCGGGTCCTGCTGCACTCGGCGCTCGTCGGCGCTGCGGCCGGGCTGCTCGGGTCACTCTTCTTCGCCGCGGTCGAGGGCGTGCAGCGCGTCTGCCTCGAGGGCTGGACCGGCTACCTCCCGCTACGCGCCGGAGGCGAGCGGCTCCTCTCGGAGATGGCGCAGGCTCCGCCGTTCCGCCCCTGGCTGCTCCTCGTCGTCCCGGCGGCCGGGGCGCTCGTCGGGGGCGCCATCTCGTGGTTCGTCGCGCCCGAGACGCGTGGGGGCGGCAGCGACGCCATCATCCGCGCCTTCCACGAGGGCAAGGGCATCGTCCGCAAGCGCGTCGCCTTCGTGAAGGCGCTCGTCTCGGCGCTCACCCTGGGCACGGGCGGCTCGGGCGGGCGCGAGGGGCCAACCATGCAGATGGGCGGCGCCATCGGCTCGCTCGTCGGGCAGGTGCTGCGCGTGACCGACCGCGAGCGGCGCATCCTCCTCGTCGCCGGCACGGCCGCCGGCATGGCCGCCGTGTTCCGCACGCCGCTCGGGGCGGCGCTCCTGGCGGTCGAGGTGCTGCACCGCGACGACTTCGAGGCGGACGCGCTCGTGCCGAGCGTCCTCGCCAGCGTCGTCGCGTACTCGGTGTTCATCGCCTTCTTCGGCGAGCAGACGCTCTTCACGCACGCGCCGAGCTACCCCTTCGTGCCGCAGCACCTGCCCCTCTATGCGCTGCTCGCGGTGGGGATCTCGCTCGTGGCGAGCATCTTCCTGTCCACGCTGCGATCGGTGCAGTCGATCACGCGCAACCTCAAGCTGCCCGAGTGGCTCAAGCCGGGAATGGGCGGGCTCGCGCTCGGGGTGTTCGCGACGCCCATCATCTTCATCATCGGCCCGCGCCTCGGTCAGCCGGGGCAGGGCCTGGGCATCCTCGGCGGCGGGTACGGCGCGGCGCAGCTCGCGATCAGCGGGTCGGACTGGTTCCCCCTCGGCTGGCGCGGCGTCGAGCTCCTCGGCATCCTCGGCGCCATCAAGATCGTGGCGACGTGTCTCACCGTCGGGAGCGGCGGCAGCGCCGGCGACTTCGGTCCGTCGCTCGTCATCGGCGGCATCTTCGGCGGCGCCTTCGGGCGGGCGGCGCAGGTGTTCCTGCACGACCCCCGCATCGACCCGGGCGCTTTCGCTCTGGTGGGCATGGGCACGTTCTACGGAGGGCTCGCGCACGTGCCGATCGCCTCGCTCGTCATGACGTGCGAGCTCGCTGGCAGCTACGACCTTCTCGTCCCGCTGATGCTCGCCGAGGGCATCGCCTTCGTCGCGCTGCGCCACCGCAGTCTCTACGAGGCGCAGGTGCCCACGAAGCGCGACTCGCCGGCGCACCGCGAGGAGCTCATCCGCGACGTGCTCACCGGCGTGCCGGTGACCGACGTGCTCGTGCGCGACCGCCCCTTCGCGACCTTCACGACACGCACGCCGGCGCGCGAGGTCATCCAGAAGGCGGCGGCGACCGCGTGGCAGGACGTCTTCCCGGTGCTCGATCCCGAGGGCAAGCTGGTCGGCATCGTGCTGAGCGACGTGCTCCGCACGATGGCGGCCAACCCGGACCTCGGCGAGTTCGCGATCGCGCACGACCTGATGATCCCGCCGGTCACCGTGAAGGACACCGACGACCTGCAGCGCGCGCTGCAGACGATCCTCGAGCACGGCCTGCGCGAGATTCCCGTCGTCGGCCCGGACGGACGCATCATCGGCTTCCTCGACGAGGCCGAGATCACGCGCGTGTATCACGACGCGACGCAGACCCGCCGCCCCGACGCCTGAGTCCGCACGCTCGAAGAGAGCGGACTCGAAGACCAGACTCAGTGACTCTGGAGCACGTCGAGCAGCTGCGGCCTGTCGCCTGAGACGGCGACGCACGCATCGCCCTTGCGCACGAGCCCCGGCCCGCACCCGCCGGCCGATGCCGCGGCCGCCGGGAAACGGATGGGCACCACCTGCATGCGAAGCATCGCGCCGCATCCGAAGGGAGGCGTCGCGTCGCGCGCAGCGCTCTTCGCGCACGCCGCCGCATCGCCGTCGCGGTGCAGCACCTCCCGCGAGGCGTCGTGGCTGGCGCTCGCGCCGATGCCGAACGCACCCGCGCCCGCCGCTTGCGACGCCTGCGCGCTCGCGTCGATCTCGAAGGCGCCGACCGTGAGCTCCTGCACGACGTGGGTCGCCCCGTCGCACTGTCCCTGCAGGTCGGCCGCTGCCCAGGCGCGCGCGTCGGCCTCGTACGTCCCGACGACCATCAGGGCCACGTCGAGCTGCTGCTTCTGCGCGAGCTTCGCCTCCAGGTTCACGCCGTGGACCGGCATGGCCGCGTCGAGCTCGGAGCGGTCGCGCATCACGACGTCCTCGGTCTTCGGCGTGACCGGCACGTACCGGTACGCGGCAGCGACCCGGCAGCCGCCGAGGACCTCGATGTCTCGCCCCGCGTAGCGGACGACGACCACGCCCTGCGCGCGCTGTGCCTCGAGCGCCGCCCGGTCCGCAGCCGGCCACTCGAGGATGAGGGGACGGGTGGAGCTCTTCGCGGCGCCCGCGGTCGTCTCGTCCGCAGGCGCATACGTCGGCGCCTGAGGCGCCCCCGTCGTGCCGGCCGCACACGCGGCGAGAGACGCCGCGACGACGACCGCCGCGGGCGCCCTCAACGCGCCCTCCACACCATGAACTGGAACATGCCCGGCACCGACGCGTTCAGGCTCACGGCGTCGCCCCCCATCTTGCACGCCGCCTTCTGCACGTCGGCCTTCATCGCGTCGGTGAACTCGTCCGAACCCGAGCCGGTGAGCGACACGAGCCCGATGCTCTCGTACTTGGACGACCCCTCCTGGAACGTGACGTTCTCGAACTGCACCGTGCACGCGTCTCCCTTGCTCGGATAGACGGCGCCCATGCGCGCCGAAGTCACGCGGTAAGGGGAGCAAGCGAGCAGGAGCCCGACAGCAATCGCGGCGGCGGCGAGGAGCCTCATGGCGCGGCCGATACTAGCGGCATCCGCCCTTCCGGCCCCCGGAACGGGTCCCGAGGCCGCCAAAAGCCTCCGTCTCGGCCCCGAAAAGCTCCTTTTGTCCGGGCGGTCGATTCCGATACCATCGGATCCCCGGGCGGCAGCGTTCGCTTCTGCGCTGCTGATCTGGGGCCTCTCTCTCCCAGGAGTCCGCCATGCAACAACCGCCGCCTCGGCGGGGGTCCGGGCAGCATTCGGGCGCCTTCACCTTCGAGGCGAAGCTCGAGAAGGAAGAGCAGCTCCTCGAGGCGCTCGTGGCCACGCTGGCCCGCGGGTCGTTGCCGGGAGACGTGTGGGAGAAGCTGCACGCTGCGGCGCAGCGCGACGAGCGGATGAGCGAGCTCGCGTTCGCCTTCGAGGCCGTCTCGCAGGGCAAGCGCCTGAAGGTGGCCCCGCCCGCCGTCGGCGCCGAGTTCCTCTTTCAGGCCGCCCGCTACTTCGGCGACGTCTTCGGCGACGAGGTCGGAGCCACCACGTACCTCGAGCGCGCGCTTGCGCTCGTTCCCGCGCACGCCGGCGCCCTCGAGAAGATCGAGCAGCTGCTCACGAAGGCGGGGAACACCAAGCGCCTCGCCGAGGTGTACGCCGCGACCGCACAGCACCGCCCCCGCCAGGAGCAGGCGCCGATGCTCCGGCGCGCCGCCGAGCTGCTGACCGAGGTGGGCGGCGCGGACGACAAGGTCATCGAGATCCTCCAGCAAGCGCTGCGCCTCGAGCCGGGCGACGACGAGGCGCGGTCGCGGCTCGAGGCGCTCTACGTCAAGGCGAACCGGCTCCGCGACGTGGTGCGCATGTGCGAGCAGGGCCTCGCGGCCGACCCGCCTCCCGACGAGCCGACGCGCCGCCGGCTGCTCTCGCGCGTCGTGGAGCTCTACGCCGAGAAGCTGCACGAGCCGGAGCGCGGGCTGCCCTTCGTCGAGCAGCTCCTCGTGGTCGATCCGGGTCACGACGAGGCACGCAAGGTCGGCCTGAAGCTCGTGGTGGTGAAGGGCCTCGCGGGCCGGGCGGCGGCGGCGCTGTCGGCTGCGTACGAGGCGACCGGCGGGACCCCGAACGAGATCGCGCGCTTCCTCGGGATCGAGCTCGAGAGCACGCGCGGGCCGAAGAAGGCGCAGCTTCTCACCCGGCTGGGCAAGCTCAAGTCCGAGCGCATGGGCGACGACAAGGGCGCCTTCGAGGCGTTCGAACAGGCGCTGGCGATCGACTCGTCCGACGACGAGCTTCGCGCGCGGTACGCGGCGCTCGCGGCGAAGCTCGGGCGCTGGATCGACGCGGCGAAGACCCTGGGGCGCGTGCTGGCGACGGTGAAGGACCCGGCCGTGAAGGCGAAGGCGGGGGCGCAGCTCGGAGAGATGCTCCTCCGCGGCGGGGATCCGAAGCGCGCGAAGACGACGCTCGCGGGCGTCCTGGCGACGGCGGACGCACCGCCCGACGCGGTGCTGCCCGCGGCCCGGGCGCTGCGCGAGATCCTCGAGGGCGAGCGGGATCCGAAGGCGCTGTGCGATGTCGTCGAGCGCATCGCGTCGCTCGAGGAGGATCCCGAGAAGCGGCGCGAGGCCGACGAGCGCGTGGCGGAGCTGGCGACGTCCTTCAAGGACACCGCGCGTGCCGTCGCGGCGTACGAGCGACTGCTCGATACGTCGAGCCGCGCGAAGGCTCTGGCGGCGCTCGTGCCTCTGTACGAGGCGAGCGGTGATCCGCTGAAGCAGGCGCGCCTGCTCGAGGAGCAGGCGAAGGACACGCAGGACGCCACGGCCGCGCGGGAGCTCATGATGCGAGCCGCCGCGGCGCGCGCGCAGAACGGGCAGGACGTCGCGGGCGCGGTCGCGACGTGCCGCGCGGTCATCGACCGCTTCGGACCGGCGCGCGACGTGCTGGACCTGATGCTCCCGCTGCTGGAATCGCAGCGGCAGTGGGCGGAGCTGGGGACGGGGCTCGAGCAGCTCGCGGGGCTGGCGACCGGGCAGGAGCACGCGCAGGTCATGGGGCGCCTCGGCCTGCTGCGGCTGCAGAGGCTGCGCGACGTGGACGCGGCCATCGAGGCGTTCGATCGGGCGCTGGCGTCCGACGCGAGCGAGAAGACCGCGCGATCGACGCTCGAGAAGCTGGCGGGGCTCGGCGAGCACCGGCTCGAGGCCGCCCGCGTTCTCGAGCCGGTCTACCGGCGCGAGGGCGCCCAGGCGCCGCTCATGAAGCTGCTCGAGGTGCGCGGCTCGCTGACGGCGGACCCGAAGGAGCGCCGCGACGCGCTGCGCGAGGCGGCCGATCTCGCGACCGAGCCGAAGAAGCGCGCGGCGCTGCTCGCTGATGCACTCGCGGACGACGCGGTGGGCGACGCCGAGACGAGCGCGCTGGCCAAGCGCGCCGCCGAGGCCCTGGCGACGAGCGGCGACGTCGAGAGGGCCATCGGCCTGTACCGGCGGGCGCTCGCCTTCGAACCGCAGTCCCAGGAGCTGCTCGCGCGCATCGACGAGCTCCTTCGCGATCGAGGAAGCCCCGAGGAGCGCGTCGCGCTGCACCGGGCGGCGCTGGAGAAGGCGGGCCCCGAGCGCCGCCGGGAGCTGCTGCACCGGATCGGCGGCATCCAGTGGCACGATCTCGACGACGTCGACGGAGCCATCGCGACGTACCGTCAGGCGCTGGAGAACGACGCGGACGACGCGGACGCTCACGCGGCGCTGGTGGACCTCTACGACCGCGCGTCGCGACACGAGGAGCTCTGCTCGCTGCTCGAGGCACGCCTGGCACGCGTCGATGGAGACGCCGCGCGCGGCGTCCGGGCGCGGCTCGCCGAGGTCGCAGCGGTATCGGGCGACGCCGATCGCGCGCGCGCGCAGTGCGCCCGGCTGCTCGAGGACTCGCAGCTCGCGCCGGAGCACCTCGACTCCATCGAGCGCGCCGGAGAGGCGCTCGGCGACACGGACCTCCTGCGCGCCGTGCTCAAGCGACGTGCCGAGACGGCCCAGGATCCGCGCGAACAGATCCAGTGGTTCGACCGCCTCGCGGAGCTCGAGGAGCGGCGCGCCGGCGACCTCGAGGCGGCGGCAGCCGCGTGGAAGCGGGCCGCTGCGCTCGCGGAGAGCGCCGGCGACGACGAGGCCGCACGCGGCTACTGCCGGAGGGCGCGCAAGGTCGCTCCCGAGGACCGTGAGCTCACCGCCCGCCTCGTCGCGCTCTGCGAGCGCGGGGAGCTCTGGGAGGAGCTGCCGCGGCTCTACGTCGCGCTGGCCGACGCGGCCGCCGGCGACAGCGAACGTATCGACCTGTGGCTGCGCACGGCGAACGTGCTCGCCGACCGGCTGGGCGACGTGGGCGCCGCGCTGCAGCGGGCGGCCGAGGCTTTCGATCTCGACCCCTCGCGCGCCGACGCGCTCTCGGCGTTCGAGAAGCTGAGCGCCGCAGCGGGGGCGGACGCCGCCTTCGAGCGTGCCCTCGAGGACGCGCTCGGACGACTCGAGTCCGGGGACACCGAAGCGAACGAGGCGCGCGCACTGATCATGCTCGCGCGGACGCGCACGCTGGCCCGCGACCCGGAGCGCACCGACGACGCCGCACGCGCCTACCGCGCGCTGCTCGCCGACGCGCGTGTGGACGCCGGCCACCACGCGTCCACGCTCGCGGCGTACGAGGCGCTCATCGCGGCCGACCCCGAATCGCCCCGCCGTCGCGCCGACCGACGCTGGCTGCTCGAGTGGCGCGCCGAGCACGCGGCGGAGGGCGAGCGCGCGGCACGCCTCATCGAGTGGGCCCGCGCCGAGGAGGAAGTGTTCGCCGACCCGATGCACGCGCTGGCACTCCACCGGCGCGTGCTCGACGTGGACCCGGACGCCGACGAGTCTCTCTCGGCGATCGCGCGCCTGGCGCTGTCGACCGGGGACACGGAGGAGGCGCTCGGCGCGCTGCGCTCGCGACGCGACCGGGCCGAGGGCGCGGGGCGTGTCGCGACCGAGCTCGAGATCGCGCAGGTGCTCCTGTCGCGCACGACGCGGTGGCGCGATGCGCTCGCCGCCCTCCGCGCCGTGCTGACCGAATCGCCCGGCGACGCCACGGCCCGCGGGCTGGCGGCGCAGCTGCTCGCGCACCGCTCGACGCGCGCCGACACGATCGCCATGCTCGAGAAGGCGTGCGATGCGACGGAAGACGTCGCGGTGCGCACGCAGATCCTCACGCGGCTGCTCGAGGCGCCGGCCGACGCCGACGATTCGACCGTGCGGCGCGGGTGGTTCGAGCGCCTGACCGATCTGCAACGCGACCAGGGCGACCTGGAGGCCGCGCTCGCGACATCCGTGCGCGCGGCCCGCGAGATGCCCGAGGTCGCGGCGCTCTGGGATCGCGCGGAGGAGCTCTCGCGCGCGTTGCGCCGGGCCGACGAGGTGGCCGCCCTCTACGAGGAGGTGCTCGCGCGCTCTCTCGGCCGCGAGGAGGCGCTGGCCATCGGCGAGCGCGCGGTGCAGTTCCACGAGGAGTGGTTCGAGGACTCGACGCGCGCCGTGCGCATCCTCGAGCGCGTCCTCGAGCTGGACCCGACGGCCGACTGGGCGTTCGACCGCCTCAAGCTGCTGCTCGACTCCGCCGAGCGCTGGGACGACCTCTTCGCGCTCTACGACCGCGCGCTCGAGCAGGCGACCGGGCGCAAGCGCGCCTCGCTGCTGGAGGACGCCGCGCAGACCGCGAAGGACTTCGCCGACCGGCCCGATCGCGCCATCGACTACCTCGAGCAGCTCGACCACCTGAAGCCCGGCGATCCGAAGATCGTCGGCGCGCTCGAGCGGCTCTACGAGCGACAGGGCCGGCACCGAGAGCTCGTGACTCTCCTCGGAGCGCGGCTGCCCTCCTTCAAGCGCGAAGAGGCGAGGCGCACGAGGGCACGCATCGCGGCGCTGCAGCTCGACGAGCTCGGCGACCCCGAGCAGGCGTTGCAGGCAATCGAGCCGATGCTGCAGCGGCGCGACGCCGACGCCAACGGCTCGGAGGAAGAAGTGTGGGCCCTCCTCGAGCGCATCCTGGCCGCGGCGCCGCCCGTGCCGGACCCGCGCCGCACGACGGTGCCGCCGCCGAGCGAGGCAGCCGCCCCGCGGTCGCGTCGGTCACGCAAGTCGGAGCCGCCGCCGACGGCGAAGGGGTCCGTCCGGCAGCGCGCCGCAGCGTATCTGCGGGATCACTACGCCGAGGCGGGCCGCGAGGCCGACCTGGCGCGCATGCTGGTCATCGAGCTCGAGACGGTGAAGTCGGCCAAGGAGCGCACGCGCCGGCACGCGCAGCTGGCGGAGCTCTACGAGAAGCTGGGCGACGCGGCAAATGCGCTCGAGCAGCTCGGCGCTTCGTTCATGCTCGATCCCGGGGACGAGGCGAAGCGCGCGAAGCTCGCCGAGCTGGCCGAACGCACGGCGCGCCTCGAGCGGCTCGCGGACCTGCTCGCGGCGGCGGCGGACGTCTCGGACGACCTGGAGCGGCGCGTGTCGCTCTCGATGCAGGCGGCGACCGTGCGGGCCGATCGCATCGGCGACGCGGCCGGGGCGATCACGCTCTTCTCGGCGGTGCTCTCGTGGCGGCGCGTGCCGGACGGCGAGGTGCTCGTCGCGGGGCGGCGGCTGGACCCGCTGCTCGAGTCGGCCGGGCGGAGCGAGGAGCGACTCGACGTGCTCGAGCGCATCGCCTCGGTGGAGACGGACGCGACCGCGCGCCGCGACACGCTGGCGCGCGCGGCGAGGCTCGCGTCGCAGCTCGGACAGGACGAACGCGCGACGGCGCTCTGGGAGCGGCGCCTGAGCGAGGACGAAGCGGATCTCGAGGCGCTCGATGGGCTCGTCGACGTGCTGGACCGCCGCGGGGACGCCGCGCGCCTCGCCGAGGTGCTCGCGCTGAGGGCGGGCGCCGCCGCCAGCGACGAAAAGCGCCGCGTAGACCGCGTGCGTCGCGCGAAGCTCCTGGGCGAAACGCTGGACGAGCCGGCGAAGGCCATCACGGCATGGCGCGAGATCGCCCGCGACTTCGGCGAGGCAGACGACGTCGCGCTCGCGCTCGCGACGCTCCTGAGGAAGACGCATCGCTGGAAGGATCTCGCCCAGCTCCTCAAGCACGGGGCCGATCGGACGACGGACGACGGGACTCGCGCCGAGCTCCTTCGCCAGCTGGGCGACGTGCAGCGCGAGGAGATGGACCAGCCGGGCGAGGCCATCGAGACGTATGCCCTCTCGCTCGCGGCCAACCCGCGCAATGCGGGTGCGCGCGCCGGGCTGATGGCGCTCGCGGGCGGCGACGAGCACGGCGGCCCGTCGGTGAAGGTGCTCCTCGAGGCCCTGCGCGCGAGCGACGACTGGCGCGCCGTCCTGGAGCTGACGTCTCACCGGCTCCGGGTGGCCGCTTCGGACGAAGCGTGCATCGGCGTCCTCACGGAGTCGGCGGACATCGCGGAGAAGCGCGCGGGCGACGCGAGCCTCGCGTTCGAGGCGATCCGTCGTGCCTTCCTGCTCGCGCCCGCGCGCGAGGACCTCGGTGTCGAGCTCGCGCGCCTCGCGGAGGCGGCGAGCGCGTGGCGGTCGCTCGTGGACGCCTACCGCGAGGCCATCGAGGGTGCCGCTCGGGGCGACGGCGAGCTGGTCGCGAATCTCTGGGCCCGGGTGGGCAAGACGCTCGAGGCGCGCCTCGACGAGCCCAGCGAGGCGCTGACTGCCTACCTGCTCGTCGTGCGGAGCTCCGGCGATCTCGAGATCGCGTGCGCCGCCGTGGCGGTCGCCGCGCGACTCGGCCGGTGGGACGACGCAGCCGGGGTCCTCACCGAGATCGCGCGGGCGCGCGGCGCGGCTCCGCCCGAGCTGCTCGATGCCTACGAGCGCGGCGCGTCCGGCGCCGGAGCATGGGATGCGGCGACCGCGTCTCTCGCCGAAGCCACGGCCGCGGCGGGCCTCACCGGGCCGGCGCCGCGGGACATCGAGGCCCGGCTCGCCGAGTGGCACCGCGACCGGCGCGGCGACGCCGACGCGGCGGAGGCGGCGTACGAACGGGCGCTGGCGCACGACGCGGCGAACGCGACGCTTCTCGCGTCCCTCGCTCGGCTTCGGCGGCGCAATCGCGGCCGCCCGCTCGCGGACAGCCTGCTCCGCCTCTCGCGCGCGACGGGAGGCGACGCCTCTCTGCTGCGCGAGGCCGCCGAGGTGGCGCGCGACGCAATCGGAGACGTATCGCTCACGCGATCGATCCTGGAGGAGCTCCTGGACCTGGTGCGCGCGCGCTGGTCGGGCCAGGGCGAAGCCTCGCCGCCCACCGTCGAGGGCACCGCTTCGCTGCCGGAGGTCGGAGCCTGGGCCGTCGAGACGCTCGCCAAGGTGCACGAACAGCAGGGCGACGCACGTTCGCTGCTCGACGTTCTCGTCGGCGGCGCGGCGCTTCCGTTCGACCCCGCGATGCGTCGCGACCTCCGACGTCGCGCGGCGCGGGTGGCGCTCGACGGGCTCGGCGATCACGACCGCGGCATCGCGCTCTTCCTCTCGTTGCTCGACGACGACGCCAACGACGAGGAAGCCGGCGAGCGACTCGTCTCCACGTACACGACGCTGGGCCGCACCCGCGAGCTGCTGGCGCTGCGCGACCGCCAGATCGCCGCCGCGGCCGACGGCGGACGGCGCGTCCATCTCCGGCTCGCCGCCGCCTCGCTGCACGTCGCCCTCGAGGAGCCGGCGCTCGCGATCGCGCGCCTTCGCGAGAGCCTCGCCGAGCAGCCGCGGCACACCGAGACGGTCGATGCCCTCGTCGCCGTCCTGGACTCCGAGGTGCGCACCGCCGAGCTGCGCGACCTGCTGGCGGACCAGGCGCAGCGCGCCGAGAGCGACGGAGACGTCCCGCGCGCCGTGGAGCTGTGGGCGCGCGCCGCGTCCGTCGCCGAGGACCGCCTGCGCGACGTGCGCTCGGCCGAGACGTATCACGCCAGGGTCGTCGCCCTCTCTCCGCGCGCAGCCTCGCTCGACGCGCTCGCGCGCCTCTGCGCGTCCAGGCGTGACCCGGCCGCGGCGGCGCAATGGCTGGAGCGCCTCCTCGAGGTGGTCGAGCCCGAGGGCCGCGTCGACGCCACGCTGCGGCTCGTCGACGCCCTGGTGGACTCGGGCCAGAACGAGCGCGCGACGCAGCGGCTCGAGTCCGCGCTCGCCGAGCGGCAGGACTCTGAACCGCTGCGCGAGCGCCTCGCGGGTCTCTATCGCGAGCAGCAGGCGTGGAGCCGCCTCGCCCACCTGATCGCGGATTCTGCCGCCCACGCGCCGGACAAGGCGGCGCGCATGGCGCGGCTGCTCGAGGCCGCCCGCCTCTACACGGGACGCTGCGCCGAGCCCGAGTCCGCGGTGCCGCTGCTCGAGCAGGCCTCGGACCTCGCGCCGGAGGACGCCGCGGTTCGCCTGGAGCACGCCGCGGCACTCGCCAGCGCGAAGCGGTTCGACGAGGCGAGGGTGATCCTGCAGGCGATGATCGACTCCTTCGGCGGTCGCCGCCCCAAGGAGCGCGCGCCCGTGCACTACCAGATCGCGCGGCTCGAGCTCGCGATGGGCAACCGGGCACGCGCCCTGGTGGAGCTCGACACGGCGACGCGCGTGGATCCGCAGAACCCCGAGATCCTGCGGACGTTGGCGGAGCTGGCGCGCGACGACGGACAGTTCGATCGCGCCGAGAAGAGCTACCGGGCGCTGCTCGTCGCGCTCCGGCGCCGCGAGGACGGCGGCGAGACTCCGGCCATCGCCCGGAGCGAGGTGCTCCTCGAGCTGAGCGCGATCGCCGAGCGCCAGGGCGAGAGCGAGCGCGCCCGAGAGATCCTCGAGAGCGCCCTCGAGGCGGCGGCACGCACCGACTTCGAGCAGCAGCGGCTGGAGAGCGCCCTCCGTGCCCGGGGCGACTTCGAGACGCTGGTGCGCGTGCTCGAGGCACGGCTCGCGCGCGCCGGCGAATCGCCTGCCACGGCGCGCACGCTGTCGGAGCTCGCGGACGTCCTCGACGGGCAGCTCGGGCGGCCGCACCAGGCGCTGCCGGTCCGTCTTCGCTGCATCGCTGCGGATCCCCGCTCGACCGAGGCGCACGACGCGGCCATGGCGCTCGCGCGGAGCGTGGGCGCGATGGATCGCTACGTCGAGGCCGTGACGGCGATGGCCGATTCGGCGACCCAGGCCGGGGACTCGGTCCTGGCGAGCGCCATGCTCGCGCGGCTCGCCACGATCGCCGAGCAGGACCTGCACGACGACCGCCGCTCGGCGGCTCTATACGAGCGCGTGGTGGACCTCGGGATGCGCACCCCCGAAGTGCTCGGCGCCCTCGATCGCGTCTACGAGCGGCTCGGCGACGACGGCCAGCGAGCGCGCATCCTCGCGATGCGCATCGAGGCGGAGACGGCGCAGGGCGGGCCGCGCGCCGCCATTGACGCAACCTACCGACTCGCGGCGGTACGGCTCGCCTCCGAATCGACGCTCGACGAGGGCGCGCGGATGCTCGAGAACGCGCTCGACCTCGAGCCGCGCTTCGACCTCGCAGAGGATGCTCTGCGGCGCGCGACGGCGATCGACCCGCACAATCAGAAGCTCATTGCGCTGTACGAGCGCATCGGGCGCGAGCCGGGGCACGAGCGCGCCTTGGTCGAGGCTCTCGAGCTGCGTTCGCGGCTGCCCGGCGCCGACATCGACACGGTGCGGGAGGCCGTGGAGACGGCCATGCGCATCGGACAGCCCAGGATCGCCGAGTCTCTCCTGGAGCGATTCGTCGAGGGGGAGCAGACGGCGAGCCAGAACGTGGCGAACCTGGCCTGGGCCATGGGCGCGCTGGCGAGCCTGCGCGAGGCTGCGGGCGACCTGCGGCGCGCCGTCGAGCTGAAGAAGGGAGCCGCACGCATCGCCGACCCCGAGGTCGCGCGGCGGCTCGATTTCGAGGTGGCGCGCATCGCGGCGGACAAGCTCGACGACCTGGAGCTCGCCGCCGAGACGTATGCGTCGTTGCACGAGCGCGAGCCGGCCGACCGCGAGGCATGGGAGCCGCTCATGGCGGTCTACCGGCGTCTGGGCCGGCCCCGCGAGCTGGCGGACCTGCTCGCGCGCATCGTCGATTACGTCGACGACCCCGCGGAGCGCGCGCGCCTGCGCCTCGAGCGGGTGCGCACGCTCATCGACGGGCTCTCGCTCGGCGACGACGAGGCGTCACCGCTGCTGCGAGAGATCGTCGACGAGGACCCGAGCCAGGTGGAGGCGGCGCTCATGCTCGCCGCGATCCTGGAGCGAACGGGCTCGCGCGAAGACCTCGCGCAGCTGCTCTCGCGGCAGATGGATGCAGCCAAGGACCGCGGCGACGCGCAGGCGATCGCGTCGATCGCGCTGCGGCTCGGGGCGCTGCTGGAGGGGCAGGACCGGGTGGAGGCCCGCAACGTCTACTACGTGGGCCTGGACTGGGAGCCGAAGAGCCGTCCGCTGCTCGATGCACTCTCGCGTCTGCTCGCGGGCACCGACGACGCCGCGGAGCGCGCCGACGTCCTCGAGCGCCGGCTCGCGGTAGAGCAGGGACCCGACGCCGAGACGATGGCCCACGAGCTCGCCCGCATGCGCGAGGAGCAGGGCGACGCCCAGGGTGCGCAGCGCGCGATCGAGCTGGGCTTCCGCGGACATCCGGCGAGCGCCGATCTGCGTGGGCGCCTGGAGGCGACGTTCCGCGAGCAGCACCAGTGGCAGAAGCTGGCGGATCTCTGCGTGCTGGACGCGAGCGCCCGCGTCGACGCTGTGGAGCGGGTCGCACGGCTGCGCGAGGCGGCCGCGCTCCGCCGCACGGAGCTCGGAGACGCTCGGGGTGCAGCCGAGGCCCTGCGCCTGGCGCGCGAAGCAGCGCCGGAGGACGCCTCCGTGCTCCTCGATCTCGTCGACATGTGGGTCGACGCGGGCGATCCTGCGGCGGCGGCGACCGAACTGACCACCGCCATCGAGGCCACCGCGGAGGACGCGCCCGGGCGAGCCGCGATGCTCGCGACCCGCGCCGGCGTGCGCGCGCGAGCCGGCGACGAGAGCGGGGCGCTGGAGGACATGGAGGCGGCCTTTGCCGCCGATCGATCGGCCTACGCCGCGGGACTCGCCGATCGACTCCGCGCGTCGCGCGTGGCGGCCGAGCAGCGCGGCGACGCCGTCGCCGTTCGCGTGCTCCGCCTCCGAGAGGCGCAAGTCCTCCCGTATGCGGGCGACGTCGAGGGCGCGCGCGCCATCTTGACGGACCTCGTGAAGGCGGACGCCAAGGATCGCGGAGCGCTCCGCACCCTCGCGGGCCTCGAGGCGGCGCTGGATCGATGGGATGCCGCCAGCGCGGCGCTCAGGCGACTCATCGCTCTCGAGGAGGAGCCCGAGGCGGTGATCGACACGGCCCTCCGGCTCGCCGACGCGTGCGAGCGCGCCGAGCGCCCGCTCGACGCGCGATCCGCCCTGGAGCGCGCCCTTCGCCTCGCCCCCGCGGACCGCACGGTGCGCGAGCGACTCGAGCGCATCTACGAGCAGGCCGGAGCGTGGCACGAGCTGGCGGATCTCGCGCTCGAGGACGCGAAGGCGAGCGGGGAGGTCGAGGCGCGCTTCGCCAGCCTGCTACGCGCGGGGTCGATCCTCCTCGAGCGCGCCGGCGACGCCTCCGCGGCCACCGCAGCGCTGGAGGAGGCGCGTGCCCTTCGCCCGGCCGACCCGTCGGGCGCCGGCTTCCTCGCCGACGCGTACATCGCGGCGGGCCGCGCGCAGGAAGCTTCGGCGCTCCTCGAGCAGATCCTCGGTCCGCACAAGGGCAAGCGCGTCAAGGAGCTCGCTCCGGTCTACCTGCGCGTCGCACGGGTCGCCCGCTACGCGGGCGACGCGGCCGGCGAGGTGCGGGCGCTCGGGCAGGCGCTCGACTGCGACGCCCAGAACGGCGACGTTTGCGCCGAGGTCGCGTCGCGGGCGATGGATCTCGAGCAGACCGAGCTCGCCAACCGCGCCCTGCGGGCCATCACGCTGCTCAAGACGCCCGGGGCCATGAGCAAGGCGCTCGCCTACCAGTACATGGGCGAGATCGCGCGCGGCCAGGGCGACCCGAAGCGCGCGCTCATGCTGCTCAAGCGTGCGCTGGCCGAGGATCCCTCGCTGGAGGGAGCCAAGGCGCTCATCGCCGCCATCGAACGCGGCGCGTGACCCGCTTCAGAAGACGATCGCGCCGTCGAGCCCGAGGATGACCCACTTCGGATCGTTCGGATCGACGGCAATGCTCGCGTAGCCGACGTGGCCTCCGACCGACAGGGGTCCCAGGGTGAGATCGAGCCCGACTCCCGTGTCGATGGCGAACCCTCCTCCGCCGGTGACGGGGGCGCTGCTCACGCGCCAGCCGTAGCCCGCATGGAGGAAGGCGAAGGGAACGAGCAGCTCGCCCACCCCGAGGCGAAGGCCGCCCTCGATCCGATGCGTCGTCACGTCCGGCCAGCCGTTCGCGCCGAACAGGTGCATGTAGCCGTAGTCGACCTCGGGCGTCAGACGCAGCGCCGGCAGATGAATCTGTTGGCCGAGCCGGATGCCGAAGCCGCCGCCGCCGTCGAGCGTGCCCTGGGAATTCACCGGCAGCGCACCATCGAGGTCCGCGCCTATCTCCGTGCCCGCATGCGCCTGCTGCGAAGCGAGGGCGACGGTTGCGAGGACGAGGATCCCGGCGACGACCGTGTGTGCGCGCATGCCTCGCGGCGCATGCACCACCCGTTCCCGTGCACGCCGATTCAGTCGTCCCAGCCGCGGTCGACGTCGCTTGCAGGAGGCTCCGAGGCCCCTCTTGCTGCCGGCGCTTCGCTGCGGCCACCGGTCACGACCGGCAGCGGCGCGAGCGAAGGAGTCGCGCCGGCCTCGTCCTTTGGGACGGGTGCATGCGGCACGCGCGTGAAGAGGCTGTCCGTCGATATCTCGAACGGCGCCGGAGGAATGCTGGTGCGTCGCACCGTCGCCGTCGCGGTCAGCACGATCCGCTTGGGGCTCTTCGCCTGGATGGAGAGCGGCGCAATCATGTGCGGGACGCGCTCGATCGCGCGCGTGAACTCCGCCAGCGGCGCCCGCAGCGTCAACGAGGGCAGCGCACGCTCTCGCAGGCCGCCTCCCAGGTCGGTCGCCGCCTCGATCGCCGTCGCGTCTCCCTTCGCGACGAGCTCGATGACGAGGTCGCCGTCGATCCACGCGCAGGCGGTCGTCGCCATGCGAGCGAAGAGCAGCAGCACCTTCGCGCACCCCGTGTTGGGGGCCGACAGCGAGGCGAGGCGCGCGAGCAGGGCGCGCGTCGCGTCGCCGGACGCGATGGCCTCGACGATGTCCTGCTCCTGCAGGTCGAGGCAGCGCTCGATGTGCGAGAACATGCGGCGTCCCGGGTTCTCAGTCTACCGCCTCACGGCGGCTCGAGAGCGAGCACTTCGTAGAGAATCTGCAACCTCTCGGCGAGCTCCGCGTTGTCCGGCTCGCACTGCAGAGCCGACACGAGCTGCACGCGTGCGTCCTCGAGCTTCCCCGCCGTGATGAGCCGATCGGCCTTCACTGCGTGCTGCTTGCCGCGCGGCGTCTTCGCGATCTCGGTGAGCGTCCGCTGCACGGGCGGCGGCGGGACGGTCGAGGGGCGCGCGGGCTCGAGGCGCACCTTGCCGCGCCCGACGGCGCGGTCGTAGCGCTCGCGCAGAGGCTGGCGCGAGAGACAGCGATACGCCTCCACGCCACGCTTGTAGATCTCGGACGCCGTCGAGGCGACGTCGCGCGGCGAGTCGACGTAGCGATCCGGGTGATAGAGCAGCGAGAACTCGTGGAAGGCGCGCTTGATCGCCGCAGCGTCGGCGTCGGGGCGGATCCGCAGGATGTCGTAGTACGTCCGCTTCTCGAGCGACGCGAGGTACACGCTGAGCGCGTCCTTGCTCGGCATCGCGCGTCCTCACCCGAGCGGCGCCAGCGGGTGCGCCGCCTGACGCGCGGCCATCGCGGCCATCGCGGCCGGATCGTCCTGCGCTCCCACGAGCTGGATGCGCGCCGCCGTCTCCTGCCCGGTGGCGACGTTCTTGGCGCGCACGTTGAGGATCCCGTCGGCGTCGATCTCGAACGTGACGGAGATCTGCGTCGCCCCGCGCGGCGCCGGCTGGATGCCCGCGAGCTCGACCTCGCCGAGGCACGTGTTCTCTGCGAAGCGCTTGCTCTCGCCCTGCGCGATGCGCACCCGCACCGTGGTCTGGTTGTCCGCGGCGGTCGCGAAGGAGCGGGTGCGATCGCAGGGGACCGGCGTGTTCGCGTCGATCAGCATGTCGCAAAATCCGCCGACGGTCTCGACCCCGAGGCTGTGCGGCGTGACGTCGATGAGGAGGGGCGCCGGCCTCGGCGGAGGAGGCGCAGGCGCACGGGCAGCGGGCGGCGGCGCGTGCAGAGCGGCTGCGGGCGCGACTGGGGTCGCGACGGGCTCCGGCGGCGCAGCAGCCGGCGGCGGCGCCCCGGGCGCCTGGTAGGGGTACTGCATCGTCGGCAGCCGCGGGCGCACGGGCGGCGGCGGCGCACCGGGCACGGTCAGCTTCGGTCGCGACGGCTCGTGCTGTCGCGGGAGCTCGAGCTCGAAGGGCGCCGACGAGGCCTCCGCGGGAAGATCGAACACGAGCGGCTTCGCACCCGCCCCGGGCAGGAGCTGGCCGGGAAGGGCCGCGGTCTCGGCGACATTCACCACGGGGTCCGGCGCCTTGCGCGCGGCGGGCATCTTCGCCGAGCTGACCACGGGCAACACCAGCCCCTCGGCCGCTTCGGCTTCGGCCTGCGTGGGCATCTGCGCCACGACCGAACGATCGTCGATGCGCGGATGCTGCATCGGTCCGGCGGTCTTCTGCCTCGCCCGGTCGAGCAGCGCGGCCTGGATGGCAGCGCCGAGCGCGACGACCTCGTCGGGGTTGATGCGCACCACCGGCGGGCGGCCGAAGAACTGCTCGACCTTGCGTCCCACCATGGGCATGCGCGTCGCGCCGCCGACGAGGATGACGCGATCGAGGTCTGCCGGCCTAAGCGACGCCGCGTCGAGCGCCTGCTGGCACACCTTGAACGTGCGCTCGACGATGCCGAGCGACGCCCACTCGAGCTCCGGGCGAGTCATCCGGAAGCTCCAGGGGACCGTCTTGCCGCGATCGCCGGGCACGATGTCGTCCCCCGATACCGTGTGCTGGTCGGCGCTCGACAGCGCGCGCTTCATCGCCTCCGCCAGGATGCGCAGCCGCCCGAACGCCATGGGCTGAGCGCGCGCGTCGAAGCGATGCTTCTTCAGCAGGTCGTCGGCCATGCGCTCGGCCACCACGACGTCGATGTCGTCGCCCCCGAGCGCGGTGTCGCCGGCGGTCGCGAGCACCTCGAACACGTTGCCGGCGAGGTCCAGCACGGTGACGTCGAAGGTGCCGCCGCCCAGGTCGAAGACCGCGATGCGCTCCTGCTCCTTGCCCTGCGGCCCGTACGCGAGCGCCGCAGCGGTCGGCTCGTTGAGGATGCGGAGCACCTCGAGTCCCGCCAGCTTGCCGGCGATCTTGGTCGCGGCGCGCTGCAGGTCGTTGAAGTTCGCGGGCACCGTGATGACCGCGCGCTCCACCGGCTCGCCGGTCCCCGCCTCCGCCACGGCCTTGGCCTGACGCAGGACGAACGCGCTGATCTCCGGCAGCGAGTACGGCTCGCCGCGCGCGACGACCTGCGTCGCCGCACCCTGCCCCTCGCGAAGCTCGAACGGGAGCTTGCCGCGTGCAGCTTCCACCTCCGGCGAGCCCCACGGGCGGCCGATGAGGCGCTTGACCGAGTAGATCGTGCTCGGCGCGTCGACGAGCCGGCGGTCGAGCGCGGGCCTGCCGACGAGCGTCTGCCCTGACGGGTGGAACGAGACGACCGACGGAATGAGCCTGTAGCCGTCCGGGTCCCCTATCGCCGCAGCGACCCCGTCCCGCACGACGCCGACCACCGTGTTTGTGGTGCCGAGATCGATGCCGACGGCGACGGCCATCCTCGGGCGAGAGTACACGAAGCGGTAACCCGCTTTGCGATCAGGATGGATCGTTTTTCCCTCGGCTTTTGCCGAGGGATCGTCTAGGGTGCCGCTAACTCGCTGATGTTTCGGGGGCCCCCACCTGGCACGTCATGTGCTCAAGGGTGGGCATCGCGCGACACACGCGACGCAGCGCCAAGACGCCAAGGACTTCACCGCGGTTCGGCGGGGAGACACCCGAACCTGTTTTTGGCGTCTTGGCACTGCGTCGCCGGTTCCGTTCGGCCCGGTCACGTGCTCTCGTGAGCGTGTGAAGCGGGCCGTCGTTTTCCTGTTGCTCGCGATCTTTCCGGCGAGCGCGTACGCGCAGAGCTCTGACGCTGGCGACGCCGGTGCGGACACCGACGCGCTCGCCGCCGAGATCGACCGCGACCTGGCGCAGGCGATGGGCAGCGACTGCGACACGGCGTGCCGGGCCCTCGACTCGATGCGCCGCGCGACCGACCGTCTCTGCGCGCTGGATCCCGGCGACCGCTGCACGCGCGCGAGGCAGAAGCTCGCGAACGCGACCACGCGCGTGAGGAGCGCGTGCCCGAGCTGCGCGGAGCCGACCGGCCAGGCGCTCGACGAGGCGGCCAAAGCGCCGCCCGCCCCGGAACCCGTCAACACCGCTGCGCAGGAGGAGACGGTGCAGAAGAAGAGCGGCGGCTGCGCAGGCTGCACTGTCGGCGACGCGCCGACGGACGCGCCGTCCGCCGCGTGGCTCCTCGCGCTCGGACTGCTGCTGCTTCGCAAGAAGCGCGCGTCGACGGACGCTGCTCGCTAGGTCCCGGTGCGCGTGAGCGGCGCGCGACGCAGCCACGCGTCGGCGCCCGCGGCGACGCGGCGACCGTCGGCGATGCCCCACACCACGAGCGACTGCCCGCGCGCGGCGTCGCCGGCCGCGAAGACGCCGGGAACGCTGGTCGCGCCGCTCGCGTCGGTGCGCACGTTGCCACGCGCGTCGAGCGCGAGCCCGAGCTGCTCGACGACGCCCCCGCGCTCCGGGCCGACGAAGCCCATGGCCAGGAGCACCAGGTCGGCCGGCACCGAGAGCTCGCTGCCGGCGACGGGCACCATCTTTCCCTTCTCCAGCACGACGCGCACCGCCTCGAGCGCGACGACGCGCCCTCCCTCGCCGCGGAACGACCGCGTCGACACCGACCAGTCGCGCTCGGCGCCCTCCTCCTGCGACGTCGACGTGCGGAGGACGAGAGGCCACTCCGGCCACGGATTGGCGGGCTGCCGGACCAGCGCGGGTTTCGGCATGAGCTCGAGCTGCGCGACGCTCGTCGCGCCCTGGCGCACGCTCGTGCCCACGCAGTCGGACCCCGTGTCGCCGCCCCCGATGACGATGACCCGCTTGCCTGTCGCCAGAATGGTGCGCTCCGCCTCCGGCTCCTGTCCCGCGAGGCGGCGGTTCTGCTGCGCGAGGAACTCCATCGCGAAGTGCACGCCCCGAAGCTCGCGCCCCGGAATCGGCAGGTCGCGCGGCGCGCGCGCGCCGATGCCGAGGACGACCGCGTCGAACTCGTGCAGCAGCTGGTCGCCCCGCACGTCGTGGCCGACGGAGACGCCGAGCCGGAAGACCACGCCCTCGGCGCGCATCTGGGCGGCGCGCGCGTCGAGCACGTCCTTCTCCATCTTGAAGTCCGGGATGCCGTAGCGGAGCAGGCCACCGACGGCGTCGTCGCGCTCGAAGACGACGACGTCGTGCCCGGCGCGCGCGAGCTGCTGCGCCGCCGCGAGCCCCGCAGGACCCGAGCCGACGACGGCGACGCGCTTGCCCGTGCGCTCGCTCGCGCGCTGCGGAGCGTAACCGCCGGCGTCGCGCAGTTCATCGGCGATGGTGCGCTCTATCGTCTTGATGGTCACCGGCTCGTCGCGCATCGCGAGGACGCACGACGCTTCGCACGGCGCCGGGCACACGCGCCCGGTGACCTCGGGGAAATTGTTCGTCGCGAGCAGCCGCTTCGCCGCGCCCGCGAGATCGCCGCGGTAGACGAGGTCGTTCCACTCGGGGATCAGATTGCCGAGCGGACACCCCTGGTGGCAGAAGGGGATCCCGCAGTCCATGCAGCGCGAGGCCTGCTGGCGCACCTGCGCCGGGTCGCCCGGAACGACGAGCTCGCGCCAGTCCTGGACGCGCTCGTCGATGGGACGCTCGTCCTCCTCGACGCGCGGGACACGGAGGAAACCCTTGGGATCGCCCATCAGGCGGTCCTCCGGATTTCGAGCACGCGCTTCCACTCGTGGGGCATGACGCGCACGAAGCGCCGCTTGCCCCACGCCGCGAGCACCGCGCGCCCGCGGGCGCTTCGCGTGTGGGCGACGTGCTCCTCGACGAGCGCGCGCAGCCGCTCGTCGTCCTCGGCGTCCATCGGCTCGAGCGCCACCGTCGCCTTGCTCACGCGCGACCCGAAGGTCCCGTCCTCGTCGAGCACGTACGCGACGCCCCCGCTCATGCCGGCGGCGAAGTTGCGCCCCGTCGCGCCGAGGACCACCACGATGCCGCCCGTCATGTACTCGCACCCGTGGTCGCCCACGCCCTCGACCACGGCTTCGGCCCCGCTGTTTCGTACGGCGAACCGCTCGCCGGCGCGCCCCGCCACGTAGAGCCGCCCGCTCGTCGCGCCGTAGAGGCACGTGTTGCCGACGATGACGTTCTCGTGGCTCTTGAACGGCGCCCGAGCCGGCGGCCGCACCGCGAGCACCCCGCCCGAGAGCCCCTTGCCGACGTAGTCGTTCGCGTCCCCCTCGAGGACCAGCAGCATCCCGCGCGCGGCGAAAGCGCCGAAGCTCTGCCCCGCCGTACCGCTCGCCTCGACGACGATGGTGCCGTCCGCCAGCCCCTCGGCGCCGTGCTTGCGCGCGAGCTCGCCCGCGAGCCTCGCCCCGAACGCGCGGTCTGCGTTCGTGAGCGACACCTGCATCGTCGTCGGCTCCTTGTGCTTGAGCGAGATGCGCGCGGCGTCGACCAGCGCCTCCTCGGTCGCGCCGACCCACGACGGCTGCGCCGAAGGCCACCCGCGCGTCGCCGCGTTCGGGCGCTGCAGGACGCGCGTGAAGTCGAGCGTGCCCGCCTTCGGATGGTTCAGCATGCGCACCGCGAGGTGGTCGGTGCGGCCGACCATCTCGTCGAGCGTGCGGAAGCCCATGCGCGCCATCAGCGCCCGCAGCTCCTCGGCCACGAAGAACAGGTAGTTGATGACGTGCTCCGGCGCGCCGGCGAAGCGCGCGCGAAGCTCGGGGTCCTGCGTCGCGATGCCGACGGGGCACGTGTTGAGGTGGCACTTGCGCATCATCACGCAGCCGCTCGCGACGAGCGGCGCCGTCGCGAACCCGAACTCGTCGGCGCCGAGGAGCGCCGCGATGGCCACGTCGCGCCCCGTCTTGAGCTGCCCGTCCACCTGCAGCCGCACGCGGTCGCGGAGCCCGTTGAGCACCAGCACCTGGTGCGTCTCCGCGAGCCCGAGCTCCCACGGCGTTCCCGCGTGATGGATCGACGACAGCGGCGACGCGCCCGTGCCGCCGTCGTGCCCGGCGATGTGGATCGCGTCCGCGTGCGCCTTCGCCACGCCCGCCGCGATGGTGCCGACGCCCGTCTCGCTCACGAGCTTGACGCTGACGCGCGCCTCCTCGTTCACCGCCTTGAGGTCGAAGATGAGCTGCGCCAGGTCCTCGATCGAATAGATGTCGTGGTGCGGCGGCGGCGACACGAGGGTCACGCCCGGCACCGAGTGCCTCACGCGCGCGATGTGCTCGTCGACCTTGTGCCCTGGCAGCTGCCCGCCCTCGCCCGGCTTGGCGCCCTGGGCGATCTTGATCTGCAGCTCGTCGGCATTCACGAGGTAGTGCGCGGTCACGCCGAAGCGGGCGCTCGCGACCTGCTTGATCGCGCTGCGCCGCGAGTCGCCGTTCGCCATCGGAAGGAAGCGCGCCGGATCCTCGCCGCCCTCGCCGCTGTTCGACTTGCCGCCGATGCGGTTCATCGCGATGGCGAGGTTCTCGTGCGCCTCCTTGCTGATGCTCCCGAAGCTCATGGCGCCCGTCGCGAAGCGGCGCACGATCTTGGCCGCAGGCTCCACGTCCTCGAGCGGCACGGGCTCGGCCGCCGGCACGAGGTCCCAGCAGCCGCGCAAGGTGAAGGGCGCATCCCCCTGCTCGTTGATCGCGCGCGCATACTCCTCGTAGGAGCGCGCGTCCTCGAGGCGCACCGCCTTCTGCAGCGCCGACACCGTCCGCGGGCTCCAGAGGTGCCGCTCGCCGCCGACGCGCCACGCGTAGACACCGCCGACGTCGAGCGCTTCCTCGTCGCTCATGGGCAGCAGCGGCGTCTCGAACCCGATCGCGTGCCGCACGAGCGCCTCGCGCGCGATCTCCGGCAGCCCGATGCCGCCGATGGGCGACGGCGTGCCGGGGAACCAGCGCTCCACCGTCTCCTGCCCCACCCCGAGCGCCTCGAAGATCTGCGCGCCCTGGTAGCTCGACAGGCACGAGATGCCCATCTTGCTCATCACCTTGAGGAGCCCCTTGCCGATCGCGTGCACGTAGTGCGCGCGCCTCTCGTCGCGCGGCACGTCCACGCCGAGCGCGTCGATCGCCTCGAACGCGAGGTACGGATTGACCGCGCCCGCGCCGTATCCGATGAGCAGGGCGACGTCGGCCACTTCCCTCGCCTCCCCTGTCTCGACGACGAGTCCGACGCGCAGGCGCTTGCCGGCGCGCGCGAGGGCGTGATGCACCGCGCTCGTCGCGAGCAGGACCGGGATGGCCGCGTGCGCGCGATCCATGCTGCGGTCGCTCAGCACGATGAGGCTCGCGCCGTCATCGACCGCCTCCTCCGCGGCCGCGCACAGCCCCACGAGCGCGCTGTCGAGCGCCGCGCCCGGATCGGACGCCCGCGCGTCGAAGAGCACCGGCAGCACCCGAACCGGGAAGTCGCCGAGCACGCCCCCGACCAGCGCCGCCAGCTCGTCGTTCGTGAGCACGGGCTGCGGCAGCTCGAGCAGCCGGCACTGCCGCGGCGTCTCGACGAGCAGGTTGCCCTCGCCTCCCACGCAGCTCGTGAGCGTCATCACGAGCTTCTCGCGGATCGGGTCGATCGGCGGGTTCGTCACCTGCGCGAACTGCTGCTTGAAGTACCGGAAGAGCAGCTGCGGGCGCTCGCTCAGCACGGCGAGCGGCGCGTCGTTGCCCATGCTGCCCAGCGGCTCCTCGCCCGCGGTCGCCATGGGCGTCAGCAGGACGCGCAGGTCCTCGCGCGTGTAGCCGTGCGCGCGCATGCGCCGCTGCCGCTCGCCCGCCGCCAGCGACGGCGTGCGCGCCGCGGCGAGGTCGCGATCGATGTCGCCGAGGTCGATCTTGTTGCCCTCGAGCCACTGCGCGTAGGGCTTCTGCGTCGCCACCTCGTGCTTGATCTCCTCGTCGCGCACGATCCGCCCGCGCTCGAAGTCCACGAGGAGCATGCGCCCCGGCTGCAGGCGCCCCTTCTCGATCACGTCGTCCGCCTCGAAGTCGGCGACGCCGAACTCGCTCGCCGCCACGACGAACCCGCTGCGCGTCGCCACGTACTTCATCGGGCGCAGCCCGTTGCGATCGAGCGTCGCGCCGACGTAGCGCCCGTCGGTGAAGCAGAGCGCCGCGGGGCCGTCCCACGGCTCGACCAGCGACGCGTGGTACTCGTAGAACGCGCGCCGCTCGGCGGGCATCTCCGGCTGCCCCTCCCACGCCTCGGGCACGAGCATCATCATCACGTGCGGCAGGCTGCGCCCCCCCGCGACGAGGAAGTCGACCACGTTGTCGAGCGACGCCGAGTCGCTGCCGCCGGGACGGATGATCGGCTTGAAGTCGGCGAGGTGCTCGCCGAAGGCGTCGCTCTCGAGGAGCGGCTCTCGCGCCGCCATCCAGCCCTGGTTGCCGCGCAGCGTGTTGATCTCGCCGTTGTGCGCGATGTGCCGGTACGGGTGGGCGCGCTCCCAGGTGGGGAACGTGTTGGTGCTGAAGCGCGAGTGCACGAGCGCCAGCCGGCTGCGCGTCTCGTCCGCCTTGAGGTCCAGGTAGAACGCGTCGAGCCGCTCCGGCAGCGCCAGTCCCTTGTAGACGACGGTCTTCGACGAGAGGCTGGCGATGTAGAAAGCCTCGAGCCCCGCCTCGCCCGCGCGCCGGCCAGCGCGCTTGCGGATCATGAAGAGGGTGCGCTCGAAGATCCCCGCCGGGCACATGCGGCCGATGAACAGCTGCTTGAAGACCGGCATCGACGCGCGCGCGAGCGGGCCGAGCTGCGTCGGGTCGACCGGGACGTCGCGCCAGCCGATCACCTTCTGGTTGTGGTGACGGACCGCCTCCTCGAGGACGCGCATCTCCGCTGCGCGCGTGGCCGGGTCCGGCGAGAGGAAGCACTGCGCGACGCCGTAGTCACCCGCCAGAGGCAGCTCGATGCCAGCATGCCCGAGCGTGCGCTCGTAGTGCGCGTGGGGAACGTGGATGAGGATGCCGGCGCCGTCGCTCGAGCACGGGTCGCATCCGGCCGCGCCGCGGTGCGCGAGCCTTCGCAGGATCTCGAGCCCCATCCCGACGACCTGGTGCGACGCGGGACGGTGCAGGTCGGCCACGAAGCCGAGTCCACATGCGTCGCGCTCGTGCGCCGGGTCGTAGAGCCCGGTGGCGGCAGGCAACGGCATGGGCAGGATGATTATGGCACCTCTGACGCAACGCGCTAGAGGGAAGGTGCACTGCGTCGGAAGGGAGACATTCCGCAGGAAACCGGCGACTTGCGCGTGTGAGGGGTGATTCGCCCGTTTCGCCGCGTATCAGTTCAGACCGTGAACCAGTACCAGCAGCCGAACCCCTACGCGGCGCCCCAGGCCCAGGCCGTGCCCGCCAACTACGCGCAGGGGCCGACGGGCGCGCGCATCGAGGGAGACACGCTCGTCGTCGCCAACGGCATGACGTTCCCCCCCGTCTGCACGAAGTGCGGGAACACCCAGGGCATCGAGTGGCACAACCAGAAGTTCGTCTACACGCCCTTCTGGGCCTGGTACGTCCTCGGCTGGATCGGGTACCTCATCTTCACCAAGCGATCGCGCTTCGCCATCCCCGTCTGCCAGCCGTGCCACGCGCAGTGGAAGAAGTGGAACCTCCTCCTCGGGCTCTCGGTGCTCCCGCTCTTTCTCCTGGGTGCGCTGTGTGCCGCGATCGCATCCGCCGTCGACGACAGCGGTGCCATCGTCGGCATCACGTTCATGGTCGGCATCTTCGCGTGCCTCGCGGCGCTCGTCGTCGTGGCCATCATGCGCGCGAAGAAGGTCGTCCTGGCGCGCAAGATCGACTCGTCGTTCACGTGGCTTCGCGGCGTCCACCCCAACGTGGTGCAGATGATCGGCTCCGGCGCCGCGCCGCAAGCCTACGCCCAGCCGATGATGCAGCAAGGCTACGCGCCGCAGCCGGGCTATCCGCAGCGCTAGTTCTTCACCTCGGCAGAGTCTTCTGCCACGCATCGAGCGCCTGGACACGCTCCAACCAGAGGGCGACGTTCGGCAGCCCCGCGATCGGAACGGCCGCCTGTTGCGCGAAGGCGAGCGGTGCCGCGAGCGACAGATCCGCCAGCGAGACGTGATCGCCGGCGACCCACGTCCGGAACGCCAGGTGCGCATCGAGCACCTTGGCGAAGCGCGCGACGAGGCCTTCCCCGCGCTGCACCTCGTTCTTGTCCGGGCGGCCCTCGCCGATGAGGCTCTTGATGAGGTTCTCGTAGAGGAGGAGCCCCACGCCCGGCGAGAAGTGGGCTGCGTCCCAGAACAGCCAGCGATTCACGTCCGCGCGCGCCCGAGGGTCCTGGGGGTACAGGCTCTGACCCGGCGTCTTGTCGGCGAGGTACTGCATGATCGCGCGCGACTCCCAGAGCATGAAGTGGTCGTCGTCGAGCACGGGCACCCGCCCGTTGGGGTTGATCCGCAGGAAGCCGTCCGTCCGGTGCTGGCCCTTCGGGAGGTCGACCTTCACGAGCTCGAGCTCGATTCCGAGGTGCGCCGCCGCCATGAGCACGCGCCGCGAGTTCGCCGAGAACGGGTGGTAGAAGAGCCTCATCGAGTCGAGTGAACGCGAGTCTCGGCCGGGGCGTCAACAGGCCCCGTGACGTGGCTTCTCTCACGCGTTCTCTTTCGACGCGACGTAGGCCAGACGGCGCGCGGCCTCACCGGGGAAGAGCTGCTCGACGAACGTCGCAGCGCAGACGGCCATCGACGTGCTCGGCGCCGCGGCCTGCACGAACGCGTCGAGATCGCGCGCCATCGACGCCGCGTCGCGGTACCGGTGATCGCGCCGGGGCATGAGCGCCTCCCACACGATGGCCCAGAGCTCGTCCGGGTAGCCTTCGATGAACGACGTGGGGTCGGGGACCACGCCGTCGCGAATGGCGAGGACCGTCTCGACGTCCGTGTCGCGCTTCCACAGCCGGCGCCCGGTCGTCATCTCCCAGAGCGCCGCGCCGAGCGTGTAGAGGTCCGAACGATGATCGACCTCGCGCATGTCGACCTGCTCCGGAGACAGGTACGGGACCTTGCCCTTGACGATTCCCTGGCTGCTCTTCGTCACGCGCCGGCGTGACCGCGCCAGCCCGAAGTCGATCAGCTTGATCTCGCCGTCGTACGTGACGTGGATGTTCGAAGGGTTTGCGTCGCGATGAATGACGTCGAGCCGGACGCCGTCGTCGTCTTTGAGCTCGTGGGCGTAGTGCAGCGCATCGGCGACGCGGGCGCCGATCCACGCGGCCAGGTGGAGCGGAAAGCGAGTCCGCTGCGCCTCGCACGCGTCGCAGAGATCCGCCACCGACCGGCCGAGCAGCAGCTCCATCGCGATGAACGGGCGCCCCCCGACGACGTCGGCCTCGAGCGTCTCGACGATGTTCGGGTGCTTCAGCTTCGAGAGGATCTTGGCCTCGTCGCGGAACATGTCCACGTACTCGGCGCGCGCGGCCAGCTCCTCTTTCACGAGCTTCAGGGCGATGAGCCGCGGCGGCTCGCGCACGCGGGCGAGATAGATGTCCGCCATGCCGCCCCGGGCGAAGAGCTCGAGGATCTCGTAGCGGCCCACCATGCTGCCGGACATGGGGCAATCCTTACCTCAGGGCCGCGCGCTGCTGGATCCCATCCCTGGGTTCCTGGGCGCGATGCAGGTGTCGTGGCTGGCACACCTCTGCAGAGTACAAGGCAATGATCTCACGCACTTGCCACTGGCGTCACCTTTGCTTGATCGATGGTCGGGAGGTTGCGGGGTGCGATCGAGGTTCTTCGTCGTCGCGGGGCTCTTGGCCCTCGGGGCGTGCGACGGCACCAACGAAGTCGGAGGGGGCGGCGGCGGCATGCGCGGCGACGGCGGCGCCTCACCTTCCAGTGGAGGAACCGCGTCGAGCAGCGGCGGAAGCGCCTCCGGCGACGATGCCGGATCCGGTGGCGATGCAGGATCGTCGCGCGGGTGTGCCTGCGACGCGGGTCCATGTCTCGTCAGCCTCGCGAATGTTCCGACCGGGCCGCACGCACTCGCGGTGGACGGCGCGAACCTGTACTTCCTCACGGAATGCGCTGCGCCCGCGACCTCGTCGAACGGGTGCGGCAACGGGGCTGTGATGAGCGTGCCGGTCTGCGGAGGGACCCCCACCACGCTGTGCAGGAGAAGGCCCCGGTACAGGTGTTTGCTACCGGGAACCTCGCCGTCTCTTCGGGGACCGTCTTCTGGAGCTACATCGACAGCTGGGGGAGCAATCCGACCGGGCCGGTGATGGCGATGCCGGAGCGCGGCGGCACGCCTACCACGCTTGCGACGGGACAGCAGTTGAGTGACATGGGCAGCGGCATGGCCGCGAACGCCACCGCCGTGTACTGGAACCTCGACTACTGCAATGGCGAATGCATCTACTCGCCGACCGGTCCTCAAGGGGCAGTGATGTGGGCCCCTGCCCGGGGTGGCACTGGCGGCACGATCGCGATGGACCCCGGGAGTTTCTCCGGCGTGGGACTCGATGACGCGAGCGTCTACTGGGCGAACTCGCTCCAGGGGACCGTGGCGAAGGCGCCGGTTGCGGGCGGTGCCGAGACGACGCTCGCCACGGGCCAGAGCAGTCCGAGCTTCCTGACCACGGACTCGAGCAACGCGTACTGGATAAACCTCGGGAACCCGCCGGCCACCAGTGAGATCGTGACCGTGCCGGTGGGCGGCGGCACGCCTGTCACTCTTGCGTCGAATCAATCCTATCCGCGTGGCCTCGCCGCGGATGGCGCGAGCGTCTACTGGGTCACCTTCGACGGTGCGATCATGAAGGTACCCAAGAGCGGCGGCACTCTCGTGATGCTCGCGTCGGGGCAGGACACGGGGAACAGCACCACGAACGTCATCACCGTGGATGCCACCAGCGTCTACTGGGTCACCGGCGACGGCAGCATCATGAAGCTCACCCCGAAGTGACGCGGCTTTTGGTGCTGGAGTGCGCCCAAGGCGAAGCATCTCGTAGCGGCCCACCATGCTTGCCGGGCATGGGCAAATCCTTATCTGAGGGGGCGCTGCCTCGTCAGATCGGACGGGCGGCTGGCGCGTATCCAGGGCATGTCGCTCCGCAAGGCTCTCCTGGTTCCGGTGACGGCGTTGCTCCTCCTGGCCGGCTGCGGCGGGCCAGACGCGGCCCGGGACCGGCACGACCCCATGGCGGCGACGGCGCAGAGCCCGGTGGACGTGCGAGCGCAGCTCGCGGCGCATCGCGACGAGCAGATGGCGCGCCTCGAGGCCTACTCGCGAGCCGGCCAGTTTCCGCACGACTACACGACCGCCCCGAGCCTTCACATGTTCCGCGACGCCGACGGACGGCTCTGCGCAGTGGCAAACCTCGTGCACCAGGACGGCCGCGACGATCTCGTCGAAACCACCGTTCGCACCCGCAACGACTTGGTCGTCGCCGACGTCCACGACGGACCGATGCTCGACTGGATGCTCGGCTCCGGCCTGACGCAGGAGGAGCTCGCCCGCATCCAGGCGCCGGCGCCGGTGCTCGCCGCTCCGCCGGTGCGTCCCGCACCGCCGCGCGTCGACGAAGTCGCGATGATCGCGGCCATCCGCGCGCACATCGCGCAGGTCGAGGCCGAGCTGCGTGCCAACCGGGAGAAGAGTCTCGACGTCGCCGTCGACCGCTGGACGACGGCGCACCACGCGGCGTAGCCAGCGCGGGGCGTAGTAGCCTACGGAGCCGATGCCGCTGGCGGCCGGCGCCCACCTCGCTCTCGCGCCGACGCTGCAGTCGTTCTCGCGCGAGCCGGCGGGACGCTACATCGTGCTCCGGACGTCTCTCCACTTCTTCGCGTCGCACGGCGCGCTCTCCGGAGGCGTCATGTGGGGGGAGCCGACGGAGGCGGACGTGCGTCGCATGCTCGCCGTCACACTGGGAATCGCCAGCGTGGACGGGGCGCGCGTCGCGCTCGTGGATGCTCGCGGCGTCGGACGGGTGGACCCGTTCAGCTTTCGCGCGCTCACGCAGTACGCCGACGAGCACGCGCGGTCGATCGCGCGGAGGATCACCAAGCTGGCGGTCGTTCACGCGCAGGACGTCGTGGGCGCGGTGGCGGCAGGGTTCTTCCGGGTCGTTCGCCTGCCGGTTCGATCGGAGACGTTCACCGACGTGAGGCCGGCGCTGGCGTGGCTCGGCCGCTGGCAGGACGCGCCGCTGCTCGGAGAGGTGGACGAGCTCGTGGCGAAGGCGCGCGCGCTGCCGCCGGAGGTTCGCCAGCTCGCGGCCGTACTCGAGAACGACCCGCGGGCCACCCTGGCCGGCGCCGCGTCGAGGCTGGCCATCTCCAAGAGGACGCTGCAGCGCCTGCTCGGCGAGCACGGAACGAGCTTCCGGAGCGAGCTCGATGCGGCACGCGTGCGCCTCGCGCAGCGCCTCTTGCTCGAATCGAGCGAACGCATCGCGCGCGTCGCGATCGAGGTGGGCTGCTCGTCGCCGCAGCAGCTGAGCGGCCTGTTTCGCCGGGTCGTCGGAGAATCGCCTCGCGAGTGGCGGAACCGGGTACGGCCCGCGCCCCGCTGACTTCGTTCTGCGCGCCAAAACATGCTGGCTTCGCGCCAATCGGCGCCCGCCGACGGGCCTCGCGCGAGGTCGGCGGGTAGGAGGGGGGCATGCTGAAGAGGTGGTCGATCGCGGCAGCCCTGACTGTGGCCGGGGCGGTCGCGGCGTGCAGCGGCAGCAACGGCGCAGGAACGGGCGGCGGGCCGTACGACGCGTGCCTGCAATCCCTCGTGGGTAGCTCGTGCATCTCTTGCCTTCGCAGCAACTGCGGCGGCGCGCTCGGTGATTTCGAGACGGGCTGCGGCGATTACCTCGGCTGCATCTGTCCGGGCGGCGACTTCAGCGCACCGAACGCGCAGTCCGCGACGTGCGGGTCCAAGCTCCAGGAGTCGACCTGCGCCAGCAGCCAGGGCACCGGCGGCGGCTTCGCATGCGGCGCCTGTGCGAGCGCGTGCTCGCTGACGGGCAACACGTCGAGCAACGGCTCCACCAGCTCGTCGGGCGGTTCGCAGAACGGCGGTTCGTCGAGCGGGTGCAGCGGGGGCAGCGTGCTTCCGGGCACGATGGCGGTCTCGCTGAGCCTCACGGGCGTCGACCTCGGCGATGTCGACGCGACGGGCGTCGCCGACTCCTCGGCCTGGAAGGGTATCGGCTTCAACCTCGATGGGAAGTGCACGACCCGCACTTCCACGGATACGTGCACGCTCGCGGCCGGAGCGGCCTACTCGGTGCAAGACGACGGCGTAAACGGCATCGACAACAGCTACGGCGCGAACCTGTGCCCGATCTTCGACACGGAATCGGGCATGTACTCGTGCTCGAGCGCGATCAAGCAGGCCTACCTCCAGACCGACGCGAGCGGCACCGGCACCCTGGTGCTGGGCTCCTTGGTCTACCCGGTGCGCGACGTTCACATCGCGCTGAACGGGTCCGGAGGCATGGCGGGCGGCGTCCTCCCCACGGCGGGCATGGAGGCAGCCTGGAAGAACGCGGCCGCGTGCATCAGCACGTCGCTCTGCAACACGAGCGCGATCCAGTCGGTCCTGACGCAGCTCGCGCAAGCGTCGGACATCGGCGCCGACGGGAGCAACGCGGCCGACGCGACGTGCGACGGCATATCGTTCGGGATCCGGTTCACGGGTTCGACGCCGGTGTCGACCTTGCCGATGCCCCCGAGCTGCCCTTGTCCGTGAGGAAGAAACCGATGAACGTACGCACTCTGGTTCGATGCCTGTCCCTGACGCTGCTCTTCACGCTGGGGGGCTGCTTCCACCTCCCCCAATCCAACCTTCGCGTCGATCCCGCCTCTCCGAGGCCCAACGTCGATCTGCCCGCGGCCGGGGCCCCTTCGCGGCTCAAACTGGGCGACTCGATCGTCGACCAGTTCGTCATTCCCAAGTCGGACTCCGTGAACGCGGTGCCCGTGAGCGGCTGGCGCACGACGCTCAGCCGCGGATTCGACAGCGGGTTCAAGGGCGGCACTTCCGGCCTGGTGCTCCAGATCCGTGAAGCGGAGCTGACGTTTGCCCCGGCCGCGCTGCGCGGTGGGATCACTTCGGCGGCGCGGGCGCGCATCCGATACAAGGCGAGCCTTCTGGATCCATCCGGCAAGGAGCTCGCGCGTCTGAGCGGCGACGCGGATGCGCACGACGCGATCACGCAGCCCCAGCCCTCCGCGATGACGGCCAACGCAGCACAAGCCGTCGAGGCCATGTACGAAACGATCGCCGCCAAGCTGGTCGAAGGGAGCGCGGAGAAGCAGCCCTGAGCAGGGAGCGCCGCCAAAACGAAAAAACCGGCCCCCGGCTCACCCCGGAAAGGAGAAACGGGGGAGCCGAGGGCCGGCGCGCTA
Organism: Polyangiaceae bacterium; assembly: GCA_036393165.1. GTDB lineage: Bacteria > Myxococcota_A > Polyangia > Polyangiales > Polyangiaceae > Palsa-1150. Next base: position 16,571 of record DASVWO010000512.1, on the reverse strand, counting down.
AGCCAGGTTCACTTCACGAGCAGGGCGACTGACTGGCTCCAGTCTCCCTGCCCACCCTTCGGCGTGATCGAGCGGTACCTGAAGAGCACCGTCGCTCCCGCCGTCAGGCCTTCGAGGGTCGTCTTGGACTTGATCGTCGACGGCGCATCGACCCACGTCTTGCCGCCGTCGCTGCTGTACTGCCAGTCGTAACAGGACCGTGGGCCCGCCGAGGGCGCCACGATCTTCACGGAGCCGGTCAGGGGTCCCTGCTCGGCGAGGAAGACCCGCGTCTTGTGCGCGGGGATCTTCTTCACCGGCAGGCCGGCGCTCTGGATGATGGCCGCGCTGTTCTCGGCGTCGGCGTCGGCCGTGTTCTGCACGTACGTCCTCAGCGTCTGCAAGAGGGCGACGAGCGCCGCCTTCTTGTCGTTGCGCGCCGTCACGGTCCCCTTGAGCCGTGACAGCGCCCCCGCTTCGGCCGACTGCAGCGCCGTGATGGCCGCCGTGACGGTGGGGAGCGGTGGCGTGGGAGAAGAGAAGTACGCGTTGTTGGTCATTGCCGTGACGACGCTCTGCGCGAACGTGATGAACGCGGGAACGCGACGCGGCAGCTTGAGAATGGCGAGACTGCGATGAACCGACTTGGACTGGGACATGGTGATTGACCTCCTGTGGTTGAAAAATGGATGTGGATTGTTCGAGAATTCACTTCGTCGACTGGTTTTTGTTCTTCACCTCCTTGCTGTTGACGTTGACCGACGTGCTTTTGCACGCGGCGGATTCGTCGAGACCCATTGCGGATTCGCATCTTGTCTCGACCGATGGGTCGCCGTTCTCGACCGATGGGTCGTTGAAAGCGGCCGATTCGTTCTCGTACGCGACCGACTCGTCGAGACCATTTGCCGACTCGCGTCTTTTCTCGACCGGTCGGTCACTGTTCTCGACCGACTCGCGCTTGTTCGCCGCCGATTCGCCGCGAGCAGTTACCTGTCCGTCCTTTGTCTCGTCCGACTCGCCGCGAACAACGGCGAATCGGTCGTGAACGACGACCTGTCGGCAACGTGTATCGACCTGTCGGCCGATGGTCGGGGTCGATTTCCCGCTGCAATTTCCCTTCTGGTCGGTGACAGATAGCGACTTGCAGCGTCTCGTTTCGTCCCCTTCTGCCTTCTGAACCGCGCGAGTCCGATTTTTTGACCTCGGGTTCGTGCGTTTCTCGGTCGATTTCCGGAATCACGCCGCTTCTCGCAGGGTTGCGATGGCGCCGGGAAGCGCGATCACCTCCTCGAGCGACCTCTCTCGATCGAGGAGCCCCAGCTCCTCCATCCGCTCGCGGAACATCTTGCGCATGGTGTCGAGCCGACCGCGCACGGCCCACTGCGTGACGCGGAGGTCCTCGCCGACCTCCTTCATCGTGCACCCGCAGGCGATGCCTTCGAGGATGTCCACGCCGTCCTTCGGCATCGTTCCTTCCCGGAAGAGCTGGGCGAGCACCTCGAGCTGCCTTCCAGCGTCGACGGGGTCGCGTTGCTCGCTGGCGGACCCGAGCGGCGCGATCTCGTCCACCTCGCAGGACGCGACGAGGTCGCGGGTGCGGCGGCGGACCTTGCGCAGCACCTCGATCGCGTGCTCGCGGGCGACCTTCGCGCAGAAAGCCTTCATCTCCTCCAGGTCCGCAGGCGCCACCCCGCGTTGGAACGCGGTGAGGGCCTTCACGTAGACGTCCTGGAGCGCCTCGTCGACGTCTTGCTTGCCGATCCCACTGCGGAGCAGCGTGCCGCGGGTGTACGCGACGTTCTCGGGGTGCGTGAGGAGCTTCATCGCCAGCCTCCGGAGCGGAGGTGCTCCTCGGCCATCGATCGCACCATCCTCTTCATCCACGGGAGCGCGGCGTCGCGGATGAGCGGGGGCTCGAGCTCACCGGTCCCGAGCGCGAGGAAGAACTCGTGCACCACGTCCTCGGCGTCCTGCACGTACCCGCTGCCGAGGGCGCGTCGCGCCACGCGCAGGAGCGACGCCTTGTGCTCCGCGTAGAGCTCTCCGGCTGCGCTCGGGTCGCCGCGGCCGGCGGCGAGCAGCTTGCGATCGAGCGGCGCGAGGTGCGCCTCCGGGTCGAGCGGCGTCCGCACTGTGTCTTCCAGGGTCTCGGCGCGGAGCACGCGGCTGACGCCGAGGATCTCGATCCCGAGGATGCGCCCGTCGTCGTCCACGTCGAAGACGACGTACCCCTCGAGCGCGGCCACCTGGTGATGCGGGCGGATGCGGTGCGCCCGCCCGACGACGTAAATGTACGAGGCGTCCGCCTCCGGGTCGTACGTGAACGCGAGACCGGGCTGCGGGTGCTGCTCCCGGCGAATGGCGAGGTCGTTCATGGCTCCCTCTCACTCCCCCGCCGCGGCGAGCGACGCGACCTCGCGCAGGATCCACAGCACCGCCGACTCCCCGCGCGCGGGCATCGGCAGCGTTCCCTCGAGCATCGAGAGCAGCAGCTCGTCGACGACATCTTCGGCGTCGACGTCGAAGCGCGCGAGGTGGGCGTGCGCGTGCGCGACCATCTCCACGCGCAGCTCGCACGCGAGCGTGTCGACCGCGTCGCGATCGCCGGCGAGCGCGCGCCACGCGACGCCCTCGAGGAAGTGCATGTCGATCGGCGCGAGCTCGGGGAGAGCTTGAGCCTCGGCGCGACGCGACTGCGAACGGCAACGAGAAAACGAACGGTACGGACGATGACGGCTGGACATGGCGGATCTCCTCTCTGGTTGCTCCCGCCTGCTGCGGGAGAACCTGGTTCGGTGGGCACTGCGAGAGCGCGTCCCCGGGTGGCCTCATCGCCACCGCGTGCGTCGCTCTCACCCGGGGTTAAGTCCGGAGATCGGCATTCGGCGCGCGCGCCTCATCTTTTTTCTCACTTTTTTCTTCGACGCGAGTCCTTTCGCGCACTTACGGGAGCGATGCGCCGTCGAATCATCTGTCCGGGGACACCTGCTCGCGCCCGCGGGGCGCGCCAGGCCGGCCCATGCTCGACGGCGCCTCCGCCGTTTCGTCGAGATGCACGCGCCCGGCGTGCCGTCGCGCTCTCCATCCTGGGCGTCGTCGACGCTCTTGTTTCTGGCGTGCGCCGTGCACAAACGCTGGGCAAGCCCCTATGGCCAATATCCTCGTGGTGGACGACGACCGGGACGTCGCGTCGGCGCTCGCGATGCTGCTGCAGCTCGACGGTCACACCGTCCGCTACGCGGAGGACGGGCAGGCCGGCCTCGAAGCCTTGAACGGGTACCTCCCGGAAGTCGTCTGCCTCGATGTGGACATGCCGCGGCTGAACGGACCGGACCTCGCCTACCGCCTCATCGTGGAGGACGCCGGGAAGGAACTGATCCCCATCATCCTCGTCTCCGGGGTCGCCAATCTCGTCCAGGTGGCGCAGGAGGTGGGCACACCGTATTTCGTCCGCAAACCGTTCTCGCTAGAGGCGATCGAGGTGACGCTCGCGCGGGCCCTGAAGGAGCATTGCGCCCCGCATCCGCCGCGGAAGGAGGGATTCGCAGTTGAGCCTCGCCGATAGGCTCGCCACCGAGCGCCGCCGCATCGTCGAGTCGTGGTGTTCGCGCGCCGGAACGGAGATCCCCGCGGACATCCGCGCGTTGGGACCGGGGATCTCGACCGTCCTCGAGGACATCCTCGAATCACTCCTGAGCCGAGCGAGCGACCCGCGAGCCGCCCGTCAGCCGGTCGGCCGCCGTGCTCGCGGGCTGTGCGTGGAGCGATCGATCCTCGAGCTCGCGCTGCTCCGGCGCGTCGTGTTCGGGTTCCTCGAGTCGGGCTCCACGCTGGCGCCGGAGGAGCGGGACGTCATCCTCGAGACGCTGGACGGCTACACCGATGACATCGTCTCGAACGCCACACCTTCCCACGAGCCGAGGCATTACGCGAACGAGTGGCTCGAGATGGCTGTCCGCGCCGGAGGCATCGGGGCGTGGAGGTGGGACCCCGGCGGGGGCCGCTTCGAGGTCACGCGTAACGATCGGTACAACCAGATCATGGGCATCGACCCGACCGGGTCCTGGACGTCGGACAAGCTGTACAAGATCATCCACCCGGACGACGTCGCCGCGGTCCGAGCCAAATTCGAGGCACTCGCGGCCGGGCGCGCCGACCACTACGAGGCTCTCTACCGCGTCCGTCACCGCGACGGCAGCATCCACTGGATCCAGGCGCAGGGGCGCAGCGTGCGGGACGAAGCAGGCGACGTCGTCCGGCTCACCGGCGCGGTGCGGGACGTCACCGACGAGATGATCCTGCGGGCGCAGCGCGACCAGCTCGTGGCGACCCTCTCGCACGACATCCGCAATCCGCTCGCGGCGGCCAAGGCCAACGCCGAGCTTTTGCGGCGGTTCGGGCCGAGGATGGGGGACCAGGACAAACCGCTCGAGACGATCGTCTCGAACCTCGACCGGGCCGACCGGATGATCGGCGATCTGCTCGACATGAGCCGGATGGAGGCTGGACACAAGCTCGAGCTGCACTGGTGCGACGGCGACCTCGCGAAGATCGCGTTCGGGGCAGTGCGGGAACTCTCGACCGTCCACGGGGATAGGTTCCGGCTCGACGTCGCGGGCGACTTCGGCGGCCGCTGGCCGTGCGAGGCGTTCCAACGAGTCGTCGAGAACCTGGCCACCAACGCCGAGAAGTATGGAGACCCGGCTGCCCCCGTGGCGCTGCATCTGTCGCGCACTGGGAAGTCGGTCGTCCTCGCGATCCACAACGAAGGCGCGCCGATCCCGCCGGAGCTGTACAAGGGCATGTGCGAGCCGTACGTCCGGGGGAGCGACACGCACTTGCTCGGTTCCAAAGGGTGGGGGCTCGGCCTCACGGTCGTCCGAGGCATCGCGCAAGCGCTGGGCGGCCACATCGAGATCGAGAGCCGCGAGGGGCACGGGACCACGTTCCGCTTCGTGTTCCCGGCCGGGTAGCCCCCGCCATCGTCCGCCGCCCCCGAGTCGGGCGCCGGCACCTTCACGATGCCTTCACTTTCGTGCGCGCGTCCGGAAAGCCTCCATGACCCGCTCACCTGGTTCGGGCCCCGCGTCGCGTGGCAGCATCCGAACGATGCGGACGGTCGCGTCGATCTGTTCACCGAACGTGCGGCATGCCTCGCACCCGCAGAGGTGGTCGGCAAAGCCGTCGCGGAGGTCGGCGGGAAGGGCGCCCTCCATCCCCTCGGTCACGAGCTCGCTCACCTCCTTGCACGAGAGCGAGGTGCTGCTCGCAGGTGTTCTTGCCGTCATGTCGCGATGGCCGTGAGGGCTTCACGCAGCTTCTCGTCCAGCAGCCGGGGTACCGGTGACTCCCGGAGGGTCGCGAACTGTCCGAAGACCGAGGTCGGCTCCTCGTAGTCGATGTGCGTGGCTCCATCGGCGGCTTCGCTGATGACGATGCGGACGGGAGCGGATAGCCCCGCAGCGGGTTCCAGCGCGAACAACCGCTGCGCGATGAGGGCGTTGCCGACGAGGTAGAAACGGGCCTTCAGCGGCGTTCCGAGAAGAGTCATGGCGCCACCTTGATCGAGAGAGAAGAACACGTTGAAGGACGTCCCCGGAGCCGAGCGCTCCAGAAAGCCGCGCAGCCCGGGACCGTCACCCGCGACGACGATCGCGTCGATCTGGTTCGGGTCGATCCGGGGGAACGTCGCCTCCAGGCGGGCCACGACCTGGTCGAACGGCGTGCGCGTGCGAAGGGTGATGCGCCGTCCTTCGAAGGGGCGCCGGTCGATCTCGACGGACTCCTTCATGACTTCTTCTCCGTACGGTTGGGATTCGAGAGCTGGATGAACGAAGCGAGGTGCGAAGAGCCGGAGAGGCCGACGCCGAAGAGGGGAATCAGCGCGAGCGGGAAGGCCGCGATGCTCGCCATGCGCGGGTCGCCCGCCAGGGCAAAGGAGAAGCCCGTGCCCACCGCCGACAGGAAGTCTGCAAAGCCCACGGCGTGGAACACGAGGAACCCTCGCCGGTGCGGCCACCAGCGGACGACGGCGAGCGCGAGCACTCCGGCCACGAGGTCGCCCCACGCGGCGTTGCGAACGAACACGGGCGGAAGAAGCGCACGTGCCCCGTACACCCAGAACGTGAGCGCGGCCAGGATGCGCCAGGCGTGAAGGAGCACGATGCGCCGCTGGCCGAAGCCGTCGAACCACGCACGAAGGCCGGGCGCCCGGACGTACGCTGCGGTGGGCAAGAGGACCCCCGCCACCGCGAGAAGCGGAAAGAGGCGAACGGGTAGCGCCTGGAACCCACCGGCGGCTGCGATGACGGCGACGGCCGCGGCCCACGCGCTCACGGTCACCGCGACGATCCGCGTCCAGCGGGAACGTTGATCCGAACTCTCGACGACTCGCGCTGCGGCTCCTGCGTTCATGGTCCACCTCGTTATGTGTATATGCACCCATATGGCCTGCCGTGCGTGCCGCGATGAGGGCAGTCGCGTCACCGCAGCACGTCCAGGGCCGGTCCGATGAGCGGCCACCCTGGTATCTTCTTCGCGAGCCGAGCCTGTGCTTTCCGCCAAGCTGGTGCGGCTTCGGCCAGGGCCGCACGGCCCTTTTCGGTGAGCGTCAGCGTTCGCGCGCGGGCGTCGTCCGGGACGGGGAGCGACTTCACGAAGCCCTTCTTCGCGAGCGGTTCCAGGTTGCGATTGAGGGTGGTGCGGTCCATTCCAAGGCCGTCGGCCAACTGACCCAGGCGAAGCGCCTGCTCGCGGTCGAGCGCCGCAAGCGTCGAGAATTGACCGATCGTGAGCCCACTCTCGGAGAGCGCCGCGTCGTAATCGCGGCTCACGACCCGTGCCGCGCGTCGAAGCGCCTGGGCCATGCATTGCGTCCGGATCTCTTCTCCCAGTCGGCCCGCCATGCTCGCAATATGTGCATATACACTCAGTTGGTCAAGAGGCTACTTCCATGGCCGGGTCAGGGAGCCCAGGCGCGTCAGCAGCCGTGGGGCCAGGAGGGCGCCGTGCCCGTCATCGGCAGCACGTAGCCCGGCGGGCCCCAGCCGCCGACGACTCCCGGGAAGCTTACGGGTGCCGACCTCACGGGGCTGCCTGCTGCCATGATGGGCGCCCAGCACGAGACCTGCGGATCGACATACACGGGGCTCGAGTCTGCGCCGGCGCCACCGGTCGCCGCGCTGTTCACGGTGCTGCCGGCGTAGTCGAAGTACGCGTTGTGCGCGACCGTCATGGGGTTCGGCGGCGTGTTGCCGACGAACCCTCCGCCGCCCGCAGCGCTGCCGGCGACCACGACGTTGCCCTGGAAGACGTTGCCCGTCATCGGGGTCACGTTGTGGTTCTGGTACGCGACGATCTGCGTCCCGGCGGCCGCGCCGAGATCGCACAGGTTCCCGGTGATCACGTTGTCGATGCCGCCATTGATCTGGAAGCACGCCGACAGGACGCCCGTGACGACGTTGCCCGTGATCGAGACGTTGCTCGTGCCGAAGTCGAGGTAGATCCCCTGCGCGCAGCACGAGCTGAAGTCGCCCGCGCCGGCCGACGAGACGTTCACGTCGCGCACGAGGTTGTCCTCGATGCGCAGGTTCGTCGACACCGAGGCAACGTGGCTCCAGAAGTAGATGCCGCCGCAGTCGCCGCCGTTCTCGTCGTTGCCTCCGCCGGAGACCGCGGGCCACGTGCATGCGTTCAGCACGACGTTGCCCGAGACGAGCGAGGTGCTCATCTGGTCTCCCGTGGTCGAGGAGTCCGAGACGACGATCCCCATGTACGCGAGATCGTGCAGCGCGTTGTGCGCGATGGTCGCGCCGGGCGAGTCGATGACGATGATCCCGCCGGCGCCGAAGGCGGCGGCCGTGGTGTCGTGGATCACGTTGTCGCTGAGCGCGACGCCAGGCGACTGGTAACCCCAGAACGCGGCGTAGAGGTAGCGCTCGAACTGGAGGCCGATGACTCTCACGTTGGACGCGCCGGAGGCCGCAAAGGCGCAGCCGACGCCGTCGCCTCCCGTTCCTCCCGAGTTGCCCGTGGTCGATTGCCCGTCGAGGATCGCGCTGCCGTAGCCGTCGGGCGGGTAGAAGGACCAGGTCTCTCCAGCGTCGGCGGCGAGGAGCTCGATGGAGCTTCCGGCGGCGTTGCCGTACATGCAGGTGGCCCCGCTCTTCGGCGGCTGGTAGGTGCCCGCACGGACGTAGGTCGTCTTGCTCTTCGCGCTGGCGCGCATCGCGGTCTGCGCTTTCGCGAGGGTGGCGAAGGGCTGGGCGAGGGTGCCGGGGTTGGCGTCGTTGCCGTTCGTCGCGACGTAGAAGGCGTCGGGATCGATGGGCACTGCGCCGTCGCCCGCGTCCCCTGCGTCCAGCGTGCTGCCGGCGTCGTGGCCCCCGCCTGACGATCCGCCGGAGCCGCTGCCCGAGCCGGCCTCGATCGAGCCTCCGCTGCTGCTGCTCGATGCGCCGTCGTCACCGCCGGAGCTGCTCCCGCTCGGCGCGTCCGACGCGTCTGCGGACAGCGACCCGTCCGCCGCGCCGCCGTCACCGGAAGAGGAGGTGGAGCCGTTCCCTCCGCATCGCAGCAACGACGCGCCGAGCAACGCGAGCGCGAGTACCGCGGCGCAGGTCCTCATGGCCTCATTCTATTGATCAACGCTGGACCGGGCGCGGCTTGTAGTTGGGGATCTCCCAGTACTCGAGGCCCGTCTTGGCGGAGCGCATCAGCTTCGGAGCGCCGTAGGTGATGTCGTGGCGCGCCTGCGCCACCCGCGGATCCTGCTCGCCGTCCGGGTCCATCATCTGCGCGGTGTCGAGCTCGTCGCTCGCGTCGTGGAAGTAGCCCTCCTGCACGTGGAGGAATGCCGCTTCGCGAAGAGTGTGCGCCCTCGCCGCGAGCGTCTGCTCGGGAGGCTTCGGAGGGCCGGAGGGAGCGGGCACGGGTAGCTGCTGCTGCGTCGGAGCCTCCACCGGCTGGAACCAGGCTTCCACCTGTCGGCGGAGCGGCGCGATCGTCGCGACGGCTGTTGCAGCGACTGCGAGCGCGCCGATCGTCATGCCCACGATGAGCCTGCGCATTCGTCTTCTGTCGGCGAGCGAGACCACCTGGGACTGCGGAGGCGCCGTCCTGCGGTTCACCTCCTCCAGGGCCTTCTCGAAGATCTGGCGCCCGCGCTCCTCACCGAGCTCGCGCTCGGGCTTCTCCTCGTCTCGATCGAGGTCGCCGAGGATCTCCTCCAGGAGCTCCCACTGCTCGACGAGGCGTTGCTCTCTCGGCGTCACGACGCCTGCTCCCGGCTGCGCATCTCGGCGACCACCTTCTTGCCGGTGCGTGTGATCCTGTCGCGCAAGTTCTTGATCTGCTCCGGCGTGCACCCCAGCAGCTCGGCGAGCTCGGCGCGGGTCATTCCGAGGTTGTCGAGGATGCCCACCAGCAGCCGCTCGTCCGCACCTCCCAGGAGCTCCGCGCGAATGGAGTCGAAGAGGAAGTCGATCTCCTCGCGCTCGGCAGCCGCCTGCTCGATGGTCGGCTTCACGCTCGCGAAGGCGTCTACGTCGTCGGTCGGCTCCGTGGCCTTGCGCTTGCGCGAGCGCCTCCAGTTGAGCAGCTCCCCGAACGCGATCCGCACCATGTACGCGACGAGCGGCGGTGGGCCGCCGTGCACCCAGCCGGCGCGTTCACGCTGCCGGACCATCGCCGAGACGTACGTGTTCTGAAGGAGATCCTCGGCGTCCTCGCGCGCGGGAACGCGGAAGCGCAGCACGTTGAAGAGCACCTTGCGCAGCTTGGCGTCCTTCGCGACGAGATCCTCGAAGAGCGCGGGCGCGAGCTGCGGAGCGGCCGCCGCGGCGAGCGCCGTCCCGAGCACGATGAGCACCGCGAGGATCACGGCAGCGGCCCCGCGTCCGGGCTCCTTACCCACGCGATGAAATCGGGCGTCAGCTCCGCCGGCGTCTTGCCCGTGACGGAAGCCAGCGCCTCGGAGCCGTCCGGATCGTCGAGCACGTGGTCGCGGACGGCGCGCCAGAAGGCCCAGAGATCGTACTTCGCCGCCAGGAAGCGGACGAGCTCGCGCGCGAGATCCCGCGGGAGGTTGCCCGCCTTGTTGAAATCGTCGGCGCTCGAGAGAGAGAAGAGGTACTCGAGGCTCACCTTGCCGGCGAAGCCCGGCATCGTGAGCGCCTTGCGCAGCGCCTGGACGCGGAAATGCGGCGCGAAGCTCGGCTTGCCCTGCGCGTCCCAGGTGACGACCTCCCACGCCTCGCTGAAGCCCTCCTGCAAGGCCCACGAGGCCTTCGGGGAATCGGCGCCCGTCAATACGTGCCCCAGCTCGTGTCCGGCCGATCCGCTGCTGCTTCCCTCGATGCAGATGTACGCGATGTGATGATCAGGGTCGTAAAACGAGATGTCCGTGGGCAAGCTCCCCGCCGGCTTCGCTCCCTCGCGGTACCGCTCGAAGTTGGCGCGCTTCGCGAACACCCAGAAGAGCTGCGCGGAATCGACGCGATGCAGGTAACGATGGCCGTGCCACAGGTATTCGACTTCGCGGCCCATCAGGTCCGCCACCTCGTCGACCGGCGCTCCCTCGTCGCCCTGGACGACGACGAAGGTGTCGGCCACGACCCGGTAGTGCGGGTGCTTGACGATCCACGGCGGAGGCGGCGGATACTTCGCGACTTCCTCGAACTCGTGGAGCCCCTGCGCGAGCAGGTCGGCGCGGTACGGCGAGAGCGGCCACGCTTCGCCGGGCGCACCGGAGTCGGGCCGCTCGTAGCGAGACCACGGGTCAGGAGGGGATTCGGCGGCGGGTTCGGCGGAAGCGGCGACCGCCGAAGCCAGCGTCGCGGTCCCCGACGAGGAGCCGTGGTCGTCGCACGCGACGAGCATCGCGGCGAATGCGAGAGCGACTGCGGCCTTCCCCCGGTTCCCCATCCGAAGCCGAGGCGCGGAAGTAGCACGGAGAGGAGGCGGTGCAAGCAGCACGCGCCCCTCTGGTAACCTTCCGGCGTGTCGCGCCGCACGCTCGTCTACATCGGAATCGCCGTGGCCCTCGTGGTCGCCGCGAAGCTCATGTCGTCGCCGGGACCGAGGACGCCGCAGGAACCAACGACGCCCACGATGCTCTTCGATGCGTCGCCGCCTCCGCTGCCCAAGACCGTCCAGACGCTGAAGCGGCCGGCCAATTCGCTGGCGGAGTTCGGCGTCCTGACGGACAAGCCGCTGCCCGACCTCGACGACCTCTGCGACGACCGCACGGCCATCGCGAACCTCGTGCGCGGCCGGCACTGCGGCGACGACGCGGCGTGCGCCGCCGTGCGCGACACGTTCCTCGACACGCAGGCGACCGTGCTGCAGGCCGCCGAGGCGTCGGACTGGAACCTGAGCCGCGCGAACGTCGACGCCGGGGCCCGCGGGCTGACCGCGGCGCAGCGCGCGCGCATCAAGAAGCTGCCCAACGTGGTCGTCGTCCACGTCGCGACTGGCACGGGCGCGCGGCAGCTCGCGCTCCGCACGGCGATCGCCATCACGGCGGCCCTCGCGGAGAAGCTCGACGGCATCGTGTGGGATCAGTTGCTCGAGCGCTTCGAGTCCCCGCAGGGGTTCGCGGCGCACGCCATCACCGAGCCCCTCGGCGAGCCCACGTTCCGGCGCGACCGCATCGAGCTCCTCTACGAGCCGAAGCAGGAGGGCATCGTGCGCATCCTCACGAGCGGCCTCTCGCGCTGGGGGCAGCCGGACGTCGAGGCGCCGAGCGTGCCCACCGCGGCGACCGACCGCGTCGGCGAGATCGTGCTCGGCGTCGCCGCGGCGATCGCGAACGGCGCGCCGGACGGGCCGATCACGCTCACGCGCGACGACCTCGCCCACGCGCGAGGCAAGGACCACCCGGCCGACGCGGGGATGCCCGAGCCCGAGAAGGTGGCGGTCGACGTCGGGTCGGCCCACCCCGAGTCGGGCGACCCGAACGATTTCATGGCGCGCATCGAGCCGCCCGCGGGCGAGAGCGCGCTCGCCATGGTGGACCTCGCCGAGCGCTTCTTCGGACCGGTGCTCGCCGCCTCACCGGGCAGCGACGTGATGAACGCGCGGCAGAAGAAGGCGCAGGCGGAGCTCGCCGACGCGCTGGCGAAGTGGAGCGCGGGGCACGGGAGCGGCACCCGGTTGATGGTCCAGATGCCGTTCCCGATCCCGGGCGACGCCGGCTCCGAGTCGATGTGGATCGAGGTGTCCGGCTTCAACGCGCGCACCGTGACGGGGCGCCTGCAGGACGAGCCCCTCGGCGCGACCGACGTTCACTTCGGGGACGAAGTGACGCGCCTGCGCGCCGAGGTGGAGGACCTGAAGCTCACTGCACCGTCAGCATCAGCTGGTAGCTCTGCGTCGACTGCCCCGGCGACCACACCTCCGTGATGTAGTAACCGCCGCCCTGCGACGTGTGCGTGATCTCGGTCGACGAGGTGCTCGCGACCTGGCCCCAGTAGCCGACCCACTTGTAGAGCACGACGTTCGCGTCGCCCGAGGGCGAGAGCTGCACGTCGTACGTCTGACCGTCCGAGAGCTGGAACGCGGCGAAGTCGACGTCGCTGCCCGGGTCGACGTTGCCGCTGATGCAGCCGCCGCTCAGGTCGTCCGCGTAGTCGGGCGTGTCGTTCGGCTCCTGCTCCGGCGTGCACATGCCGCCGCCGCTGCTTCCGCCGCCGCTGCTGCTCGTGGATCCGCCGCTGCTGCCGCTGCTCGAGCTCGAGCCTCCGCTGCTTCCGCTGCTGCTCGACCCGCCGCTGCTGCTGCTTCCGCTGCTGCTTCCGCTGCTTCCGCTGCTGCCGCTACCGCTGCTCGATCCGCCGCTGCTACCGCTGCCGCTCGAGCTGCCGCTGCTGCTTCCGCTGCTCGACCCGCCGCTGCTGCTTCCGCCGCCGGGCGCCTGATCGATGCACGCGTTGTTCGCGTTCGACCACTCGAGCTGCACCGAGTAGTTGTCGATGGTGCCGCCCTGACCGACGCAGATGTCGCCGATCTCGCCGTTCGTGTTGTCGTACCAGCCGATGTTGCCGATGCCGACGCCGGGGTCGGTCACCGCCTCGATCATCTCGTGCGACGACACGACGGTGTTGCTCGTGAAGATGTCGCTGCCGTAGCAGCCGCCGGCGCACGCTCCGCCGAGGTCGGGCATGACGCCGTAGTAGACGTTGTTCGACGTGGTGCCGTGGTACGCGCAGAACGCCGAGCACGACTGCGAGCCGCCCATGGTGATCGTCACGCCGGGCGGGAAGTACGTCATGTAGAGCGAGTTCGCGTCCGGCTGCGGCAGATGCCCCGCCGAGATCTGCGCGGTGATCTCGGACTGGATCTGGCTGTCGTCGATGGTGCTGCCGGTGACCGACGGCTTGATCTGGTACGAGCCGGCGTAGCTGCCGCGCCCGATCGTCATGCCGTTGGCGTCGTACTCGCTGAGCCAGTCGAAGTAGACGCTGTTGGTGATCGTGGAGAAGTACTGGCCGATGCCACTCGTCACGGTCGAGTCCTGCCCCGTGCCCCAGAAGACGACGTAGATCTTGACCGACTGCAGCAGCGGCCCGCCCTGGTAGGTGAGCTGCGCGCCGGCCGCCGCGGCTTGCTTATGCTCGGCCTGCGCGACGGTCTGGTTCTCCTTCTTCGTCGCCATGCCGGGCTTGTTCATCGGAAGCACGTGGGCCCGCGAGAGGCGATGAGTGGTCGACACCTCCTCCTCGCCGAAGCCTTGCGCGTGGGTCGTGGTGCAGCCGGCGAGAAGGCCGATGACGCCACCCGCGAGCATCGGTGCGATTACGAGGAACGTGTGCGCCTTACGCATGACCGGATCTCCCTTCGAGTTGGGGACGGGAACGTTCACCGCGTCGTCCGTCGTCTGCACTCGTGGCGATAGGCGCTGCTTGGGAGCCCAGCAAACGCAAAACGCGTCTCCTCATCAGATAGGTAGGAGGGTTCTAGACACCTGAAATCGCACGGGAATCGTCCATCCGCCGCGAGCGCAAGAAGCACGCTGCGCGCAGAACGAAGCTGGATCAGCGCTGCACCAGGTCGCTATGGTTCGCGACCTCGTGAGCAACGCCAATCGCAACCGTCAAGCGCTCCTCGGCCTCGCCGCGCTCGTCGCGATTGCGATCGCCGCGTGGCTCCTCTTCCGGCGCGCCAGAGAAGCGCGCGAGGTGCAGTCGCGCGCCGTCGACGACGATCTCGAGATGCTCGCGCGCATCGTCGACGGGAGCGCGCTTCCGGCGCAGCCGCACGACCGGCTCGTGCTCGGCGCGAAGGGCGCGTACGTGTTGCTCGCGGGGGCGGGCGTGGTGGAGCACGTGTCGCAGCAGGACGCGGGGATCGACGTTCTCACGCGCGTGCCGCCGCCGGCGTGGGACATGGCGCTCGGCGGCGACTCGCTGTGGATCACGGGCGGCGGCGGCGTCACGCGCGCTCCGCTCGATGGCTCGCCGACGTCGCTGGTGGCGGCAGGGCTCTCGCACCCGCAAGCCATCGCGAGCGACGGGCGCTGGGTCTTCGCGGTGGACGTCGACGCGGCGCCCACGGGCATGCTGCACGCGAGCCGCGTGGTGCGCATCGCGACGGGCGGCGGCGGCGCTCCGAGCGTCGTCGGCAGTTACCAGGGCGAGGTGACGAACATCGCGCTCGACGGCACGAGCGCCTTCTGGGCAGACCGTCTCGAGGGCACCATCCTCGCGGCGCCGGAAGCGGGCGGCGAACCGCGCGCGCTGACGCACGACCGCGGGCTGCCCGAGCAGGTGCTCGTCGATGCGACGTCGGTCTACTGGATCGAGAAGCGCAGCGAGTCGCTGTGGAAGATGCCGAAGGCGGGCGGCGCGCCCGTGGCGCTCGCGCGGGACTTCGCCGGTTTCGCGCACGCCGTCGTGCACGGCGAATCGATCGCGTGGGTGAACGAGTCGGCGGTGGACGGCGGCTTCCGCGTGCTGTCGGTGCCCGTCGCGGGCGGCGAGGAGCGCACCGTCAGCGAGACGGTGGACGGGATCGACGCGCTCGCGAGCGACGGCGCGCACCTGTACTGGCTGCGCGGCGGCGCCGTGTCGGAGGTGGCTCAGGAACCGAAGTGAATGCCGCCGAAGGCGAAGAAGCCGACGGCGGGCCCGCCCGGGACGCTCACGAAGCGCACGTCGCCCGCGATGAAGAACGGCGTGTCGGCGAAGTCGTAGAGCACGGTCGCTCCGGGCCAGAACACGATGCGCGTGTTGGTGCCGCTGGCGCTCGCGCCGGGCGTGTTCACCGTCCAGCTGAAGAACGCCGGGCCGACGCCGATGTACGCGCGGAGCACGACCGCCTTGAGGTCGAAGTCGTAGCCGCCCTCCGGACCGCCGTAGATGACGGACGCCGACGAGGTGTAGTTGCCGAGGGGGCCCGCGTATCCCGCGTACGTGTCGCCGGCGAAGTGAAAGAGGAGGCTTCCGCCGAGGTAGATGTGGTTCTCGAGCGTCTTGCCTCCGCGCACGCCCAGGCCGAAGTTCAGGTAGTCGGTGGACAGGCCGACCATCGCGCCCAGCGCCCAGCGCGTGTCGAAGGCGTCGCCCTCCCCCTTCGCCAGGGGGTAATCGGAGCCGACGGCGTTCGTCGTGCTCGCCGGCGCGGGCGCCGGCTGCGCCTTGGGCTTGGGCGCGGGCTGCGCATTGCCCGGCGGCGGCGGAGGCGGCGGAGGGAGCTGGGACGGCGTGTACGTGTCGGCGGCGGCCGCCGGCAGCGCGAGGAGAGAGGACGCCGCGAACGCGGCCCACGCGATTCGCATCACCTGGCGCGTCTACTCCCTTCGGCGGGGGACGCAAGCCTGAAACACGATGCTCCCGAGGACGCACGCGCCGCCGAGCATCGCCGCCCGCCCCGGCGTCTCGCCCGTCGCGAGCACGACCCACACGGGGTTCAGGATGGGTTCGAGCGTCGGGAGCAGCGACCCCTCGAGGGCCGTGAGCCGCGGCATCGCGGTCGCATAGAGGACGTAGGGCAGCCCGATCTGCAGGAGCCCGAGCGCCACGACGAGCGCCCACGCGCGCGCGTCGGGCGGCGGCGACGCGGCCATCGCGGGCGCGCACGCGACCACGCCGAGCACGTCCCCTGCGGCGATCGCGAGCGCCGGCGCGACGAGGGCCACGTGCTCGTCGCTCGCGTGGCGTCGCTGGTCGGCGCGGAGGGCGAGCGGGAGGCCCGCCGCGCCGAAGCTCGACACGACGGCCACCACATTCCCGGCGCGCGCGGAAGCCGACAGATCGCCCGAGAAGAAGAGCACCATGCCGGCCAGCACGCCGGTGCACGCCACGCCGTCGCGCCACGTCACGCGCTCGCGCAGGAGCGGCCACGAGAGCAGGGCCACGTACGCCGGCGACGTGTACTGGATGAAGATCGCGTTCGCCGCCGTCGTCAGCTTCGTCGCGACGACGAACGCGACGACCATCACCCCGTAGCTCGCCGCCCCCATCCAGGCCCACGGCGACGCCGCCACCTGACGCCACGGCAGCTCCCCCGCGCGCCGGCCGCGCATCGCGACCACCCCGAGCAGCATCGGCAGCGCGAAGAGCCCGCGATACCCCGCGAGCGCGAGGGGCGGAAGC
>DASVWO010000511.1:0-10378 GCA_036393165.1 Polyangiaceae bacterium | reverse complement strand
CTGCGTGCGAGTCATTTGTCAGAAGCTCTGAGGTGGGATCGAAGACCTTTCTCGAAAGTGGTACCTGCCGCTGTCGGGCTTTTTCCTCGACGTTGATTCTCAACGCACGACAGTACGGAATTCAGGCGCGCGAAGCACGGACGTTCCGGTAAGGACACGCGGGCGCTGTACGAGAGAGCGACCCTTCAGTTCACACCGCGGTAGGAAGGGCATGAGTCCCGCAGAACTCTCCGGCAGCGTAGTCATCCAAGAAGCGGCGCCGCGCATCCAAGCGCTGATCGCTCGCTTGAATGCAGGCGACCTGCTGGCCGGATACTCCATGGGCGTTCTCGTCTGGCGGATGCGGAGCCGGCACGACCGCTACGGAACGAAGCTGGTCGCCCGAGTCGCGCGCGCCAGCGGCGTCTCCAAGACCCAGCTGTATGCCTGGGAGCAAGTCGCCCGAGACTGGTCCGAGCGCGAGTTCGCACGGATGGTGAGACTGCGCGGGCCGCACGGCGAGCGCCTCAAGGCCGGGCACGCATTGGCGCTCGCCGGCGTCCGTCCGCGACGAGCCCAGGACGCGTGGATTCGCGCCATCCTCAAGGATGGCCTGACGGTCCGTGACGTCATCGGGCGATTGAGGCGCGCCGACGGGCGGAATGCCGTGCCCGTCGCAACGGTCGCGTGAACGGGTTCTTCGACTTTCCGTACGCGTACGGAAAGTTGGTCGCGATTCTCGAGGAGCGGCGCGCGTTTCTCGGTCCGCTGCGCGGGCACGGTGGTGATTCTGCTGCTGGCCCGTGCGGCCGCACCTAGGGTTGCGCGCGGAGGCCGCCATGGAACGAGTGTGGATTCGACGACTGATCGCCAGCCTGGGTGCCGCTCTCGCGGTGTCTGCATTCGCCGATTCCGCGTCGGCGACGGTGGGCACCGCCCTCATCCCACCGACGTACGCCCCGGCGCAGGCGTGCTCGTTCTCGACGAGCGCGTTCCCCGGGGGTGCCCCAACCATGGTGGCGCCCATCCCGCTCTCGAGCTCCTACGCACTGGGGGGGTCGGGCGGTGGAACGCTGCACCCGCTCTCCTCCTACCCCGTCTACATCATCTTCGCGGGCCCGGACTGGACCACCGACCACACGTCGACCGGCCCTCTCACGACGGTCGCCCAGGCGATGCTCAGCAACGCTCAGAGCATCCTCGGCTCCTCGTACGCGAGCGGTGTCGCGCAGTATGGAAGCATCGGATCGGTCTTCTACGGGGGCTACTACGTCGACGCGTGCACCAATCCCCTCAACACGTCCTGGACCATCCCGCCACCTTCGCTGTCTTGGTACGAGACGAACCGGGCGATCACGGTGCACAGCGATTGCCCCAATCCCAACCAGGCAGCGTGGGCGGCCGCTGCCGGTACGAGCGACGCGAGCAACTCGGCCATCTTCGTCCAGGTTCACTACTGGGCCGGCGACCACGGTACGTTCCTCGGCTCGTACGGCGGCTCGAACTGGTTCAGCGGGAAAGACTCGCTCGGCAACGTCCAGTGCGCGATTGGTAGCTGCCAGAACTCCTGGCTCTCCACGCCGGTCAACACCTTCGACATTTCGCTCGAGTACCCCGACGTCGCGGGCGACGCTGGAGCGTTCTCGTGGGTCCTGAGCCACGAGCTCGTCGAGCGAATGTCCACCGGTACAGCCGCGCAAACTGCTCAGTGCGGTCTTCCGAACACGCAGACGCAGCAGATCGCCGACGGTGAGCCCGAGAACAGCGGGTATACCCTGGCGCTCAACTCCGGAAGTGCTCCGGTCACGGCTTACTGGTCGGTGATGGACCAGGCGTTCATCGCGCCCGGCGCGGTGAACGTCCCCAACAGCGACAGCGACATCGACGCGAGGGTGTTCATGCCCATCGTTCCCAACCTCGCGGGGGTCTCGCTCCGCAAGCAGACGCTCTCCACCTTTCAGCTGGCGGACGGCACTGCGCCGACGGGTGAAACCGTCGCCACGCAGGTTCAGACGTACGCCTTCGACGCGCAGAACAACCTGTACGATCTGACGGCCGGCGTGGCGAACAAGTTCACCGGAACCCCGACGTCACCCTCGTGGACCGCGATCACGGGGGCCAACATGGTCGCCCAGCAGCTCGTGGCTCCCCACGCTCCCGACCCTTGCACGTTCGCCGGCCTCGTGGGCGGAGGGGTGTACGTGGCGTCCGAGCTCAATGGGAGCGTGCCGCAGGTCTTCCAATACAGCGGCTCCGGGACCAGCTGGAACACCCTCTCGACGAACATGTATCTGCAAAGCAATGGTCTCGTCGGGGTGACCAACTCCAAGTGCAACGGTGGCTCTCCCACGACCACCACGTCGATCTACATCCTGGCGAGGCAGGGGTCGGCCTCCAACCCACTCTACGTGTGGCAATGGGCCGGCGGTCAGAGCTGGAGCCAGCTCATCGGATCGAACACCGCCGCCACGACGATCGCCACCGCCAACGAGAACCTGTACATGCTGGCGAGCAACGGTGGGAACTACCAGGTGTGGCAGTATCTCGGGTCGGGAACGAACTGGCAGCCCATCACCCCGAGCACCTGGAGCGTGCAGCAGATGTGGGTTGCCGGTGACGTGCTCATGGCGACGGCATTGCCCCAAGGCGGCCATTACCAGATCTGGGAGTACGTTCCGCCCGCCGATGGTTCGCCGGGCAGCTCCTCGAACTGGACGGCCACGACGGGCACCAACACCACCTTCGAAACGACCGCGAACGTCATCCAGGACGGCATCGAAGTGTTCACTCTCGCGAACAACGGCAGCGGAAATGAGGTCTTCGAGTTTCAGGGCATCGCATCACAGACCAATCCGACGTTGGGATGGCTCGCGCTGAACGACAGCACGTACAGCCCCCAGGCGATCAGGCTCAGCACGGCGGACGTCCTTCAGATGGAAGTGCCCGTCGGGCGCTTCTTCTCTTGGCTCACCTATGGGGGGTCGCCCAACTCCTGGCACTAGCGTGTGACACGACGTGACGGTCGCGTGCGAGACCGGGCACGCCCCCTCGAGCAGTCCGCGTACCGGCGGCTATTGCGCCCAGCGCGAGCCGGGCATACGCCCGATCCCATGCTCCCCGGCGACAAGGAGCTGGAGCGACTCGCCCGAGAGAGCTACGCGGGGCACGCTTCGCCCAAGCCGCTCCTCGAGCAAGAAGTGTTCGTCTGGGTCGATCTCGCGGACGATTCAGCCATCGGCTTTGCGGGCATCTGCCTCGCCGCGAAAGCGGGAGCGACGGCGCCGGTGCAACCCGATGCGCTGCGAGACATCAACGAAGCGCGGACCTATTGGGTCCCGGCGAGCACGGCCGAGCGTCTGACCGCCGTTCCCGCCGGGAGCCCCGGCATCATCCGGATCGTCGCTTACGACGGCAAGCGAGGAATACTTCACTGGTGCCCCGTCGATCCGTGAAGCAAGCCATCCAGGGGTTGAGGGGTTTACGGCGCCGCCGCTAGTCTGCGGTGCGTAGCGATTTGCGACAACCTGCGCGACGACAAGAAGCCGGCTGACTGCACCTACGCGCAATTCGAGGTCGTCGCCCCCCACGAACTCGCTCAGATATTTGCCGTGGGACGCTCCGTCATCGCGCTCGCGGCGCTACCGCCGCGCACACCGCTTCGATCTCGCCTTGAACCGCGCCGTCACCCGGAAAGGTGCGCCCCGCGCGCCCGTACCAGTACCGCGCATTCGATACATCGCCCTCGAGCAAGTGGACGATCCCGTGCATCCACGCCGCGAGAGGCGAAGGGTCGTCTTGCACGATGGCATGCGCCCCCTCCCAGTCGCCCGCGGCGAGGAGCTCGGCGGCGCGATGGAGCGGCCCCGAAGAGCTCATGTTCCGAGCCTATCCTGCCCTTGGCTCGCTGCGACCTGCTGCTCCCAGGCAATGCTCGCCGCGAGCGCCTCGTCGAGGGAAGCGCGAGGGCGCCAGCCCAGCTCCGCCTGGATCCGCGTCGTGTCGAGGACCAGATCATGCGCGAAATCGCGCTCGTCGAGGTCCCGTGCGACGTCCTCCGGGAGGTCCTCGCGCTTTCGCTCGACGACGGTGCCGGCGTATGCGGCGACAAGCGCGATGGCTCGCACCCACGCGCCCTCTGTGAGGGGCGTATCTTCTCCGACGTTGTAGATGCGTCCTGCGGCTCGCGCGTCGAGCGTCGCCAGCGCGATCGCACACGCCACGTCCTCGACGTAGCCGCGCGTCCAGCTCCACGACGCCAGGGCCGCGTCGAGCTCGAGCGTGTCTCTCTCCGGTCCCATGCTCTCGAGGTACCTGCCCACCCGGTGTCGCCTGCGGTCGCCGGGTCCGTAGACCGCCGGGAGGCGCAGCACCGTGCCAGGCAGCTCCGGATCGGACAGCGTCGCGCGCTCGACCGGGATCTTGTCGTAGCTCCACATGACGTCGTCGGGGCCCGACGCCCATTTTCGACGCGGGAACGGGACCTCCCGCAATGGGTCCTCCTCCCGGATGGGTGTCCGCTCGGGAGGACCGGGCTGCACGCGCATCAGGCGGTCGTACGCGCGGTAGACGTCAAGGCTGCTGAGCACGACGAGCCGCCGTGCAACACCGCGCAATGCGTCGTGCACGGCGCGCACGTCGGGCTCCGCGAACGCGATGAAGTCGACGACGACCTCCGGTCTCCAGGCGCGCAGGCGCCCCGCGTGATCGGCGAGCCGATCGCGGTGTGCGACGATCGATTCGACGTCCTTCGGGAGCGGTGCCGTTCTCTCGCCCCGATGAAGGACGGCCACGTCGTGGCCGCCTGCCACGAGCTGCCGCACGGTGGGCGCGCCGATGAACCCCGTTCCACCGACGACGAGGACGCGCACCTGCAAGAGCGTAGCGGCTGTGACCCTCGGCGGGCGCGTGACATGCTGCGAGGGCCATGGCCCCGACGGCGCGACTCGAGCGACGGCCCTTCCTCGGCCTTCACGTCAAGGCCGGTCCGGACCGCCGACTTCACGTCGCCGAGCTGCTCCCCGGCGGCGCCGCAGGGAGCGCGGGGGTGAGAGAGGGCGACGTGCTCGTCGCGATCGACGGCGAGGCCGTCACCGATGCCCTTCAGCTGCTCGCAATCGCGCGCGGACGCCGGTCCGGCGCGCGCGTCGAGCTCGCCGTG
Organism: Polyangiaceae bacterium; assembly: GCA_036393165.1. Taxonomy (GTDB): domain Bacteria; phylum Myxococcota_A; class Polyangia; order Polyangiales; family Polyangiaceae; genus Palsa-1150. The sequence goes on along the minus strand of DASVWO010000511.1, from coordinate 5,241 downwards.
GAACGCGAGGGCCAGGCGCGGACGTTCGGCGCCATCGCCCCGCCGCTTCCCGTCGAGACGGGCGACCGGGGCGAGATCGAGCTCGGTGCGATCGAGGTCGGCGGCCACCGCCTGCGCACCCTGGTCAACGTCCCGCAGGGGCCGGGACGGCAGGCGGCACTCCTCTATCTGCAAGGTCTCCGGCCTCGCTCGTGCGAATACCCCCTGGACCCCGACGCGCCGCTGCGCCGTCTCGCGGACGGGTGCGCGCGCGCAGGCCTGCTCATGCTTCGCGTCGAGCGCGCCGGCGTCGGCGACAGCGAGGGCCCCTCGTGCTCGCAGACGGGCCTCGACGTCGAGCTCGACGGCTACGCGGCCGGCATCGACCACCTGCTCTCCCGGCCCGACGTGGACCCGTCGCGCATCTTCCTCTTCGGTCAGAGCTTCGGCGCGATGACCGCGCCGCTCGTGGCGCTCGAGCGGAACGTCGCGGGGATCATCGTCTACGGCGCCTCCGCTGCCCGGTGGCACGACTGCGTGGTGGACACCAGCCGGCGCCAGCTGCGCCTGGCCGGGCACAGCGAGGCGAGCGTCGAAGCGCAGGTCGCGCTCTGGGCGGAGCTGCACGCCCTCGTGTGCCGCGAAGGCTGGACACCCGAGCTCGCGTGCGAGAAGCGCCCGCACCTTCGCACGCTGCACTCGGTCGACTGCGTCGGCGAGACCCTGTGGGGCCGCCATGTCTCGCTCTATCAGCAGCTCGACGCGATCGATCTCTTCTCGGCCTGGAGCGCGGTCGGCCGGGCGCGCGTGCCCGTGCTCGTCGGCCGCGGCGAGTACGACTGGATCTGCAGCCGCGAAGAAGCCGAAGCGATCGTGCGCGCGACCGGCGAGTCGGCTCGCTACGAGGAGCTACCGCACACCGGACACGACTGGCTCGCCTACCAGAGCTTCGAGAAGAGCCGCCAGTGGGGCGAAGGACGCTGGGACGGAGCCATCGTCCGGGCGATTCACACTTTCACGTCGCCGCAGCCTTCGGGGAAGACGCACCCGTAAGGGGGTGGCGGCGGGCCCCACCCGTCGCCGTCGGCGCCCGTGTCTGCGATCCCCTGATCCGTGCCGGCATCGGCTACCGTGGACGTGTCCCCCGAAGCGTCTTGCCCTCCGCCCTCCGATGCGTCGGCGCTCTCCGCGTCGCCGGAGGAGGCATCGGTGCCGTCGGTGGCATCGCCGGATCGCGCGTCCGTCGCGCTCCCCGCGTCGTTCGCGATGGTCCCCGACGAGCCGCAAGCGCCGGTGGCCACACCGGTCGCGATGGCCGCGTGAAACGCGTAGAGCTTCGCGCGCGACAGGCCGAGGGGCGCCAGCGGCGGCTTCGCGCGGCGCACCTCGTGGACGAGCATCGTCGCGCAGAAGGGACATCGTGTTTCGGTTCGCCGCACGTGGCGGCTGCAGCTCGAGCAAAGGACGAGATCGTTCACGGCCGTGACCCTTCCGGTGCGTTGTCCTCGATGATCAGATCCCACCGCGCATGATCGAACGGCTGGCCGGGCGCCGGCGACGAAAGCACGACTCGCTCTCGCTTGCCCAGCCGATTCATCTCCAGAGCGCGGTGGTGACAGTACGGGTTGTTGCCCGGCCGACCGAAGATGGACGCCGACATCCAGGTGCAGCCCGCCCGGCACTCGTCGCCGTAGTAGCACTCGGCGCAATAGCCCCAGAGCTCAGCGCGCGTGCGGTCCCGCGTGTGCCGAAGGGGCGCCGAACGCTCCCAGATGTCGCGCAGCGAGTGCTGCCGCACGTTGCCTCCCACCCACGCATCCGTCGGAAGCGAGGGGCAGCCCTTGATGTCGCCGTTCGACTCGATCCCCAGAGTGGTCAGCCCGGCGCTGCACGACCGGCGGTAGCCGCTCCGGCAGTAGCTCCGCAGCAAGTGCTCGTACGGACCGAAGTAACCCACGTTGTTCCCGGCGAGCATGATGACCTTCGCGCGATCACAGCGCTCCTTGAGCCGGGCGAGGAGGGGGAAGAGACCGAGGAGGTCGTACGGCTGCAGCAAGACTTCCGGCTCGTCGGCCGCACGGCCGACGGGCACGGTGAGCTGGATCTGCCAGCCGCGCGCCCCCTCTCGCAGGATCAGATCGAGCACCGCCGGCAGGTCGCGCGCGCTCAGCCGGTTCACCTGCGTGTTGACCGCGATCTGAAGGCCGGCCGCGCGACAGTGGCGCAGCGCGGCCACCGCCGCCGCGTGCGAGCCGGGCAGCGCCCGGAGCCGATCGTGCGTCTCCTCGACGCCGTCGATCGACACGGCCACGCTCTGCACGCCCGCCTCCGCTGCGGCTCGCGCCCGCTCGGGCGTCATCCCGCGCCCGCCGGTCACCAGGGTGCTCTGCATCCCGCAGCGCCGGATCTCGGCGATGACCTGGGTCCAGCCCTCGTGCAGGTACGTCTCCCCGCCGATGAGCGCGACCTCCTGGACCCCGAGATCGCGCATCTGCCGCACGAGGTCCAGCGCCTCCTCGGTCGACAGCTCGTCGGGACGCGCATGCCCAGCGCGCGAACCGCAGTGGCGGCACGCGAGATCGCATGCGAGCGTGAGCTCCCAGACCGCGTAGTTCGGGCGCGCCTCGCGATCGACGGGGCGTGATGCGCCCGCGAGGGGCAGTCGCGGGCGACCGGCCGCGGGCGTGAGCACCGGCAGCGCGCGAACGGGGCGCGGCGCGCGAACGAGCGCGTCTCGACTCGACGGCGACAGAGGGTCGGCCGAATCCACCACGGGCAGAGCATGGCCCTCGAGCCGCGAGTGCGCAACGGTGGGGCGGTTGCTACGTCGCGCGGGGGTGACCGCTTGATGGTCAGTGACATCAGTGGTTCTCTGTCCCCTCACGTGCGCGCGCGCCCACCGGGCGCGAGGGAGAGGGTGCGATGGCGAAGAAGATGGGGCTTGCGGCGCTGGTGTTGCTTGCGACGGGGTGTGGCGGCGCGCCGGCCAGCATGCCTTCGACGAACGTGTGCCCGCCGAACGCCCCGGCAGTGGCCGCGCCGGTCGCGCCTGCACCCGCACCGAGCACGCCCGCATCCGCAACGGCTGCCGCGCCGAGTGCGCCCGACCCCTCGCAGGAAATCACCGTCGTCAGCGGCTTGAGCGGCCCCGAAGGCCCGCTCGTCGTGGACGGCAACCTGTACTTCGTGGACTTCATGGCCGGCACGCTCTCGAAGTGGGACGGCAAGACGACCACGGTGCTGAACACGCACGCGGGATGCGGGCACAACGGGCTCGCGCTCACCAAGCAGAAGACGTTTCTCCTCGCGTGCGCGGAGCAGAAGGGCGCGATCTACGAGCTCGACATGGCGGGCAAGGAGCTTCGCCACTGGGACGCCGACGCGAAGGGCGCGCCGTTCGCCGGGGGCGTGAACGACATCGTCGTCGCGTCGGACGGCGGCGCCTACGCGACCATCTTCGGCCCGCTCGCGATGAAGCCCACGGTGGTGGTCGGCGAGATCCTGCACCTGGCCCCCGGCGCGAAGAATTGGACCGTGGTGGCGCGTGACCTGAACTACGCCAACGGCATCGCCATCTCGCCGGACCGGAAGACGCTCTACGTGAGCGAGACGGTCGGCAACTGCATCCTCGCGTTCACCATCGAGAAGGACGGCTCGCTGAGCCACCGCTCGAACTTCGCGCTGCTCTCGCGGCTCACTCCGAACAAGTACGGCTACTGGTGGCTCGGCCCGGACAGCATGAAGGTGGACCACGCCGGCAACGTGTACGTGGCGCAGTTCTTCGGCGGCAAGGTGCTCGCGATCTCGCCCGACGGAAAGCTCCTGCACGAGTTCGACATCGCCGCTGGGGACGGGACGACGAACGTCGCGTTCGACGAGGGAGAGAAGAATCTGTACGTGACCGTCGTGAAGGATCCGACGGAGGACAAGTGGACGGGCAGCGTGGTGAAGATTCCCAACGTCGGCCACTGAGCGCGTGCCGGCGCGGTGAGCAGTCGGCACGGGGTATACTCGCGCATGGCACAAACGACTCCCCCGCTCTCGCGCGAGGAGCTCATCGCGCTCGTCGGGCGCGCGCACCTGGGGTCCGCTTCGGCAGACGATGAGCGCGCCGGCGCAACACTGGCCGCGCATTCGCGTCTTCCCAAGCGCGTCGCCGAGAATCTCGGTGCGGGCTTCGGCCAGTGGGACTTCTTTCCCGAGATCCCGGACATCGTCGACTTCGCGGTCGGGTACGTGCCGCCGACGAGCGAGGAGGAACTCTGGGCGCTCGCGCGCACGTGGGCGGCAGACGATGCCGCCTCGCGGCCCACGCTCATGACGCTCGTGGGCCGCGATATCCTCGACCACGAGCTCCGTCGAATCGATGTTCCCACGCTTCGCGAGCTCGTCGACGAGCCGAAGCCTGCGCGCGCACGCGAGCTCCGGATGAATCTCGGTCTCGACGTCCCCCCACTCGCGCAAACGAAGGCTGCCGCTGGCGCCCGACGCCCTCGGCGAGAAACGAAGGGCGCACCGGCGGCGCCGAAGCGGGAAATACCCACGCGAATGCCGAAGCCCGAGTTCAAGGCGCCTGCGAAACCAGCCCCCGCGCCCGAGGCAAAGCGCTATCGGCACCCGAAGTTCGGAGACGGCGTGCTCCGCGCGCAGGACGGCGCCGGCCCGGAAGCGAAGCTCACGATTGAATTCGCAACCGGCCCGAAGATGCTCCTCGCGCGGTTCGTCACCGAACTCCTGCCGTGACGCGGCAGCCCGAGCGCGACCATCTTCTCCTGGCGTACAAATTGGTAGAATGTACGCGATGCGCGTAGTGGCGCTGTACGTCGCGCTCACCCTCGTCTGCTGCGGTGGCCAGACCGCTGCGCCCGTCGACTCGGCAACAGACGCTCCCGCCAGCAGTCCCGATGCGCCTGGTGAATCGGCGACGGATGCTTCCAGCGGCAGCCCCGATGCGACGATCACAGACAGCTCGGGAGGCGCCCACGAAGGGGGCCCCGGAGCGTCGGATGCTTCGGTCGCGGACGTCACCATCCAGGACGCGATCTCCGCCGACGGTGCTGCTGCTGACGCCCAAGATGCCGGCAACACGTGTCCGCCGATCCAATGGGATTGCGGCGGTATTTGCGTCGACGAATACACTGATCCCGCGAATTGCGGCGGCTGTGGCCAGGTCTGCACGGGTACGTGCACCGGCGGGCGCTGCTTGGTGACGCTCGCTGCGGGACAGAACGGGCCCAGCGGGATCGCGGTTGATGCGAACAG
>DASVWO010000510.1:0-5048 GCA_036393165.1 Polyangiaceae bacterium | reverse complement strand
CGCGGGTGTGCCTTCGATGGTCACGGCGGACGAGGCGACCGAGAGCGACTGGGTCGGCGCCTTCGTCGACGTGCCGCGCGACGAGTGTCTTCTCGGCTACGCGCGCGCGTCTTCGACGATCGACGACGTGGACCTGTCCTTCTACGCCGACGACGGCGCGCAGCTCGCCGCCGACGAGGGGCGCGACGTGCACCCCACGCTGCTCCTCTGTCCGCCCCACCCGGACCGCGTGTACGTCGCGGCGCACGTGGCGCTCGGCGAAGGGTTCGTCGTGGTGGCGGCGCAGCTCGTGCCGAAGGACCGCGCGGTCATCGTGGCGCGTGCGCTCGGCGCGCGCGGCGGCCTCGACGAGGCGCCGCGCGTCGCCGAGTCGTGGCCGGGCCTCGAGGACGCCGTGCACCAGCACCGGCGCGAGATCGGCGGCACGTGGGAGGAGTTCAAGCGCGTCGCCCTCAGCGTGGATCCGCGCGCGCCGACGTACGTGTCGCTCCCCATCGAGGCCGAAGGGTGCGTCGACGCGGTGGTCGTGCCGGACGACGACGTCGCGATGCTCGACGTCGAGGCGGTCGACGGAGACGGGCGTGTCGTGGCGCGCGCGCGGGAGGGGGCCGGCGTGCGCACGCTGACCCTGTGCTCGCCGACGTCGATGCCCGGTACGCTCGGGGTGCGTCCGCACTCGGGGCACGGGCTGGCGGCCGTGGTGCTCGCGCGCGCGCGGGGCGACGCGGCGCGCGACCTGGGGACGCAGCCGGACATCGCGTGGGCCTCGGCCACGCAGCCGCTTGATGCGGCGAAGCACGCGCGCGACACGCTGCTCGCCAAGAGCGGCTACGACGCGCCCGTCGCGTCGACGACCGGGAGCCTGCTGCTCGGGCGGCGCATCTCGGTCCCGCTGGACCTCAAGGCGACGGGCGGCGCGTGCGCGCGCGTCGACGTGGTGGCCGGCGCTCCGCTCGGGCTCGTCGAGGCGCGCGTGTGGGACGACGCGGGTCAGCTCCTGGCGCACGAGGAGGCGTCGACGTCGGTGGCGCTCTTCGCGTGCGCCCACGGCTCGGCGCGGCTGGAGCTGGAGACCCACGGGCGCCCCGGGCCCTTCGCGGTCACCGTGCGCCCGGAGCGCTGGCGCGACCCGGTCTTCGCCGCGCACGCGCTCGCGGCGTCACGCATGATCGCACGCGCCGCGGCGGGGCCGGACCGGTTGCTCGAGGGCCGGCAGGCGGCGGTGCGCGCCGCGACGCTCGACGCAGCCCATAGCCTCTCGTGGACGCGACCCGTGGACCCCGGCAAGTGCGTGCGCGTCACCGTGGGCGTCGAGGGGGAGGGGGCGGGCGTCGACCTGCGCGCGGCGGACGCCACGGACGATTCGGACCTGGACCGCGGTCACGCGGCGTTCGCCACCACCGTGCGCGCGTGCGCGCCCAACGATTCGCCGCGGACCGTGCGCTTCGAGGCGCGCGCGTCGGCCGGCAAGGTGGACGCCGTCATCGGGGAGCAGAGCCAGTAGAGAGACGTGCGAGCACCGCGTCGGCGCGCGCCGTGTCGACGTCGCCGATGCACAGGCGGCTCCCGTCCCTCGGCACGACGAGCAGGCGACACCGCCCGCGGGCGCCGGGGGCCAGGCTCGAGAGCCCGAAGTCGATCCCGAGCCCGAGAGCGACGATGGCGAGCCCCCACGCGAGGAGCGAGGGCGAAGCGGCGCGCACGCCGTCCACGAAGGCCGCGACGCCCACCCAGCTGCCCACGGCGAGAGCCAGCAGGCCCGCGTAGAGGGCGAGGCTCGGGTAGCGCACGTCGCGCGTCGCGCGCGCCAGCCCCGTGCGCGGGACGACGACCGACCGGTCGCGAAGCGTCCGCCCCAGGAGCTCCGTGCGCCAGTGCACGCGCACCCCGCCGTCCTCCGACAGCGTCATCTCCGCCGGCCGCCGGTAGGCGAGCACCCACCGCCCCAGGAGCCGCCCCGCGTGCGCGACGAAGAGGATCCCGGTGAACGCGAGCAGCCCCGTCGCCACGGGTCCGCGAGGCGCGGGCGTGAGCTCGCCGACGACCGGCGAGAGCGTCGCCGCGGGCGTCGCCGGCTTCTCTCCCGGCTGCAGCAGGCGCGCCGCGAGGCCCGGGTCGCACGCGACCGCGTGGGCGCACAGGGCGGCGGCGAGCGCCCGCTCGTCGTCGCTCCTGGGCTCGCGCTCGAGCACCTCGAGGGCGTTGCCGAAGTCGGTCGCTGCGTCCTCCCGCGTGAGCCCCAGCTCCTTCGCCTTGTCCGCCGCGGCCGCGGCGCTCCCGGCGACGCGCACCCCCGCGACCGCCGCCAGGTCTGCCAGGCGCGGGTGCTTCGACAGGGCGTCGTAGGCCCGGCGGGAACCGTCGTCCGCTGCCATGGTCGCCCCACCCCGTGTACCGGAACGCAGCGAACTTGGCCAGGTCGCAGCCGCTCTTCTACACGAACCCCATGCGCACGAAGGCCGAGGTCATCGCAGAGCTCCAGAACATGCTCCGGGACATCATGTCCGCGGCGAGCGGCGGCACGAGCTACGCCCGCATCGCCCGCGCCCACGGGTACGTGGACGGATACATGCGGGCGCTGCTGGACCTCGGGATCGCCGAGCAGAAGGAGCTCGTGCAGATCGTCGCCGCCGAGCGCGAGCGCTCGAACGGGCCCGCGGTGCGCGTGCTCAGCGCCGACGACGACGTCGTCGCGGCGTAGCTTCTTTCGGCGCTACTGCCCGACGAACGCGACGTCTCCCGAGACGGTCGGGGGATTCATCGTGTGGTCGGTGTTCCGGTACCAGTTCGCGATCTGCTGCGACTGCGACACGTAGTGCGGGAAGAAGCCGGCGAACCAGGTGCTCGTCTGCGAGAGCGCCTTGACGCTCCACGTGTGCTTGTTGCCCGTCGCCTGCGTGCCGACGGCCTCGTGCAGCGTGCCCGCCGTCGCGTCCTGGTAGACGATGCGGACGTTGCCGCCGCTGTCGACCGTGAGCGACGAGTCGTCGCCCACCACGTGCTGGCCGTCCGAGTACAGCATGCCGTTCAGGTGCAGGCCGTCGTCGACGACCTCGGGGGCCAGCGGCTTTGCGAGATTGCCGGCGGGCACCGTCAGGTACATCAGCGCCTCGGTCCACCCGTTGACGTAGCTCACGTGCCAGTCGCCGTTGCTGTCGTTGGCGAGCGAAGCACCGATGCCGACGTCGCCCGTGTCGGTGCGCATCGGATCGTTGTTCATGCCGATCTGCCCGTCGAGGATGCCCGACGTCCACGAGCTTCCCGAGTTGGCCACGCCGACCAGGTTGCCGCGGGTGCGGTCGTACACGACCAGGCCGATCCCCTTCGGCCCGCTGGCCATGGCGACGTAGTCGCCCGTCGCGTCGGGGTACGTGTCGATGTAGCTCGAGGTGATCGTGTTCTGGCACGAGGGCCCGGCGTCTCCCACGGTCACGCACGACTGCGGGGTGGACCCGATGCCCGCCTCGGCGGCGCCGCAGTCGCTCGGCTTGCATCCGGCGACCATCGCCTGGCACTGCATCGACGTCTCGACGCAGACCTGGCCGCTCGTGCAGAACTGCGCCTTGCACGGCGTCTGCGCGTCGACGAGCGCGTCCTGCATGCCCCAGTCGCTCTGCGCCATGGGCGTCGCCGTGCTGGCGGTGGCGAGGACCACGCGCGACTTCGCCCAGCCGCCGGTCCCCGGCTCCACCACGAGGAACGCGACGGTCGGCTTGCCGCTCACGACGAGCAGCTTCGAGTAGCGGCCGACGTCGCTGTTGGCCGCCTGCATCACGGTGTGCGTGTTCCAGGTGTGGCCGCCGTCCGGCGAGCTGGCGAACTTGAGCGCCGAGTTGGTCGCGTCGTAGTAGCTGACCATCGGGTTGCCGTTCGAATCGAGCGCGATGCTGGTCCAGAGGCCGACGTCGGGGCCCGGATCGGTCAGGCCGGCGCGCCAGCCGGTCGGATCGTTGGGCGCGCAGTCGCCGTCGCCGGGGGCGGCGGGCAGGCCGTCGACCGTCTGCCACTGCACCTTCATCTTCCCCGTGTCGTACTTGCCTGCCACGAGGTCGCCGTAGAGAAGCCCGTTGGTGACGTCGGCGTCGTTGTACCCGGCCACCCAGATGGTCCCGTCGGACGCCACCGCGAGCGACGTGTACTCGCCGATGAGCCCCTGCACGAGCGCCGGCCCGCACGGCTGCACGCATCCGGCGCCGCAGTTCATCCCGGCCTCACCGGCGTCGTCCCCGGTGCCGTTGTTGTTGCCGTTACCGCCGCACGCGCACCCCTGGCTCGTCGCGGCCAGCGCCGCGAGCGAGCCGACCACCAGTAAAGGGGAGGCCACCAGCTTCACGGGCGCCGCGCCCGCCGAGCGCCGCCGCGCCAGCACGATGATGCCGAGGGCCGCCAGACCCGCGAGCAACGCACCCTCGGTCCCGCTCGGGGCACCGGGTGTCGAGCAACCGCACGACGAGCTGGCCGAGGGGATCGTCGGGTCCGGACGGCCGCGAATCAGGCCGTTCACGTCGGCGACGTTGCCCATCTCGTCCTGGACCTGCACCTCGAGCGACATGCTGTCGCCGCCCGACAGGGGCTTCAGGCCCACGTAGCTCTCCCACTCGCTCCAGGGGCCCTGCGTCCCGTCCTGGGCGTTCGCGCGCCAGCGGACCTTGAGCGCCGAGTCCTCGCTCACGTAGTCGTACGCGTCGACGACGAGATTCCCGTTCTGCGTCGTGAGCGACACCTCGGGCGCGAGCACGTCGATGATGAACGGCACCGCCGCCGGCGTGTCGTCCTCCGACTGCGGCTGCCCGACGAACCGCCCCACCGCGTAGAGCGTGTGCTTGCCCTGGAGGAAGAGGTACTGACTGTCGATCGTGACGTCGCGTGACGTCGACCACGCGCTGCGCGGCTGGTCGTCGATCCACGTCGCGTACTCGACCTTGTTGCTGCCGTCGTCCCCATCGCTGCCGAGCGTCACGTGCAGCTTCGGGAACCTGGCGCGGTCGGCGCCCTGGAGGGTCATCGCCTCGGGATGCACCTCGGTGCCGACGATCTGCGCCTGCGTG
>DASVWO010000509.1:0-16643 GCA_036393165.1 Polyangiaceae bacterium | reverse complement strand
GTCTCGACCGGGGCCCAAACGCCCTCGACCACGGGGTCGTCCGACTCGGCAGGGAGCGAGCGGGTCAGTCGCTCCCGCCATCGGCGCCCCCATCGATGGGACCCGAGTACGGAACGGTGCACGTGACGCCCGGCTCCACGGGGACGCAGCCGGCACAGTCCATCGCCTGATCGGAGCCAATCGGGTACTGCACGTTGGTCACCAGCGTTTCGCTGCACTGGGGGTCCGCGAAGTACGCGGCGCACGGGCTCGCCACCGAGCAGTTCGACGGCGCATTGTATTCTTGGCGGAGCCCCGCGATGCACTGCTCGAACGAGCCGACGGTCGAGTGACATGGACTGTGGCGCAGGTTGGCGATGCACTCGTCCACGGTGAGCAGCGGCCACCAGATCATCGGGTTCCCGCAGCCGAAGGACGGGCCACCCGCGTACCCGGCGATCTGCAGGCCGCACCCCGGGTTGGCCCTGGGTGGCTTGTTCAGATTCGGGTCCACGTCGATGAGCCAGTTGCAAAGGTCGTTGGCTTGCGCGTCGCTCAGCGACGACATCGGGGTCCCTGCCGAAATCAGCAGCGAGCTGGTGGAAGTGTCCGACGCACCGCCGTCTCCGAGCGACAGGACCTGCGCGTTGCACGCGGTCACCAGCACGCCGGCCATGGTCAACACCCCTGCACCCCGCGTCACCACGTGTTGGCTCATGGCGTGTTCGTTCCCGATCCGGCACGATCCGGGCTGCCCGGTCCGAGCGATCGCATCATGTCCGCCGCGCGCGTGCGCACCAGGGGCGTGGCTCCCGAGGCGGCGAGCTGCGCGAGCTCGCGGCGCGCCTCGGCTGTGCGGCCCTGCGCGACCCACACCTGGGCCCGCGCCAGGCGTGCCTCGTCGCGGGTGCGCGCGTCAGGCGAGGCGCTCAGATCGCCAAAGGCGCGGTCGGCCGTGGCGTAGTCTCCCGTGCGCAGCGCCTCTGCGGCAGCGCCCCATCCCCCGGTGGGCCGCGTCATGCCCGAACCCGTCGGCGCGGTGGATCCGGAACCCACCGCGCGCACGGCTGCGGTCGGCACCGGATCCGTCGCGATCGGCAGGGTCTCGGGATCGATCGTCGCCGGCTCCGCAGGCGGGGCGGACGCCGTCATCGCCGTCGTGGCCGCCCTCATTGCGGGCGCCGCGGATCCCGCCGTGGGCGCTCCCGTCACTGCGGCGGGCGCCGCGGGCGCCAACGCGTGCATGCTCGCGAGGACGCGCCGCAGCACCCCGCTCGTCACCCCTGCAAACGCCGTAGCGGCCGCGAGAACGATCGCGAACGCCGCCGCCGCAGGCACCACGCGCCGTCGCCGCCGCGCAACCTTCGCGCGCATCATCTTCGCCCTCGCCGCCGCGATCTCCGCCCCCGTCGGCTCGACCGCAAGCCACGTTTCCCGCATGCGCCTCGCCCGCTCCACCAGCCACGGGTCGCTCATCGGGTCCGCTCCTTTCCACGACACGCCTCGTCGCCGAAGTACGGGTCATGCCGCAGTCGCTCGGCGAGCGCGGCCCGACCGTCGCGGAGCCGCGACCGCACGGCCGCCGGGCTCGCCCCCACGATGGCCGCGATCTCGTCCATCGACAGCTCCTCGAGATCGTGCAGGATCACCACCGCCCGCCGGTTGGCCGACAGCGCGTCGAGCGCGTCGCGCAGCCGCTCCAGCCGCTCGCGGGCGAGCAGCCGTTCGTCGCCCGCCCCCTCGGTGGTCGCCGCCTCGGGCAGCGTGCCGTCGGCCGTGAGCGTGAAGCGGCGCAGCCAGCGACGGTACCAGCGCTCGTGCTTGCGCAGCGTCAGGTAACAGATGCGATACGTCCAGGTGGAAAGCTGCGAGCGGCCTTCGAAGCGCGGCAGCCCGCGAATGGCGTGCTCGGCGGCGACCTGCGCCAGCTCGTCCACGTCGCGTCTTCCCACGAGGGTGCGCATCTGGCGGTACACGAGCTCGAAGACCTCCTCCTGCGTGGCTCGCGGCACCGGGGCCTCCGCCTCTGCGGCGATGACCGGGGGGCTCGTCGCATGCTCCACGAGGAGGGTTGGTTCCCGCAGGGGGCCGGTCCGAGCTGTCGATTCGACCGGCACGGTGCGGTTATCGTAGCGGCGTGACACGGTCCCGGCTGCTCGCCCCGGTCGCGGGAGCCCTCGTCACTTGCGCAGCATCGATCACCCAGGCCGCCGATCCTCCTGCCTTCGAGCTGGGCATCGCTTGCCCGTCGATGGCAGAGGGGGATCGCGCAGCGCTCGAAGCCCGAGCCCGAGCCGAGCTGGCCGCGAGCGCACCAGGGGCGGACGAGAGGTGGCAGGTCGCGTGCGCCGACGGTGCGGCCACCCTCACATGGCGCCGAGGCGATGGCACCGTGAGCACGCGCACGGTCACGCTGACGGGGGAGGCGGCGGCGGCCGACCTCGACCGCATCCTCGAGGGCCTGCACGCGCTCATCGCGGGGCGCGAGATCGAGCTTCCCGGTGCGTCGGCGCCGGGTGCCGCGAGGACGGGTGACGCTGGCGCGTCGGGTCGCGGCGAAAGCCCGCCTGTCCAGGTGCCCGCTCGCGCGCTGCTCGGTGTCCTGGTCGGGGGCGACGCGGAGCTCTGGGAGGGATCGATCGGGTGGGCATTGGGCTTCCACGCGGGCGTGCGCCTGCGGTTGGGCGCGACGTGGTCGGTGCTCGTCGCGCTCGGCACCGAGTGGGGGCTCGGCACCGCGGCTGGCGCTAGCGCATGGACCCTGCGAGGCGCCGCACGGATCGAGGACGAGGTCGTGCCGCACCTGCTCGTCGGCGCGGGCGTCGGCTCGCGCGTTCTATGGGCGAGCCTCGCCGGCTCGGGCGGAGGGCCCGTCGTGGGTGCGACTGCGGGAGCGATGATCAGCGCGAAGCTCGCGTGGAGCGCGGGTCCCATCGTGCTGTCGGGCGGACCTCAGCTCGAGGCGATGGTCCGGCCGGTGGCCGTCGACGTGTCGGGCACCGAGGCCTTCCGCATCCCGACATGGGTTGGAAGCCTCGCGCTGGAGGTCGAGACCCGCTGACCGTCTTCGACGGGGGAAGCGTTCGCCGCCTATCTGGGTGAGAGAACTGCGGTTTCGAAGCGAAGAACGGACTTGGAAAGTCGAAAAAGCGAAGCCTTGGACCGGGATCTCCACACGGCCGACTGGATCTCCGACACGTCGGACTCGACGTCCCACACTTTCAGTCCGCCGTGCGACTGGTTCCGTCGGAAGAGCGTCATCTTCAGTCCGACCTGCGACACGGCGACTCCGACCTCCTGCTGGTTCAATCGGAGATGTCGGTTGGCGAGTCGGCCGTCCGACTGTTTCGGTCCGACGAGCGGCTCGTCGGACTGGAAATGTCGCTCATCGAGTCGGACGACCTGCGCGGCGGAGTGAATCTCCGACGCGTCGGACTCGACCTGCGTCAGTTCCAGTCCGCTGCGCTGCTCGTCGAGTCGGACGCGCAGCTTCTTCAGTCGGCCGCCCGTCACGTCGGACTCGAAATGTGTCTCGTCGCCTCGGAAATGTCGCTCGTCCGACCGAAAGAGCGGGAAATCGAGTCGGCCGTGATGGGGATCCAGTCCGACGAGCAGGAGTTTCAGTCCGCCGTGTGTCTCGTCCGACTTGCCGGTGCGAGGGCCCGGAACGACCTGCGCGGCCTCCGAAGCTCTCACTTGGTGAATACCGTGAAACAGCTGGGCGACCGGAGACCAACGGGGTTAGCGACGAGGACGACGCTTGCGCGACGCGGGGATCTTGCCGATTCGCGAGTCGCCGGCGCGCACGAGGGCGCAGGCGCGCAGCACGCTGTCCTCGAAGTCGTCCGCCTCCGCCGGGAGCACCTGCCAGCCGGTCTCGGCGCCGCCGGCGAGCACCTGCACGCTGCGCAGGGAGGGGAGCTCGCGGCGCAGCGAGGCGTGGTGCTCGCGGGTCGTCGCCACCCACACGCCGTCGTCGCAGGGTGGCCGCTTCTTGTCGCGCAGGATGAAGAGGATCCGCTCCTCGACGTAGACCGCGAGGCAACCGAACATCGGACGCGTCCACGGCCCCAGGGGTTCGAGCTCCTCCAGGAGGAACTCGAACGGAACGCGCTTCACGGGTTCGCCCGGAGCATGGCGACGAGGCCCGCGATGCGGCTGCTCCGTCCCCACCCGAGCACCGCGACGGCCCCCTGCGCCACGACGAACTCCATCGCGATCAGCGCCGGTCCCGTCACGTTGAGCCGCAGCCGGAGCGCCGTGAGCGCGGCGGCGATCGCGAGGGTGACGAGCGTCGTGAGGGCGCACAGCCCGAAGACACTCGGGAAGCGCCGCGCGAAGAACCGGACGCCGCGCCACCACGCGAGGAGGGCGCTCTTGCGCTTCGGTTCGGCGACGAGCACCGCGCGTCCCACCTCGACCGTCGACATCGCGAGCCACACGAGCACCGCCACGCCGATCCCGGCGAGGAGCGAATCGCGCGCCGCTTCCGTCTCGAGCACCATGTGCGTCTCGGCGCGGTGGACGAAGTGGAGGATGGCCGCCGACAGCCCGATCGCGATGCCCAGCGGCAGGATCGAGACGAACAGCATGCGCAGCATGCGCGGGTAGTACGCCCCGGCTCCCGCGAGGATCTCGCGAAGGCGCAGCGGCGTGCTCCGCTCGGCCACGACGGCCGCGGCGCCCGCGAGCCCCGGCCCCACGAGGAACAGCGCGACGAGCGTCATCGTGTGCGTCGCGGCGTGGAGGTCGGGTCCCTCGGGCGACATGAGCTGCCTGAGGATCTCGAAGAACCCCGCCGAGTCGAGCTGCGCCACGAGCTCGCCCTGCCGCGGACTGTGGTTGAGCAGTCCCTCGAGGAAGCCGTGCACCGGCGCGCAGAGCACCAGCGCGGGGATCAGCGTGCCCACCACGTAGACGAGCAGGTATCGCCACTGCGCGCCGCGCGCGAACGCGCTCCGCCACGACTGGAGCGTGCTCATTGCGCCACCAGCAGGGAGAAGAGGAGCTGCGCCGTGTGCGACACCTCGAGCGCCCAGCGCGCGCTCGCCGAGCCGGAGCTCTCGCGCGTGCGTCCGTCGTCGAGCTTGTTCAGATCGAGCAGCACGTCGCGCCCCGGGTCGAGCTGCGCCGACGCGACCTTGCTCGTGCCCTCGAACGTGTACCGGTGCCACCGCTCCGCGACGGGGAAGTCGACCGTCTCGGAGTGCCCGTCCTCGAAGGTGACGACGATCTTCTGCGGCACGTGCGCCGCGTACCGGCGGACGCTCACCGTGCTGCGCCAGGGGAACTTGCCCTTGTTCGCCGCGATGTCGCGCTCGACGTCCTCCTGGGTCTTCTCGACGTGCTTGTCCCCCTCGTCCACGATGCCCGGCTCCGGGAGGACCTCCTTGCTCTCGACCTCGACGACGCGATCGTCGACGGGCGCATTGGCGTAGACCTCTTCGTCGAACCAGGCGTTCACGAGGTCGGCCTGCCCGCTGCCCTCTGCGAGCGCCGCCCGCAGGTCCGCCGTGCTGGGGTGCCGGTGATGCCAGCGCTTGTAATAGAGGCGCATGCCGCGCGCGAACGCGTCGGTCCCGAGACGCTTCTCGAGATCGCGGAACGCCGTGGCCGTGCGGCTGTAGATGAGGCCATAGCTGCCGGACGAGTAGCGGTCCCACGAGTTGCCCGCGATCGGGTCGGCCTGGAAGCGCGCGCTTCCGGCGGAGCGCTCGTAGTCCCAGCCGTGGAGGGTCGGCAGGTGCAGGCCCAGCGCCGCCAGCGCGCCGGGCATCGGCACGTCCATGGCCTCGTCGCCGATCATGCGCTGGTCCCACAGCTCGTTCATGCCCTCGTCGAGGAAGGGCTCCTCGAATTCGTTCGAGGCGAGGAGGCCCATGAAGTAGCCGTGCCCGAACTCGTGCACCGTCACGAAGCGCGTGAACGCGCGGCCCATGCCCGTCGAGCCGTCGGTCGTGAAGAACGTCTCGTACTCCATCCCGCCCGACTCGCCGGCGTTGTACGGCGGCACCACCACCGTGACGTGCGGGTACGGGTACGGTCCGAGAGTCGAGGAGAACCAGCGGAGCGAGTCGACCGTCGACTTCAACGCGACCTGGGCCGACTCCCAGTGCTCGGGAGCGGCGAGCACCTCCACGTCCACGTGGGGGCTCCCCGGTCCGTCGTACGCGCCGTGCAGCGGCTTGGCGTATCCGTTCCACGCGGTCCACACGAAGTCGTGCACGTCGTCCTGCGCGAAGGTGTGCGTGAGGTTCCCGCCTGCGTCACGCGGCTGACCCTGCTCGACGCCCGTCGCGCGCACCAGGTAGTCGCGGGGCGCGGTGAGCTCCGCGCGGTAGCTCCCGAAGTCCGCGTAGAACTCGGAGAAGAGGTGGAACTCGTGGCAGTTCCAGCGCGGGGCGGTGGCCCCGCGCTCCCCGGCGAGCTCGAGCACGCCGACCTTGGGGAACCACTGCGCGATGAGGTGGTAGCGGTCGAAGTACCCGGTTCGCGCCACCACGCGGGGCAGCTGGTCGAAGAAGGCGAGGTCCACCTCTCCCGTCGCGCCCGGCGCGATGGCGTCCGGCAGGTCGACGCGGACGACGGAGCGGTCCGTCGCCGGGCCTCCGTCCGGATGCACGAACGTCGTCGTCGCGGTCTTGCCGCCCTGCGTGACGCTCTTCAGGTCGATGTACCCCCACTCGCCCTTCTCGGTGGGCACGTCCGAGCGGAACGCGCCGTAGCGCTCCTTCTCGGTCATCCAGGTGCTGCCAGGCCCCTCGAAGCCGTTCAGATAGAGGTGGAAGTAGAGGCTCTTGACCGGCACGTCGCTGCGGTTGAGCCAGCGCAGGTGCTCGCTCCCCTCGACCGTGTGCTTCGCCGGGTCGAGCGTCGCCTTGAGGTCGTAGCTCGCTACGCGCTGCGAGAGCGGCTGCCCGTCGCCGCCGAAGGACGGGCGCTCCCCGCCCCAGGCCCCCGGGTCGCTCGGGGTGCGCACCGCGCCGGCCGTGAAGCCGGCCACGTCGATGCCGTCCGGCGACTTCGCCTCCGGCCCCGCGGGCTTCTCGAGAGGCACGGGATTTTCGCCCGCCGGGGCCGGGGAAGAGCAGACGAAGGTCGCTGCGAGGACCGCGAGCGCTGCAGGGCGTGGGTCACGCATGGCGGGGATGATACGCTCACATTGCGGTCCGCACGTGGAGCGTCGAGTCAAAGGAACGCTGTTCGTCGATTACGTGCGAATGCTGCGTAGCCGCAGGGACGTGGACTGGTCGCGGCACCTGGAGCCGGTCGACCTGAGCTACCTCGTGCAGCGCATCGAGCAGGACTCCTGGTATCCGATGGAGACGTTCGAGCGCATGGGGGTCGCGATCCTCGCCGAGATCGCCTCGAACGACCTCGAGATGGTGCGCGCGTTCGGGCGCATGTCGATCGACTGGCTCATCTCGCAGTACGGGAACCTCGTCGCGAAGCTCGACCCGCGCGACACCCTCATGCGCTTCCAGGTGCTGCGTCGCAGCTTCTTCGACTACGCCGCGCTCGAGATGTACTCGGTGTCGGACGGCGAGGCGACCCTGACCATCGCCTACGGGATGGGGGCGCGCGCCGAGGAGGCGGCGTCCTGGCAGACCCTGGGGTTCTTCGAGCGACTCCTCGAGGTCGCCGGGGGGACCCAGGTGCGGGCCTGGTTCTCGGCCCGGTCGTGGAAAGGCGACCTCGTGACCGAAGTCCAGCTGCGCTGGACCGATCCCACGGGCGCACCGGTTGCACCTGGCGCAACCGGCCCCAGATGAATCACCGGAAAACGCGGTTTGCCGCGGCACGACGCCTCGCGGGGTCCTGCGACGTGCGCGCGGCTGCCCCGGAGCGCTAGCATGTTCCTCGTGAGCCAGGCGGCGGACGCGACGAATCCCAAGGCGTGCCCGGCCTGCGCCAAGCGCTATCCGGCCGACGCGCTCTTCTGCTCCTTCGATGGCGCACCTCTGACCACCAGTCCGGGGGCCATCGCCGCGGCGGCCGCGACCGACGCCTACGTCGGGCGTGAGATCCTCGGCCACATCGAGCTGCGCCAGCTGGTGGGCATCGGCGCGATGGGGCGCGTCTACCGCGCCTTCCAGAAGGGGATCGACCGCGACGTCGCCGTGAAGATCCTGCACCGCGAGCTCTCGGCGAACCAGACGCTCGTGCAGCGCTTCCACCGCGAGGCCAAGGTCGCTTCGCGCCTCGCGCACCCCAACGTCGTGCACGTGCTTCTCACGGGTCAGCTGCCCGACGGCGCGATGTACATCGTGATGGAGTACCTCGACGGGCTATCGCTCCAGAGCGCCCTCGGCGCCGCCGGGGGCGCGATGCCGCTGCCGCGCGCCCTGCACATCGCCTTGCAGCTTTGCGACGCGGCGGGCGAGGCGCACGTGCAGGGCGTCGTCCACCGCGATCTCAAGCCCGAGAACGTGATGCTCGTCACGCGCTCGGACGACCCCGACTACGTCAAGGTGCTCGACTTCGGCATCGCGCGCCTCAACTGGGGGGACGCGTCGATGGCCACCGCGGCGGGGCTCATCTTCGGCACCGCGCGCTACATCTCGCCGGAGGGCGCACAGGGCGAGAAGGTCGGCCCGCAGGGGGACGTCTACTCGATCGCGACGATCGTCTACCAGATGCTCGCGGGCCGGACGCCGTTCGACTCTGATCAGGCTGTCGCACTGCTCGTGAACCAGATCCACGACGAGCCGCCGGACCTGCGGGGCGTGGAGCGCGCCTCGTACGTGCCGGAGCCCATCGCGTCGGTCGTGATGCGCAACCTCTCGAAGCGTCCCGAGGACCGCGCCGAGCACGCGCGAGCGTTCGGGCGCGCGCTGCTCGAGGCGGCGGTCGCGAGCGGTCTGTCGGCGCAGGATCTGCTGGCGCGGCCGGCGATGCTGAGCGCCGGCGCCGGCTCCGGCAGGACGTCGCCGGCGACGGTCGTGCAGATGCCGTCGATGCAGCGCACGAAGCAGATGCAGCTCGAGCCCGACGTGGCGGCGAGGATCGACGCGGCCGGCGGCGGGAGGGAGGCGCCCGCGAAGACGGCGTACGTGACGCCCGCGCCGGGGAGCACCGAGGGGCGTGTGCAGTTGAAGACCGAGCTCCCCGAGCCCGAGCCGACACCGGCGCATTCGCGCGCGCAGCCGCAGCGCACCCAGGCGGCGCCCACGCAGCCGCCCGAGAGACCGCAGACGCAGCCGCCGCACACGCAGCCGCCGGGAGTGGCGACGACGAAGTGGACGCCCGGCGCCGACTTCGAGGCGAAGCTGACGCCTCCGGCGCCGCCGTCGGGCGTGGACCTCACGATGGACGACCAGCAGGCGCCGACGACGCGCACGAGGGTGCTCGCGGCGCCGCCGCCTTCGAGGTCCGCCGTGCCGACGAGCAAGCCACCGTCCTTCGTCGACACCACGATGGCGGACGAATCGACCGAGATCCTGGCGGCACGCCGCGAGGGAAGCGGCCGTCCGCTGTTCATCGTGGCGGGGTGCTTCGCCGCGGGGGCGCTCATCATGGGGCTCGTCGCGTACAAGGGGGGGCTCGTGGGCACGCGCAGCGCGTCGACGCAGCATCCGTCGGCGACCGCAACCGCGATCTCGACCGCGACCACGACCCTGACCCCGACCGCGACCACGACCGCGACCGCGACCCCGATCCAGGTGGCGGCGATGGACCCGGGAGCCATCCCCCCGCTCGCGGCCGGGCCCTCGGCAGCCGCGACGGGATCCGCAGCGAGTGTCACGCGCTCATCCATGGATGTCTCGAACGCGAAGCCGTCCGTGGGACAGCCCGTGGACTTCGTCGCGCGCATCGCCGGCACGCACGGGCGCACCGAGGGGGCGCGCTTCCACTTCGCGGGTCCCGGGATCGCGCCGGGCACCGACGTCTCCGCCGCAGACGACGGCTCCGGCGCCTACCGCGCTTCGTTCACGTTCCTGCAGCCGGGCAAGTTCGAGGTGGTCTTCGGCGCGCGAGTCGATGGCGCCACCACGCGCACCGCGCGGTTCCTCGTCGTCGGCGACGGTCGCTCGGCTCCCGCGCCCGCTCCGGGACCGACCGCGAACACTCCGCCCACCCCGGCGCCCGCTCCCGTCGCCTCGTCGAACGCCGGCTGGCTGTAGATCGTGGCCGTGCACTTCCGCGCCGGCGGGGGCTAGGATCATGATCAGGATGCGCGCGGCGTGGATCCTCCCGGTGCTGGCGGCGGCGATCGCTCCGCGGGCCGCGCTCGCCCAGACGGCTCCCGCCGCCGGCGCCACGCCGCACGAGCATCAGTCGCTGCTCGACCGGCCGCACACCGTGCTCGATCTCGACGCGGGCATCATTGCCCTGCCGAACGCGGCCATCTCGACGTCCAACCGCGGCGGGTCGACGCCGTTCGGCACGTTCGGCAACGGCGACGCCACGGTGCTCACCGGCGTGCACATCCTCTACCGCGCGACGCGCGACTGGGCGTTCGGCGCCGGGGCTCTCTTCGCACCGCGGCCGACGAGCGACTCGAACTTCGGCGGCGGAATCGGCGGCGTCGCGATCACGCACTCGCGGAGCTACCTCACGATGGGCGCCGAGGCGCGCTACTTCCCGCTGCGCTCTCGCTGGCTCGAGGGCTGGTTCGGCCTGACGGCGGGCGGCGTCATCATCAGCGACCGCTACACCGAGACGAACGCGCCGCAGGTGCCGCCCATCCTCGGCACCGGCTCGACGACCGCGAGCACGGAGGGGTTCGGCGTCGGCTTCCAGATCGGCGGCGACTACCTGATGACGGACAACTGGGTCATCGGCCTGACCTTGAGGGCCGATCGCTGGTTTTTGCCCAGCCAGCAAGCCGAGGCAAGCTCGTGCACCAACACGGGATTCTGCTCCACGCTCAACGGAAGCGTGGCCGCCTTCGAGCTCGGCCTTTCCATCGGCTACCGCATTCCCCTGTGACCGCTGTGACCGCGTGCACCCGGCCCGCCGGGCGCTACGATCGAGGGGCGAACGTTGTCACGGGAGGCTGCCATGACGCGATGGCCGGTGCTCGTGTTCGTCGGGGGGGTGTGCGCGTGCGGTGGAACGCGCGTGGAGGCGGGGCTGGCGAATGCTCCGCAGCTCGGTGGAGCGACGTCGGAGCAGAGCGCCGACGTGATCGTCAAGATGCCGGCGAGGACGGCGAGCTCGCACCCGGTCGCGAGCAGCTGGCTGCTTCCGGGAGCGTCGGCGCCGGAGGGGCAGAGCCTCGTGCTGCCGTGGCTCGAGCACTTCTACGTCGGATGGCCGTGCGCGAACGTCGAGCGCCGCTCGCCGCCCGTGACGACCCAGCCGGTCGCCTGCAAGCAGTAGCGTCCGCGAGCCGAGGAGGCATCGACGCGGACCGACGACACGCCTCGTCGGCGTTGCGAGACGCCTCGTCGGTCACGGCACCGCTTGCACGGCTCTCGCCAGGGCCGTCGCGAGGCGCTCGAGAACGATGGCGAGCACGGACAGCGTCCCGAGCGCCCGCAGGGGAGCGAGCAGCGCGTGCACCTGCGCCGGCGACGCGGCGCGTGCCACCAGCGCCGCCGCGATCTCGATGACCACGGAGGCCGCCAGCAGGGGACCTCCCAGCGCGACGGCCAGCGAGATGCCGCCGACGACGTCGTCGGCCGCGGCGAGCAGCGGGTGCGCCCCCACCGGGTGGAGCGCGAGCGCCTGGACCACCCTCGCCGGCCCTCCCGTCGCCAGGAAAATGGCGCACGCGAGGAGCGACAGTGGGACTCCGAGGGGGGTCGCGGCTCCCTCGACCGTCGGAGCGCGCGGCGCCTCCTGCGATCCTCGGAGCGCGTCCGCCACGCCGCCCGCCATCGTCGCTGCCCACAGAGGCACCGCCGCGGCGATGGCGACCGGGAGACCGCGCGCCACTTCGCCCATGGCGAGCACGAGCCAAGGAAGCGTCGATCCCGTCGCCTCCGGAGCGAGCGCCGGGAAGATGCTCGCGGCGAACGCGATGCCAATGACCGCGCGCGCCGGCACCGGCAGCGCACGAAGCCCGAACGCCGGAACGAGCGTCACCGCCGGCATCGCCCGCGCCCACGCCAGGCCCATGGCGGAGAGGTCCACCCCGGAGCGCGCGAACGCTTCGGCGACGGTCTCGACCACACCCGGGGCGGAGGGCATCGCGCCCGAGCTTACTCCGTGTGACACTGCGCCCCCCATGCCCTTCGATCTCTCCCTGGCCGGCAAGCCGAGCGCCGCGACGACGCTCGCGTACACCTGGAAGGACACCGTTCTCTACGCGCTCGGCGTCGGCGCGAAGCGCGAGGAGCTCGACTACCTCTACGAGGGCCGCGGTCCGCGCGTGCTGCCGAGCTTTGCGGTCGTCGGCAAGTTCGACGCGATGCTGGGCCTCCTCGGCAAGTCCGGCGGCAGCCTCGCGATGATCGTGCACGGCGCCGAGCGCGTGAAGCTGCACGCGCCGCTCGCGCCGAACGGCAAGCTCGTGACGGTCGCGACTCTCCGCGGCTTCTACGACATGAAGCGCATCGGCACGCAGGTGCTCGTCGACACACGCAGCGAGGACGCGAACGGCAAGCTCGTGGCCGAGACGACGTCGTCGATCATCTTCCGCGGCGAGAGCCACCCGGGGGGCGAGCCGCCGCCGAAGGAGCCGCCGCCCGCCGAGAAGCCGCGCGACGTGCCGCCCACCTTCTCGGTCGAGGAGACGACGACGCCCGAGCAGGCGCTGCTCTACAGACTGTCGGGTGATCTCAACCCGCTGCACGCGGACCCCGAGTTCGCGCGCGGCGTCGGGTTCGAGCGCGGCCCGATCCTGCACGGGCTCTGCTCCTTCGGCTTCATGGTGCGCCACGTCGCGCGCGCCGTCTGCGGGGGCGACGCGACGCGCATCACGGCGTTCGAGGCGCAGTTCCGCCGGCCGGTGTGGCCCGGCGAGACGCTCGTCACCGAGGGCTGGCAGGTGCGGCCGGACGCGGTGGCGCTGCAGGTGAAGGTGAAGGAGAGGGGCGAGGTGGTGATCGGCGGCGCGTGGGCGCTTCTGTCGGGCTGAGCGTCTGCTCGTCGTAGGCGCTCGCGTCGAAGCGGCGCGTGCGCCAGCGGAACTCGACGGTGAAGCCGGGCCAGAGCGTCGTGTTCTTCCCGGTGCGCGTGAGGTACCAGCTCATGCAGCCGCTGGCCCACACGGTGTTCGCGAGCCGGCGTTGCATCTCGGCGTTGTAGACGGCCTGCGCGTCGGGCCGGACCTCGACGGACGCGAGGCCGCGCGCGCGCATCCGTTTCACCGCATCGAGCACGTAGGCCACCTGCGCCTCGATCATCACGATCATCGAGGTGTGGCCGAGGCCCGTGTTGGGGCCGATGAGCATGAAGAGGTTCGGAAAGCCGGAGACGCTCGTGCCCAGGTACGCCTCGGCGCCGTCGGCCCACACTTCGTTCAGCTCGTGCCCGGCGCGTCCACGGATCTCGAACGGGGCGACCTGCTCGGCCGCCTCGAAGCCGGTGGCGAGCACGATGGCGTCGACGGGGCGCTCGATGCCGTCCTTCGTCGCGATGGCGTGCGCGCGGACCTCGGCGATGGGCGACGTGACGAGCTCCACGTTGGGTCGCTGGAGCGCGGGCAGGTAGTCATTCGTCGGAAGGACGCGCTTGCACCCCATCGTGTAGCGGGGCGTCAGGCGGTCGCGCAGCACCGGGTCGGCGACCTTCTTCTGCAGGTACCGCTTCCCGAAGCGCTCGCCGAGCTTCATGATCCTCGGCTCGACGACGAACCCGAGCGCCATGAGCTCGCGCGTCCAGTAGATGCGATGGCGCGCGAGGCGCTGCGCCACCCGAAGGCGCCGGAACGCCGCGCGCTTCCACGCGGCGATCTCGCCGTCGGGCTTCGGCATCACCCAGGCGGGCGTGCGCTGGTAGACGAACAGCTTGCCCACCTGCGGCGCGATGGCAGGAACGATCTGGATCGCGCTGGCGCCGGTGCCCACGACGGCGACCGTCTTTCCCTCGAGCGGGAAGGAGTGGTCCCACCGCGCGGAGTGAAACGTCTTGCCCTGGAAGCTCGCGAGCCCCGGGATGTCGGGCATCACCGGCCGGCTGAGCGGGCCGCATCCGGGCACGAGCACGCGCGCGCGGATGGTCCCGCCGTCGCTCGTGTCGACCTCCCACACGCTCTCGTCCTCGTTCCAGCGCGCCCGGGTGACGCGGGCCCCGAAGCGGATGCGCGGGCGGATCCCGTACTTGTCGGCGCAGTGCTCGAGGTACGCGAGGATCTCCTTCTGAGGCGCGAACTCGCGCGACCACTCGGGCCAGGGCTCGAACGAGAAGGAATAGAGGTGCGACTGCACGTCGCAGGCTGCCCCCGGGTAGTGGTTGTCGCGCCACGTCCCGCCGATGTCGCTCGCCTGCTCGAGCACGACGAAGTCGTCGATGCCCGCCTGTTTCAGGCGAATCGCCATCCCGAGCCCGGCGAAGCCGCTGCCGACGATGAGGACGTACGTGTCGCGCATGGAGAGGGGCGCCTCGCTCGCTCTCCACGGAACGTAGCGCCTGTTGAACGAGAGTCAATAGAGGAAGGAGCCGATTCTAGAAGCGCAGGCGCAGGCCGAGCCCGGGCGTCTCCGGAGCCGCGCCGACGAGCGACTCACTCGCCCCAGGCAACCGGAGGGGGCCCGAGGACATGGTGGGCACGAGCTGAATCGTCGCGTGATCGCCGATGCCCGCCATGATGCCGCCGACGATCCCGCCGACGATGGCCACCGCCAGGCCGGCGATGAACTGCCCCGTGTTGACGAAGTTGCACTGACCGGCCTGCTCCGCCTGCTGCGTGCACGAGAAGTCGAAGGACAGCACCATGATGACGATCCCGCCGACCCCGGAGCCGAACCCCAGCACCCAGCCCACGGTGCGAATGGCCGCGTGCGAGTCGTAGTGCGTGTAGAGCGTCGAGGGGCCACGCAGATCGACCGGATCGTCGGCCTCGACGGCGGTGCCGCCGTGCTGCGAGAGCGCGAGCCGCTGCAGCCCCGCGGGAAGCTGGGCGTCGCAAGGGGCCGTGCACACGATGGCGTACTGCCGGCCCTCGAGCGCAATGGCGCCGTGGTAGCTCCAGCCGGTCGCTTCGCTCTGGCCGACGCGAACGAGGAGCTGCACGTCGGGCTGATCGGCCACGACGTGCGCGTCGACGGCGGGCCCGGGGCCCGCGCCGCTCTCGGGATGCGATGCGGCGCCAGCGTACGACACGTCGCTCATCTTGAAGCGGCGCGTCTGGCCGGTGGGCATCAGCAGATCGACGTGATCGCCCGGGATGCGCTCGGTGATCGTGCCCCGGAATACGCCTCCGTCCTTCGTGCGCACCTCGTCGCCGACGCCCGCGGCGGGCGCCGCCTGTTGCGCCGCGGCCTCACGCGGCCAGAGCGACGTGGCGCAGACCGCGGACGTGGCGAGGAGAGCCGCCAGGAAATGGCGCCGCATGCGCCAAAGG
Source organism: Polyangiaceae bacterium (assembly GCA_036393165.1). Classification (GTDB taxonomy): domain Bacteria; phylum Myxococcota_A; class Polyangia; order Polyangiales; family Polyangiaceae; genus Palsa-1150. The sequence goes on along the minus strand of DASVWO010000509.1, from coordinate 1,210 downwards.
ATACCGCGTTACTGCGCGCGAGGCCCGGTGCCGGGGACCGTCGCGTTCTGGGCGTTCGTGACGCTGACCGCGGTGCCGGCGTTGGTCGTGCCCGTCACGTAGTCGTTGTCGAACGTGATCGGCGAGTTCGTGCCCTGCGTGTCGTACGCGTAGGCCGTGTTCTGCGTGATGTTCGAGTAGGTCACCGTGAACGGCCCGGCGCCGCTCGACCCGTAGAGCATGAAGCCCCACGCGTTGCTCTGGTCGTTGATGTACGAGATGTCGAACTCGCTGATGGCGTCGAAGTGGAAGCCGCAGTGGACGTTCGAGATCGTCGTGTAGGCGACGTGGAACTTGGCGGCGCCGCCTTGCGAGATGAGCATGTCTCCGGTCGGCCCGGTGCCCTGCAGCGTCGAGTCCTCGATCGAGAGCTGCGCGGTCGGATCGGTCGTGACGATGCCTTCGTTGCCGTTGGAGTTGTAGGTCAGCTTGGACGCGGTGAACGAGCCGCCGATGCTGGTCGAGCCGAGCGTGCCGGTGACCGTCGCGCTCTTGGTGCCGAACGTGGCGCCGCTCTCGATCTTGAACGGCGTCGTGGCGGCGTTGATGGTCCCGCTGTCGTACTCGGCCATCGTCGCGCCCTTCTGCACGTCGATCGCCGTCATCGCGCCGCTGATGTCGACGCCCGTGAGGTTCATCGTCCCGCCGCTCGCGACGACGATACCGGTCCAGCCGGTCCCCGTGATGGTCGCGGCCTTCGTCGTGCTCGACGCGGTCAGCGTCCCGTCGATCGTGATGGTCACGCCCGAGGACACGGTGATCGTCGCGCCCGGGGCGACCGTGACGGTGGCGCCCGCGCCGATGGTGACGCTCTGAGCGATCATCTGCCCGTCGTTCCACATCACGTTGCCCGTGATGGTCATCCCGCCGCCGCTGCTGCTTCCGCCGCTGCTGCTGCCACTGCGCGCGGTCCCGCCCGAGCTGCCGCTGCTGCTCGCGCCGCCGCTCGAGCTGCCGCTGCCGCTCGCGCCGCTGCTTCCGCTGCCGCCGCTGCTGCTCGATCCCGGCGACGTCCCCGGTCCGGTGACGCCTCCCCCTCCGCCCCCCATCCCGTAGTTGCCTGGTGACCCCCCGGTGTCTCCCTGTCCGCATCCGGTGGCGGCGAGAGCGAGAGCGGAGGACGCGACGAGCCCGATCAATGAGAGACGAGGCAGATGCATGACCCTATCCC
>DASVWO010000508.1:0-32472 GCA_036393165.1 Polyangiaceae bacterium | reverse complement strand
TCACCGGGCTCACGCCCCCTTGTCGATTTGTGGGAGAACCACGAGGTCGATCGCGACGAGCTCGAAGCGCGCCACTAGGGCACCGGCACAGTGAACTGGCCGCCGCCCTGTGCGTACACGATCGTGTCGCGCGCGGCGTTCACCCAGAATCCGTCGATGCCGCTCGCGACGAGGGTCGGCGTTCGACACGAGCTTGCCAGGTCGACGACGTAGAGGTCCGAGATGCCCATGTTGTCCACGAAGTTCTCGTCGTAGACGACCTTCGCTCCGGTCGAGGCGGCGAAGTGCCGCGACGACTTCGTCGCGATCTTCTGCGGACTTCCTCCGACCTTGGCCGCGATGAGGTTCGACGCTCCGAAGACGCCATTCTGTATCGTCCGCACGAGTGCGTACGTCCCGTCGTGCGTGAACGGGTCGAAGAAGGCGTCTTGTCCGTAGAGTCCGCCGCTGGCGACGATCGTCGTCGCCGAGCCGGCAGTCGTCGTGGACGCGAAGGCCACGCCTCCCGTGGCGCAGTAGGCGCTGCCGCAGGTGAGGATCTGCGATCCGTCGGGCGATTGCGCCGGAAGCCAGTAGCTGGAAACGCTCTCCCACGAGAACGACGTCGGGAAATCGTAGACCCCGCTCGATACCAGCACAGTCGGCTGCGGGTTGCTCGTGGCCGCACGCTTCAGCTGCCCCGTGGTCGTCGCGTAGAGGACGTTCATGCCGTCGGGGGTCATGAAGCCGCTCCACACGTTCGTGTCGATCGGCGTGCCTGCCCCCCCGGCGATGGGGAAGACGCTCGCGGCGCCCCCGGTCGTCATGGCGAAGACCTGCGTGCCTGCGGAATCGGCGGACCAGAACGGCTGGGCGTTGGTGAGAATCGTCGCTGGCGTGAGGCTCGGCAGCGCGTAGCTCGTGATCGTGGCGGCGAGCGGCACGCCTGCGGAGGTGCAGGCAAAGCTCGCGACGACCAGGTAGTTTCCCGCGAAGCCTGCGACCGCCGAGCACGCCGCGCCGCCATCCATCGCGGGAACGAGCGTGACCTGCCCGCTCATGTCGGTCTTGGCGTACGTGACGCTTCCGTCATTCCCGGCGGAGACCATGTGCTGGCCGTCACTGCTCACCGCGAGGTATCCGCCCGCGAGCGGCGTACCCGTACCCAGCACGCCGGCCTGCCAGGTGGCCACGAAGGCACCGTTGTTGGCGACCATGTAGAGCGGGCCGGCGAAGCCGAACCCGGTGTTGGCGGGGAGGCCCGTCGAGGTGGTGGCTCCGCCGTCGAGAGGCGTGGCGTTCGTTCCTCCGTCCGGCACATCCGACATCACATAGCCGTCCGTGGTGATGCCGAGGACGTCGCGTTCCGTCGAAATCGGAGTCGGCACGGCGAGCTGCAGGCATGGCGGACCGGCTTCGGCTTCGGCCGACGAGTCGGTTCCCTGGTCCGGCGGCGAATCGGTCGCGGCGTCCGGAGATGCGTCGTGTTGCCCTCCCGAGTCGAGCTCCGTCACGTCGGTTCCCGAGTCGCCCGGGCCCTCCGCGTTGCCGCCGCTGCACGCCTGGATACCTCCAGACAGGCTCCCCGCCACGAAAACGAACCCCAGAGCGACGTAACGTTTCATGCGATACCTGGTAGTGGTGCCCTCCCGACGTTTGTGACCGGCGGACGCGAAGAAAGTACTTCACACCCGACCACAAAGGCGACCAATGAGGCGGGAGCATGATCGGAGGACACGCCTGCAGGATCGCGCTGCTCGTGGCGGTCGCGACGCTCTCGTGCGCGCAGGACGCGACGACGCGAGGCCACGCTAGATCCGCCTCTCTCCTCGCATCGCTCGAGGGGACGTATCCCGCGGCCCTTCCTCTACTCGAGCAGGCGTCGCGGTACCCGGCGCGCGCCGACGCACCCGGAAAGCCGTTCGTCGTCACTCCTCCATCGGGAAAGCCCCGCGCCGAGCTCCGGCGCGACGCGCTGGATCCGTTCGCGATCGCGATACCGGGTGGTGCGCTCCACGTGAGACACGTCGGCGCGCGCAGCGTCGCCGGTCGGCTCGAGGACGGCGCGCTCGTCTACGAAGGCATCTCCGAAGGCACCGATCTGGTGACGTTCGCGACGGCCAAGGGAGTGGAGGAGCTCGCGCGCATCGATAGCGCCTCGAGACGCCTCTCGTACGAGCTCGACTTGCCGGGCGGCTGGAACTTGCGTGTTGCGCACGGAACGACCGGCGTCATCGAGGTGCTCGACGACCGGGGCACCTCGCGTCTCCGCTTCGGCGCGAAGACGGCGTGGGACGCCGGCGGGCGCGAAGCTCCCGTGAACGTGGCCGTCGCCGGCAACCGAATCACCCTCACCGTGCCGGACGCGACGCCTGGGCCCGTGCTCGTCGATCCGACGTGGCTCTCGGCGGGGACGATGCTCTTCGAGCGCGCACGCCACACGGCCACATTGCTGCCCGACGGCAAGGTGTTGCTCGCCGGCGGATGGGACTCCACCGGGAACTCGATTGCCGGCTGCGAGCTCTACGATCCGTCGCTCGGCACGTTCACGTCGACTGGCTCGCTGGCCACGACGCGTGTCGCTCACACGGCGACGTTGCTCGCATCCGGCAAGGTGCTCGTCGCGGGCGGCAACGGCGCAGGGACCTCCACGGAGATCTACGACCCTGCGACGGGATCGTTCTCCCGGGGCGGGCCGATGCAGCAAAATCGACAGTTTGCGCCCGCCGTGAGGCTCCCGTCCGGCGACGTCCTCTTCCTGGGGGGACGGGATGCGTCCGGCGCCCCCACCAGCACCGCGGAGATCTACGACCCGCAGAACGGAACCTTCACGCTGTTGGGAGCCAGCATGGCGATCCCGAGATACCAATCGAAAGCGGTGCTGCTCCCGTCGGGGCAGGTGCTCGTGGTGGGCGACGGGCAAGGCGAGATCTACGACCCCGCGACGCAGACCTTCGCGCTCGCGTCACCGATGGTCCAGCAGCAGAGAGCGTACCCCACGCTCACGCTTCTCCCGTCCGGCCAGGTCCTGGTGGCCGGCGGATTCGACGGCGGCGCGTGGAACTCTCCGGCTTTCGGCGGGGCGGAGCTGTACGACCCCGTCGCGCAGACATTCACTTCGGCCGGGCAGCTGAACTTCGCACGCGGCTGGGCGAGCGACACCCTGCTGCCCACCGGGGAGGTCCTCCTGACGGGCGGCGAGACTTCGAACCCTCCATCCCTGCAAAGTCCCCCTCCCGCCGTGGGGCAGGCAGAGATGTACGAGCCCACGAGGGGCACCTTCGTTCCGGTCGCCCAGCCGGAGCTGGTGACGACGGCGTACCAAACGGCGACGCTTCTGCCCTCGGGCAACGTGCTTCTCTCGGGAGGAGGCACGCCAGAGACGATCGCCGTGGACAGCGCGCAGACGTACCTCCTCAATGCGAAGACGCTCCAGCCCTTTGGCGGTTTGGCGGTCGGGCGCGTCGGGCACTCGGCGACGTTGCTGCCGGCCACCGGCAAAGTGTTCGTCGTGGGAGGCTCCGCCACTGACGGGACTGTCCTGTCATCCACCGAGATCTTCGATCCCGACACGCGCAACTTCACGCCCGGCCCCTCCCTGCCGTGGCCCGCATCCCAGCAGGCCGCGACGCTGCTCCTCTCGGGGAAGGTCCTCATCGCGGGCGGATTGACCGAAGGGATGTCTGCGAACAACGCAGCGCTCTACGACCCTTCGACCAACGCATTCAGCAACACCGGTGGTCTTCTGAATCTGAGCAACTTGGATTGGGGCACGCTTCTTCCCAGCGGTCAGGTGCTCGTGACCGGTGTCACCCCAGGTCAGGGCGGCTCGATCGAGGACGTCGAGGTTTACGACCCCGTCGCCGGCCAGTTCGCGAGCACGGGTTCGTTCGTGACGCCTCGCTATCAGGCTCTCGCGGCGGCCCTGCAGGATGGGACGGTTCTGTTCGCGGGCGGCGGCCGGATCGACAACGACTGTCCGGCCATGGACTGCGACGCACCACTCGACACGGCAGAAATCTACGATCCCGCGGCGGGCAGGTTTCGCCTCACGGCGGGAACGATGAGCGTCGGCCGCCTCTCTGGAGCCGTGGCCGTCCTTGGCGACGGGCGGGTCCTCGTGACGGGCGGCGTCACGGGTGCCTGCCCACAGCAGACGTGTCCTCCCCCCACGGCGACGGCCGAGATCTACGACCCGACCACAGGCTCTTTCTCGATGACGAACAGCATGTCGGTCCCCCGGGCCTTGCACACGACTACGACGCTTGTCTCCGGCAAGGTGCTCGTCGTGGGCGGCGTGGATGCGAACGGGAATCCTCGAGCTTCGGCGGAGCTCTACGACCCGATGACGGGCGTGTTCACCGCGACGAAGGGCGCCCCCGCCGCCGCGCGCGCTTCCCACGATGCCGTTCTGCTCCCTTCCCACGAGGTGCTCATCGTGGGGGGCGTTGGCGACAACGGCAACGTCTCCGCGGCGGAGCTCTACGATCCACAGTCCGAAACGTTCTCGTGGGCGAACCCCGGCGCGCCGAATCGCACGAGCCCGACGCTCACACTGCTCCCGAACCATCAGCTTCTCCTGGCAGGTGGAATCGAAGACTCGACACCATCGTTCTCGGCGGAGCTCCTGGATCCGGCCACAGGCCAGTTCTCGCCCACCGGATCCCTGGCCGTGGCGCGGACCCATGCGACTGCGACGCTGCTGTCTTCCGGTCGCGTGCTCGTTGCAGGAGGAAGGGACCCGGCGAACAATCCGACCGCCGACGCCGAGGAGTACGACCCCCAGTCCGGTCGGTTCACCGCGGCGGGGAAACTGTTCCTGGCTCGGGCCGGCCACACGGCCACGCTGCTACCGACGGGCAATGTCCTTCTCGCGGGGGGCAGCGCAAGCGCCGGCCTCACCACGAGCGTCGAGCTCTTCGACGCTTCGAAGGGCACGTTTTCGGCCATCGGGCACCTCCAGGTCGCGCGCGTGCATCACAGCGCCGCGCTGCTCTCGTCGGGTCAAGTGGTGGTTGCGGGCGGCGAGGACGCCAGCAAGAACCCGGTGACGACCCTCGAGGTCTTCGACGTGCCCAGCGGACAGACGGTCGCGACGTCCACCACCGAGCCTTCGAGCAGCACCGCAACGATCGCGTTGACCAACGGCAACGTGCTCGTCGCGACCGACTCTTCGTTCCGGGAGCTCGTGAGCGCATCCGACATCCGCACCTTCGGCCCCCCGGTCACGAGCCCCACGAGCGCGAAGCTCTGGCTGTCGGGAGAGGCCGCAATCTGTTCGCCTGCGGCATGTCAGGACTTCTCCTCATCGCTCCAGTCGACGACCGACTCCTTCGAGCAATCGTTCACGTCTGCCATCACCCCGATGGAACGCCTCGCGGACGGATCGCTCTTTCTCCTGGGGACCGGTAGCTACGCCATCGCGCACCCGCTTCCGGCGGGTGTCGTGCGACCCACCATCGCCTCCCTGAGCACCTCGTCCATCCACGCGGGGGACTCGGTCACCATCACCGGAACCGGCTTCGAGCACGTGACGGCCGCCGGGGCGGACGCCCTGCCCGCCCTCCCCCTGTCGGTGCCGCTCGTCTTCTTCATGCCCTCCGAAGGCGGTGGCCCCATCTTCGGCGCCGTCGGGGGCGGATGGACCGACACGATGCTCACATGGAAGGTGCCGCAGACCAGCTACCCCGGCCCCGGCTGGGTCCACGTCGTCGTGGACGGAGTGCCGAGCGCCGGTGTGTTCGTGACGCTGGCGGGATCGCCGAACGCGACACCGTGCGATTCGGACTCCGAATGCATCAACGGACATTGCGTCGGCACCACCGGCGCCCGCGTCTGCTGCAACAGCGCATGCAGCGGAGGCTGCGAGTCCTGCTTCGCCGCGGACCAGGCGCCGGGGGGACACGACGGCACCTGCGGAGCGCGCAAGCAAGGAAGCGTCGCCGTCTCCGGATGCGAGCCCACGGGCGACCCGACGTGCAGCTCGACCGGGCACTGCAACGGCCAGGGGGACTGCGATTATCCGGCCAGCGGCAAGGCGTGCTCGTCGAGCACGGGCGCCAGCGGCGTGTGCGCGAGCGGCGTATGCGTCGCGACGCCCCCGCCCAAGACCACGTGCAACACCACGGCGGACTGCCCGGCGGGAGAACAGTGCGACGTCACGGGACACTGCGCGTCGGAGGCGAGCTTCCCCGCGCAACCGACCGACCCGGGATCGTGCGCCTGCGGTATCCCCGGCGGCAGCTCGCAGAGGCCCGATGCCAGGTGGCTGCTCGCACTGCTCATCGTCCTCGTCACGCTGGTCATCGCTCGCAGCGCGCGCGCCGAGGATTCGCGCGTCGAGCAAGCCCGCACCGAGCTGCGCAAGGGCCTCGCCCTCTACAATGCCGGCGACGCCGAGCGCGCGCTCGAGTTCTTCCTCCGGTCGCGCGCCATCTTCCCGGCGAAGGGCAACACCAAGGACGCGGCGAACTGCCTTCGGGTCCTCGGGCGCTACGACGAGGCGCTCGAGCTCTACGAGGAGCTGCTGGCGAGCTTCGGCGCCGACCTGGATGCCGAGGATCGCGTGACCGTTCCGCAGTCGATGGCGTGGCTCCGCGCCCAGGTCGGCTCGGTGCGCGTATCGGCCAACGTGGACGGCACGGTCGTCATCGATGGCCGCGCGCGCGGCAAGCTCCCGCTCAACACTGCCGTCCGCGTGATGCCCGGGCACCACCAGCTCCGCGTCATTCGCGACGGCTACGTCGCGTCCGAAAGCGACATCGACGTTGCCGTGGGCGCGACCCTCTCGGTGGACGCGCGCCTCGAGCCGCTGCAGGCCTCGGGCGGACTGCGCGTCGAGGACGCGGCGCTCCCGGATGCCGACGTGCTGGTCGACGGCGTGGCGCTCGGGCCCGCGCCGTGGGAGGGGCGACTGGCGCCCGGCGTGCACGTCGTCCGCACACGCAAGGGAGACAGCGGGTCGGCCCCCGCGCGGGCCGCGGTGCTCCAGGGCCAGACGACGTTGCTCCGTCTGTCCTCCTCTCGTCTGGGCCCGTCGCTGCGCCTCACGGTCACGCCGCCGACTGCGGATCTCGCGCTCGATGGCGTGCCTCTCGGCAAGGGCCGCTGGGAGGGGCCGCTCCCAGAGGGAACCTATCGGCTGGAAGCGAGCGAGGAAGGGTACTTTCCGCAATCGATCACCTTCCGGCAAACGGTGGACCGGGGCCCGACCGATGCGGAGACGGCGCTCACGCTGAACGTGGACGAATCGAGCCCACGATGGCCTCGCAGGCGGTCGGCGCACGTCGTCGTCGGCGCGCTGCTCGGCTACGGCGTCGGTCCGTCGTTCGGGAGCGACGCCGAGGGCGCGTGCCCCTCTTCGTGCTCGAGCCGTGGCCTCGCGAATGGGCTCCTCGTCGGCGTGCGCGTCGGGTACGAGCTGCCGGCGCGGCTGACCGCGGAGCTCACGTTCGGCCACGCGTCGCTGAGCGAATCCGTGTCGCGCTCGGCCGCCGCCGGGTTCCTCGAGAACGGCGCACCCGTGACGTACGCGCTGCACGACGTGCTGCGGCTCAACGGCTACCTCTTGGGCGCGGGAGCGTCGTTCTGGCAGCCGATCGGGTTCGGCCTGCGCATGCGCTCGCGGATTACCGTCGGCGTCCTGGCAGCGGAGTCCACCGACGTACTCACCGGCACGGCGTCGGCCGGATCGCAGTCGGTGCCCCTCGGGATCCCCGGCGCCGGCAGCACGCTCACGTCCGTTCCCTTCTTCGTGATGCCCGAGGTGGGGCTCGAGATCCCGCTGGGCGCACTCCGCCTCGGCCTACATCTCGCGGCGCTCTTCGTGGCGAGCGACGGTCCGGTCTACGCGTTCGGTCCGGCGGTGGTTCCGAACACGTGCACCGCCCAGCAGCCGAACCAGGTCGGGTGCGCGCGCGACTCGGCGGTGCTCGAGAACGAGCGGGCGTTCCGGCCGTTCGGTCTGCTGCTGCCGCAGCTCACGGCGGACTACGCCTTCTGAGGATCGCTCAGAGGTCGTCGCTCATCTTCGGCGTTGCCGCCGGCGGCCTGGGCGCCGGCATGGATGAAGGAGCGGGCGATGGAGCAGGCGCCGCGCTCGCGAGCGCCGGAGCGTTCGCCGTCGTGCTCGGACGCACCCGCGGCACGGGCGGACGCATGGTCGTCGCCGTTTCCACAGGTGCAACTGCGGCGCTCTCGACGGCCGCGGGCGTGGGCACCAAAGCCGACGGAGTGGCGCTTGCCAGCGTGGGCGCGGACGCGGGTGCGGCCATCACGCTCGAGGCAGGCACGGCCTGCGCCGGACGGACCGCCGAGGACCGACCGAAGATCCCGATGGCCACGGCGCCCGCGCCTGCGATCGCGAGACCGGCCATGACGGCAGGCAGCGTCCAGCGGCGAGGCGGTCGAACGTTCGACGAGGAAGCGGCGCGCGGCGCTCCGAATGGCTCGGCCTGCGCGCTCGTGTACTTCGACAGGACGTCGACCACTTCGCGCAGATCCGATGGCCTCTGCTCCGGTTCGACCTCGAGGAGTCTGCCGACCAGATCGAGCACGGGCTCGGGCACCGAGGGCGCCAGCCGGCGCAGAGGGACGATCTTGTCCCTCGCTATCACCTTGAGGATCTGGCCCACGTTCTCGGCCTGCGTGGGCCGCTTGCCGGAGAGCGCTTCGTAGAGGATGACGCCGATGGCCCAGAGGTCGGCGCGATGGTCGATGTTCTTCTCCGCGAACATCTGCTCCGGCGCCATGTAATAGGGCGTCCCGAGCAGGACCCCCGTGTTCGTCGACGCGCCCGTGTGCGCCGCGTCGCCTTCGGTTGCAGTGAGCTTCGCGATGCCGAAGTCGAGCACCTTCACGCCGGCAGTGCCGTCGACCTCGTCGCAGAGGAAGATGTTGTCCGGCTTGAGATCGCGGTGGACGATCCCGAGCGCGTGCGCCGACCCGACGCCGGCGCACACGGGCACCATGAGGCGCGCCACCTCGGAGAGCGGAAGCGCGCGCTCGCGCTCGAGACGCTGCGCCATGCTCTCGCCCACCAGGAGATCCATGACCATGACCGGCGACCCGTCCTCGAGCTCCAGCACGTCGTGCACCGCAACGACGCTCGGGTGCCGGACCGCGCAGGCTGCCCGCGCCTCGCGGAGGAATCGCTGGCGCGTCTCCGGGCGCTCGCGGTTCGCGTGCTTGACGAACTTGAGCGCGACCGGCTTGCGCGTCACGACGTGGCGCGCGGCCCACACGACGCCCATGCCACCTTGCCCCAGCGGTTTCTCGAGGCGGTAACGCTCGGCGATCAGGTCGCCGGCCGCCAGGCGCGGCTCCGGACCGCCGGGGGAGCAGGCGGGCGCCGCGACGGCATCGCGGAGCCAGGAGTCCGCGGGCGTCGTCGTCCCCTCCGCGGGCCGATCGCTCTCCCCATCGCCGGTCACAAAGGCGGATCTTGCCAATGTTGGCGCGGCTCGGCATCAGGTTTCGTGCTTTCCCCTTGGTGTACGCTCTCCCATCGTGGAGGACAGCGCGCACGCCCGTCTCGAGAGCGACGTGAAAGCGCTGTGCGACTCGAGCGACTGGGCGGCTGCGGCGACTGCAGTCCTCAAAGGGTATGGGCCCGAGGTCTACGGCTTCCTCCTCTCCGTGCATCGCAACGAGACGGATGCGAACGACGCGTTCGCCGAGCTCGCCGAAGCCGTTTGGCGGAGCCTGCCCACGTTTGCCTGGGAGAGCACCGTGCGGACCTGGACGTACGCCGTCGCGCGAAACGTCTCGCGCAGGGGCAAGCGCGACGTCGCCCACCGCGAGCGCCGCGCCCCTCGCACCGGGGACGCCGCGTTGAACCAGCTGGCGGCACGCGTTCGTACCGAGACTGCCGCCTTCCTTCGCACCGAGAAGAAGACGCGCCTGCAAGCTCTCCGCAAGTCGTTGCCGCAGTCGGATCAGATGCTCCTCGTGCTGCGCATCGACCGCGGCCTCGCCTGGAACGACCTCGCGCGCATCCTGCACGAGCAAGAGGGCAAAGGCGACGCGCCACTGGACGACGCTGCGGTGGCACGAGAGGCTGCGCGTCTGCGCAAGCGGTTCCAGCACGTGAAAGACAAGCTGCGCGACATGGCGAAGAAGGAGGGGTTGCTCGAATAGCTCACTCGACCGGCGCTAGGGTTCAGGACGGCGGTCGTGGAGGCTCGGAGTCAGGTGGTAGACTCCGCTTGCAATGCGCCGCACTCGGAAGCTCTTTCACGTCATCGTCGTCGTGGGGATGGGCACGAGCGCAGCCGGCGCATGTGGAGGCAAGGCGTTGCCTGGCCCGGGAACCATGGGCACTGGATCCTCCTCGGGCGTCGTCACGTCGTCGAGCTCGGGGTCATCCGGCGCAGCGTCTTCTTCGAGTTCCTCGGGCGTGTCCTCGTCGGGTTCGTCCTCCGGCGCTTCGGCCTCGTCGAGTTCCTCCGGGGCGTCGTCGTCCTCTTCCGGCGTGGGCTCCTCTTCAGGCCCATCGATCGACGCAGGGGGGCCATCGATGGACGCGGAGGTACGCGAGTGCGCCGTACCCACGTGGGCGGCCTGCTGCTAGCCGCACGTGCATTACACGTGTAGTGACACTACGCCACTCGTCAAGGTGCGCCCGTCCTCCAGACAGGTCGGGGGGGGGGGGAGTGCGACCGCCGAGTCTTGACGCCCCGTGAGCTCGGGTGCGACCCATGAATCGGTGACTCCCTACCCGCCGCAAGCGCCCGCGCCGCCGCCTCAGGCACCGAAGACGGGCGGGACCTGGCTGGTGCTCGTCTTCGTCCTCGTCGGGGTCGGCATGATGATCACGGTGGGTGGCGCCGTCCTCTTTCTGACGGTCGCGGGGCGTCGTGCCCGCGCCGTCCCGGTGTCCAGCGGCTCCCCGGGCGACCCCGCCGGTACCGCTCCGAACCTTCCCCCGGTGACGCGCCACGTCCCCAATCATGCGCTGTCGATCCTCGACGGCTGCAGCGACGCCGACCTGGACACGCTCATGAACGGGATCGAGGACGCCATCGAGATCGGCGCGCCCCTGTACAACGGCGGCAACTTCGCCGGGTGCTACCACCTCTACGACGGAGCTGCCGGCGACCTGGAGCGCAAGCTGCCGCCGGCGTGTGCGGGGCCAGTGCAGGCGCTCGAAAACGGGCGCCAGCGCGCGGCGTCGCTCGGCGACGCGAGCAGCCGGGCCTGGGCGATGCGGGATGCATTCGACGGGTTGATCCACGTCATCGAGCGCCGCCAGTCCCGCCGCTGACGAACTGCGCCGATGCGTTGGTACAGCGGCGGTCCGACGTTCTGCCACGACGAGTGTCCCGGCGGCTCGCGGCCGCCCTGATGCTGCGCGGCGAGGGGCGAATCGTTTCCGCTCGAAGGGACCAAGTCACAGCGCCCCTCAGTTCACCCTGGCCGTCTGGGAGCGAACGACGACCCACTTGCCGCCGCGCTTCACCCAAACGTCCATGTAGGCGTAGGCCGGTCTGCCGCCGTCATGTCCAGTCCCAGCGGCAGCTGCAGACTTGTCCGTCAGGGTGCTCTGGACCACGGCAATGTCGTCGCCCAACATCTTCACGTCGAGTGGCCCGAGCTCGGCCTCCACGTGCCCGCCCTTGCCGGACCTCAGGCCGTTCAGATCGTCGTCCCGGGTCTCGACCTTCCCGTCGTGCCCGACGCTCCTCCAGTCATCCGCCTCGATTTGACCCACCCTGTCGACATCGCGGGCCTGAACCGCGTCCTCCCAGTTCAGCTCTATCTGCCTGAGGATTTGCGCGGCATTCGAGCTGTCGGCGGGCTTCCTCACGGAGCAAGCCCCAATCAGGCCGCCGCAGACGGCGGCCGACACAGCGATCGCGATCAGCCTCTTCATCCTGGCCATGTTGCGTACTGAGGGTGGGCCAGTCGATAACCTCCGAGGTCATGGAGCACCGGCGCTCCTCCGATGCTCGAGCACCCGCTTGCTGTGCTCATCGGCCGGGAAGAACATCTCGACTCTGAGCTCCTGGAGTGTCACGTCGACCGGCGTCCCCAGCGTGGCGATCGTGGTGAACAGATTCAGCGCGAGCTCCCCTCGCCGAAATCGGATTGGATAGAGCACCGAGGGGGCCTCCACCGAAGGGTCCGGGAGGTCGCCGAGCTCGAGGAGGGCTGCATCGATCATCTTCAGCAGCTCTTCGTCGACAGCGTCGCGGACATGGGCGCCCCCGAGCTCACGCCTCAGCCGCCCGAGGCCACGGCGGGCAACCTCCGGCCAGTTTTCGATGAAGGCACGGTCGCCCATCGGAGACACGAGGATCCTGGCGATGTTGTAGGGCCTCGAAAACGAGCCGAGATCCTCGTTGAACGTCCTCAGGAGCCAGTCGCCCGTGTCATTGGTCTCGAGAACGTCCGCGCGACGGTTCAAGACGAAGGTCGGGTTCGGCTCCGTCGAGCGGAGAAGGAGGTCGATGGCTTCGCGCACGGGGGCCATCGCCAGCGCATCGAGGGGTGTCTCGCGGTACATCGGCGCGAACCCGGCTGCGTGGAGGAAGGCGTTGCGATCGCGAAGCGACATTTCGAGGGCCTGCGCGAGGGTGAGCACCATTTCGCGGCTGGGCCTGGCGCGCCCCGTCTCGAGGTAGCTCAGGTGCCGCGTCGAGACGCGCGTCCGCACCGACAAGGCCAGCTGGCTCGTGCCCCGGGCATGGCGCCATTCGCGAAGCAATTCGCCGAACGACCGCGCCGAGGCTGGGGCGAGGCCGGTCATTTGGGTGAGGCTAGAACGCAACAAACCGCATGACCATGACCTGCGAGGTCATCGAGCTCGAATCGTCTCCCCGTCCGTTGGGCTTCATGTGCGCTAAAGGGGGGATCAGACCATGTCCCGCGCCCCGTTCACGGCGAGCGACGCCAAGCGCTTCTACGATCGGTTCGGCAAGAGGCAGGACCTGCAGTTCTACGAGAACGCGGCCCTCGAGCGCCTCCTCGCGCTCGGCCAGTTCAACCGTGCACGAGCGGTATTCGAGCTCGGGTGCGGCACGGGGCGCCTCGCCCAGCGCCTCCTCTTCGAGCAGCTGCCGCAAGGCTCTCGCTACGTCGGCGTCGACGTGAGCGAGACGATGGTCCGATTGAGCCGCCAGCGCCTGGCGCGCTGGCGCGAGCGTGCCGAGGTCCGCCAATCGGATGGTGCGATGCGCTGGCCAGACGCGGACAGCGCGTTCGACCGCTTCGTGGCGACCTACGTCCTGGATCTGCTGGAGGAGCCCGATCTCGTGGCGGTCTTCCGCGAAGCGCATCGGCTCTTGGCTCCAGGGGGCTTGCTTTGTGTGGTCGCGATGACCGACGGGCAGACCGCCCTGTCGCGTTCTCTGTGCGCCGTCTGGAAGGCCATCCACGCATGGAACCCGCGACTCGTGGGGGGCTGCCGTCCGATCCGCGTCGGCACGTTCCTCGACGACGCCGCGTGGAACCAGCTCGATGGCGAGGTCGTTTCCTCTTGGGGCGTCTGCTCCGAGGTCGCCATCGCTGCCCGCATCTGATTCGCCGTTGCGCGGAGCCCTCGGCTAGCGGTGCTGGAGCCAGCGGAAGTGCCGGCGGAGCGCGTCGGTGCCGCCCTCGATCGGGCAGGACCCGTGGGCAATCACCAGGCGCTGGGGTGACCACGCGACAGCGCGCGCGATTGCACGGCGAGTACGGGTTCGACGAAGGAACGTCCATCTCCACGGGACGGCCGTGCCGCCGTCCCGGCCCACCCCGCCAACCCTTGCGAACCAGCGCTGCCACGTCGCCAGCGATGGCTCGTCGTGCTGCTCGATCAAGTCGCCGATGAGGCAGGTGCTCGAAGCTCGATGAAAGAAGAGTACTTCGGTGAGAGCGAAGCTTCCCTCGACGACAACCTGCTCGATCTCGTCGCGCCACTGGGGAGCCGCTTCGTCGACGAGCTCACCGGCAAAATGGATGTCCCGACGCTTTCGGCACAACCCGGGGGGCGCATATACGCTCAGCGAGGGCCACGTCGAGATCCACTCCGGCAGCGCGAGGTGATGGAGCTTGTTGGGCTCTACCGCGTAGCGGGGTTCTCCGAGCTGGGAGATCTCGGCTCGCAACGCGTCGTCGAGCCGGATGGGGGACCAGATCCAGAGCGCTCCCGTAGCGAGCCGCGCGATGACCATCCGCGTCGGAAACAGGAAGCCATAGGCTCGGATCACGGGACCGTCGGCGAACCACAGGTCGTCGCTGACGGCTCTGAGACCACTCATGGTCGCGCTTGCTGATGCAAGGGGGGCACAACGACGTAGTACAGCGTTCGAGGCATTGCATGCATTCCCACGGAAGCGGGGAATCGAACCCAGGATCGCCGCGATCGAGCGCATTGACGCTGACGGCGCCCGGACTGACACTCGCCCGGGGTGGGTACTCGATCCGCGAGCGGGGGGTCCAGGCGATGAAACTGGGAGGCATGCTGGTCGCGCTGACGGCTGCGTGGCTGATGGTCGGCGCGTGCGGCGGGAGCACCGCGAACACCGGAGCCGGCACCGACGGAGGCGCCGGATCTAGCAGCGGCGGCTTCGGCTCGAGCAGCAGCGGATCTTCGGGCGGCACCGGGTCGTCCAGTGGGTCCGGCAGCTCCAGCGGCTCCTCCTCCTCCTCGGGCGGCAGCGGCGGGAGCAGCGGCGGCACGTCGAGCTCCGGAGGCGACGGCGGCGTCGTGGATCCGGCGACGTGCGCCCAGGCGGCCGGCTCCGGCTCGTACATGGGCTGCGACTTCTGGCCCACGGTGACGCCGAATCTCGTCTGGTCGATCTTCGACTACGCGGTGGTCGTGTCCAACGCGGGCTCGCAGACCGCGAACGTCTCGGTCACCGGTCCGGGCAACGTGAACCAGATGGCGACGGTGACGGCCGGCTCGACCACCACGATGTACCTCCCTTGGGTGAGCGCCCTCAAGGGCTCCGACGCGGACAGCTGCGGCAGCGTGATGGGGGTCACCGCGAGCGTGCTGGCGCCGGCCTCTGCGTACCACCTCACGTCCGACTTGCCGGTCACCGTGTACCAGTTCAACGCGTACGAGTACCAGGGCATGGGCGGTCCCAGCGGCAAGAGCTGGAGCGCGTGCCCCGGCAACACGGTGTGCACGCAGGCCGGTATGGCCATCGGTTGCTACTCGTTCTCGAACGACGCCTCGCTGCTGCTGCCGACGACGGCGCTCACCGGCAACTACCGGGTGATGGCGCACGCCGGCTGGGGCACCGGGATGCTCCCGTCGGTCGTGACGATCACGGCGACCGCCGACAGCACCACGGTGAACGTGAAGCTCTCGAGCACCGGCCAGATCATCGCCGGCACCGGCGTCGCCGCGACGGCTGCGAACGGCACGCTCACGCTCACCATGAACGCCGGCGACGTCGCGCAGCTCGTGGGTGGGAACACCACGACGTCCGATCCGAGTGGCTCGGTGGTCCAGGCGGACCACCCGGTGCAGGTGATCACGGGCCTGCCGTGCGTCGACGTGCCCGACACCACGCCGGCCTGCGATCACATCGAGGAGACGGTGTTCCCGGCGGAGGCGCTCGGCAAGGACTACGTCGTGGCGCAGCCCGACGGCCCACGCGCGAACGTCGTCGGACAGGTCGTGCGCTTCTACGGCGACTTCGACAACACGACGCTCACGTACGTACCCACGTCGCCCGGGGGCTGCCCCACGACGCTCGCGGCCGGCCAGGTCGTCGACTGCGGCGTCGTATCGAGCGACTTCGAGGTGCGGGGCAGCGCGCCGTTCGGCGTGGGCCTCTTCACGCAGGGCGCCACCGTGGTGGATCCCACGACGATGGCGCCGAACCAGGAGGGCGATCCGGACGAGAGCTTCGTCCCGCCCGTGGAGCAGTTCCGCACGCGCTACCTCTTCCCTGCCCCCACGGTCTACGAGCAGGGCTTCGCCGTCGTCGTGGTCCCGAATGGCGCGACGCTCATGCTCGACGGCGCGCCCGTCACGCAGGCCCCGACCCCGATCACCGGAACGAGCTTCGGCGTCGTCCGCATCGCGCTGGCGTCGACGAGCGGGGCCACGCACGTGCTCGAGGCTTCGGCGCCGGTGTCGCTCCAGGTGATGGGATACGGGTCGTACACGAGCTACCAGTACCCCGGCGGCCTCAACCTGCAGCACATCGCGCCGCCACCGATGTGAAGTCGCGCGCTAGGGAGGAAGGACGATCTCGGCCCGCTGCACGCTCATCGTGACCTCGTCGGTCTGGATGGTCTGGCTCGCGCCAGCATTCATGGCGCTCGGGGCGACGCGCGTCGGCACGAGCCCGATGAGGTTCACGGTGGCCAGCGGCTGACCGCTGGCCGTGACGTACTGGAGCGTCCCGCTCTTCGCCGCCGCCCCGGAAGTGATCCAGCTCTTCCAGGGGCTGCCCGCCGAGGCGGCGAACGTGGCGACGACGGTGGGTTGCGTGAAGGGTTTGGCGTAGGTGCGCGAGCCGCCGCTCGTCCCCAGGTCCGCGCTCGCCTTCCAGATCAGCGGCTTGAGGTGGATTCCCGCGCCCCAGGTGACTCCTTCGACGCTGAAGAGGAACGCGGTGGGCAGCGTGCGCTGTGGATTGTTCGCGGAGGCCGTACCCGCCGGGGCCGTCGCGCGCTGGTAGGTGGTCGTTTCGGGGTCGAGCTGGATGTCGATCGCGCCGTCGACCACCGAGAGGCCCCCGCCCACCTCGGGAAGCCCCACCTCGGTCACGAGCGCGTTCGTGAAGAGGAGCTGCGAGACCGGCGCTCCGGCCGAGTCCATGGTGTCGATCACGCCGCTCTGCGTCGTGAGCCTTCCATCGATCGCCACTTTCAGCCACGACGCGAGCGGCCGTGCGATCGCGAGGTCGATCTTCACGTCGATCGGCTGGAACGCGGACCCGGCCTGCGCCCGCTTCTGCACGTAGGCGGCATCGTCTCGAAGATCTAGTCGGTTCGACGGCTGGAGCGCAGTGGAACTTCAATGCACCGAGCGATGCCTGTCTCGGAGGACAGGGAACGGCCCCGCTTGAAAAAGAAGCCGGGAGTGATTGTCCATATGCCGTGTGGCGCACGCGGTTTCACTCGTCCACGAACCCGATCCGTTCCTCGGGTTCATCCTCGAAGGCGACCGGCGAGAGGCGGAGGCCTACGCGAGGCGCGTCTTCGAGCGGCATGGGGTCGCCTTCCTCTACGAGCAGGTCATCCAGCCGGCGCTCCAGGAGGTCGGCCGGCTCTGGTGGGCCAACCGCATCTCGGTGGCCGACGAGCACCTGGCGACGAACACGGCGCAGTCTGCCGTCGCCGCGCTCTACCCGCGGTTCGACTGGCCGCCGCGCGGCCCGCGCGTGCTGCTGGCGTGCGCAGCGGGTGAGCGGCACGAGTTCGGCCTCCGGATGGTCGCCGACTTGCTTGCGCTGGATGGCTGGGACGATCGCTTCCTCGGAGGTGAAGTCCCGACCGAGGACCTCGTGCATCACGCCAAGGGTTTCGACCCCAGAGTCATCGCCCTGTCGGTGACGCTCGTCTGGCACGTCGGCGTGACGAAGGATGCGATCGACCTCCTGCGTGGAGCTCTCCCGTCGGCCAAGGTTCTGGTCGGAGGCAGCGCGGTCGACGTCGCCGGCCGCGAAGCCATGGGCGCCGACGCCGCCGCGCGATGCGGGACCGAAGCCGTCGAGGTGATCCGTGGTTGGAAGTGAGCTCCGGGCGGAGCTCGTCGCCGACGGACAGGTCCCCGTGTTCGCCGTTCGCGATGGCCGCGTGCAGGAAGCCAACGCCTCGGCCCGCGCCGTGTTCGCGATGCTTCGTGTCGGGGCGGACGTGAGCGAGCTGTTCGACGAGCGCAGCTGGGAGAAGCTGGCCGAGGCGCTTCGAAAGAGCACGTTCGCCACCAGCCCCGAGCTGCAGGTTCGGCGGTCCAGCGGACCGCCGGTCGCCGTCCGGTTTCTCATCCTCTCGTGCGCCGACGAGCAGCTCTTCATCGCGCAGCATGTCACTGGTTACTCGGAGGGGATGGTCGAGAAGCTGATGCAGGCCAACAGCACACTGGCCAACACGACGAGAGAGCTCTCGCGCCAGGCGCGCGATCTGGACGTCGCGAAGCGGAGGCTCCAGCAGCAGGCGGAGCTCCGCGAGATGTTCATCGCGGCCCTGGCGCACGATCTGAAGGCGCCCTTGAACTCGATCCTCCTCACCGAGGCCTCGTTGCGCCACAAGGCGTCCACGGCGAGACCCGTGGAGCCGGAGCGGCATGCCGAACGCGTCGAGCGCCACGCCAGGCGCATGGTCGCGTTGATCGACAGCCTGCTCCTGGCGGCGCGCCTCGACGCCGTCGACGGTGCGCTGCCTGCCGGTTCCGTCGAACCGGTGCGCGTGGACGAGCTGGCCCGGAGGGTCGTCGACGGTCTCTCGGCACTGGCCGCGGACGCGCACGTGACCCTCGCGGTGAATGCGCCCGATGCCGTCCGAGCGCCGGGAAACGCCGACTGGCTCGAGCAGGTCTTCGCGAACCTGCTGACGAACGCCATCCGGCACTCCCCGCCAGGCCGGGGCGTCGACGTCACGGTCGCCCTCGAGGGCGAAGAAGCGGTGTGCCGGGTCGCCGACGAGGGGCCGGGAGTCTCGCGGGAAGATAGCGAGCGGATCTTCGAGCGCTTCGTGCAGGGCGGAGAGCGGCGCGGGAGCGTGGGGCTCGGCCTGTACATCTGCCGGCGGATCGTCAGCCTCCACGGCGGCCGCATCTGGGTCGAGGCCAACCCGGGCGGCGGCGCGCGCTTTGGGTTCACGCTGCCGCAGGCCAGCCTCGGAGAGTGAGTCGCAAGATGGCCGCGTCGGCCAAGGCCGACGTGGCTCCCGGAGCCGATCGAGCGCGTGCGTCAGTGATCGACTCCGGGGCCAGCTCCGTCTATCCAGACGCCCACCATGTACGAGTCTCGCTGCCCCTCATGGCTGGCGGCGCCGCTGGCGCTGATCGTGGCCGCCGGCTGCGGCGGGACGTCGACGGTGTTCATCACGAAGCACGTGAGCGTGGAGGTGGCGCCCGGCGGCGGGTCGCTTCCCTTCGATCCGAGCCAGGCGCGCATCCAGCAGGCGGCCGCGCGGCTGGAAACCATCGCGGGCCACCCGATGGCGTTCGAATTCGACGTTGCCCGGCTGCCAGACTGGCGGCAGGGCTTCGAAGATGCGCTGGCCGACATGCTCGAGGAGAGCGCGCGCGACTTGGCGGACGAGCAGCGCGGACGCCCGGAAGCGTTCGCGTACGCCATGCCGCTCATCGACCGCGTGATCTGCCGGTACGAGGTCGAGCGAAAGGGAGCCGAGCTGGATCTCGCAAACCATGCCGTCGTGCTGACCGGCACCGCCGGCGCGACGCTCGTCCCTCGCGGCACGCTCTCCGACGCGATCGAGAAGGCGTACGCGGACATGATCGCCCGCCGCTTCGCCAACGTCGATCCGGACGCGGTGGCGCGGGCCGATCGCGCGGCGTACTTCGAGTGGCTCGGGTCCCAGCCGAGCAACCCCGAGTACGGCCCCGAGACGATCCTGAAGGCGCTCCGGCTGGCGCAGCTCGTGGGCACCGGCGACGCGAAGCTGTCGCACGACATCCGCAGATGGCTGCTCGATCGCATGGACGATTACGCCAGGGCGTACTGGAACGACACGCCGCGCGTGCTGGCGCTGCCACCCGACGCGCCCTGGCACCGCGCCGAGGCCGCGTGGTCGGCCTGGCTCACCGCGACCATGGCATCCCTCCCCGACGACGAGGCGGGATGGATCGTGCACAACGCGTTCCCCCCCGTGCGCGACGGCATCAGGCCGTTCCCCGGCTTCGATCCGTTCGACTTCGGGCTGATGATCGCCGACCGCTGGGCCAAGGCCGGCCATCCGACCAGCGAGTCGGCCTATTACGCCGACATCGTGTGCCCGATCGAGCACGACCAGGACGACCCCAAGGGGCGGAAGAACTGCCGCGACAGCGAGTGGTATCCGTACGCGCTTCGCACCGACGCCAACACGAAGCGCCTCGCACAGGCCCTGATCGCGCGGCGTGATCCCGTCCTCACGCGCACCGTCTTCCGGAACGTCGGCATCCACCTCCCCCTCTGGCGCGAGCTCGAGCCCGACGAGCCGACCTGGCACGACGCCGCCCTCGAGATGGGCAACGACGAGGACGCGGGCGACGCGCCTTTTTCGGAGCTTCGGCGTCTGTGGCGCGCCTACCCGGCACGGCGCGGCGTCATCCTCTACATGCTCGCCGCTTCGTGGGGAAACACCGACCTTCCCTCGGAGTACATCGTGAACGACAAGGTCGACGACATGGCCGCGTACACGAAGTTCCCGTCGAACTTCGACGGAGGGATCACGCGCGCCGACTTCGCCAGCTTCCTCGATCAAGGGCCGCGCGCGGCCGGCATGTCGCAGTGGCTCATGCCTTGGCTCACGAAGGGATGGTCGCCCGTCGACCTGCTGCTGCCGCACCTCGATGCCTACTTCCAGCTGCCCGCGAACGAGCGCAGCCGCGCGGGCCAGAGCGACCCGTTCACCGGAACGGTCCTCTACGTCTGCAAGCGCATGGGGCAAAGCGAGTTCGCGAAGCTCTGGGCCTACCACCTGAAACGCGACGCCGCGCGGCGGCCCGGCGATGCGCTGGACACCTCGCTGGCCGGCGTGACGCCGAAGGACTGCCGATGACGCGCGCGGCGGCTGCGCTCGCGTGGCTCGGGCTCGTGAGCGCCTGCGGCGGCGCGCTCTCGAACGTCACGGTCGTCGCGAACGACGTGTCCATCGAGCTCGTGCCCGGCAGGGCGTCGCTGCCGTTCGATCCGCACTCGGCTCGCCTGGTCGCCGCGGCGCGGCAGCTGTCCGAGGTCGCCGGGCATCCCATCGCCTTCCGCATCGACGAAGCCCTCCTGCCTCCAGGATCGCGATCGGGGCTCGACGACACCGTGTCGGAGCTCGTCGATTCTGTGGCCAAGGACCTGCGCGATCTGAAGAGGAGCAGGCCGGAGCTGTTCGCGGCGGAGGTGCCGAAGCTCACGCGCGTCGAGCTGCGCTACGATCCGGTCGTCGCGAGCGAACGGTTCGACGGGGCCGCCGTGGTCGCAGCCCAGCCGGCGAACCGGTGGGGACAGCTCGGAGTCGACGTGTCGGGCGCGCTCGAGGACGACTACCGCGTCGCGCAGGAGCAGCGGTACGGAGCGCGCGAGCCGGAAAGCGTCCCCCCGGCGGAGTGGCGCTCGTATTTCGACTACGTGGTGCATTACGGGCGCAAGTCGTGGGCCATCGCCGTCGGCCGACTGACACGACTGTGCGCGCTCGTCGCGGCCTCCGACCCTGCCCTCGGCGGTGACATCCGGGGTTGGCTCCTCGACCAGGGCCCGTCCCTGTCGGCGATCTGGACGGATCACGACAGCCGCATGTCCGCGGCGGATCGTCAGGACCTGGAGCAGGCGCGGACGACCTGGACCGCCTGGCTGAACGGCGCCCTGTCGTCGATGACCGCCGACGAGAAGCTGAAGGTCGCGCACGACGTGTTCGAGACGCCGTACGGGTGCACCGATCCCGTGCACCCCGGGTTCGGCGGCTTCGACGCGTTCGCCTTCGGGCTCTCGATCGCCGACGCGTGGATCGCGGCGGGTCACCCGATGCAGGGCCCGGACGCGCGCTTTCAGCTCTTCGACGAGATCCTCTACATGCCGACGTCGGTCGATCCGGACGGCCGGCTCTCGCGCGGGATGATGGGCGGCTGCGGCGGGACGTGGATCCGCGTCGCGCTGGCCGACGACGCGCAGACCCACCGCCTCGCCGCGGCGCTCGCCGCGCGCAACGACGCACCGCTTCTGACGGCCGTCGTCTACAACGCCCGGGAGAGCATCCCGTTGCTGCGCGCTCTCGAAGCGTACCCGCGCGTCTGGGGTGCAGCCGTATTGCAGCTCATCGGCGCGGAGTATCACCCGGACGAGGGCGGCGACGTCTGTTCGGACGCGCTGGTCGACGAAGCGAACCGGATGTGGCGCAGCACCCCTGCCCTGCGCGGCACGGCGCTGCACGTCTACGCGTGCCGGCACGCCTATGGCTATCAGCCCGGGACGGAGGCCGGCGATCGCGACTTCGTCGAGTTCGCGCGGCTGTACGGCGAACCGGTGAGCGCCACGGTCTTCGGGCAGTTCCTCGACGACGGTCCCGGCGCGATGGCGCTCGTGCCGTGGGTGTGGGCCGCGCTCGGCAAAGGCTGGTCACGCGCCGCCGTGATCGATCAGAAGCTCGGGGCGTACCTGACCGATCCGGCCGTGCGGGCCGGCCGTGGCGGAGAGCCCGAGAAGACGCTCGAGGCGATCGTCGCGCGCCTTTGCAAGGACGGCAGCGCCAGCGAGATCGCGCGGCTCCACGCGGCTCTCGCGGACCGTGCGCGCGCGGACGCCGTGGAGGGACGGCTGCTCGGCAACGTCGTCGTCGACACCGAGCCGGGTCGCTGCAGGGCGAAGTAGGGCCCTGAGTCTGCGGTTGGGTAGAGGGCTTGCCGCAAGCCGGGCAAAGGAACTTGGAGGCAGGGGTTCCAGAACAGGGCCAGAGGGCGCCTGCCGGCACGTCTGCCCGCGCCCCCTCGAGGCGGGCCTCATGCCGCAAGCCTCCTCGGACGCAACATCGCCGCCGCGCAAGCATCCATGAAACTCCGCCAGCACTGACAAGAACGACAGTCGGCGGATTTTTAGGCGGACCGGCGGAAAATCCATCGGCGAGGCGATTCACGAGGCGAGCGAGCGCGCCGAGCGCCCGTTCGTCATCGTCGATTGCGGGGCCATCCCGCCCAGCCTCGCCGAGAGCACGCTGTTCGGGCACGAGAAGGGCGCGTTCACGGGAGCGACGAGCAAGCGCCTCTCGCCGTTCGTGGAGGCCAACGGGGGCACCGTCTTCCTGGACGAGCTGGGCGAGCTGCCCCTCGACATCCAACCGAAGCTGCGGCGCGTTCCGGGACGACCTCTCCTTCCGCATCGCGCAGCAGCGTCTGACCGTGCCGCCGTTGCGCGAGCGCGCGGACGACATCGCGCTGATCGTGCGACGGGTCATGGACGTCGCCGGCAAGGGCTCAGCGTTCAAGCGGATCAGCCCTGACGCCATCGATCGCTTGATGCGCCACGACTGGCCCGGCAACGTGCGCGAGCTGCGCAGCCTGGTCTCGCTGGCCCTCGCGTACGACCGTGGCACCGGCCATGTGCGACTGCAGGACCATGGGCCCAACGTGCCTTGTTGCGCGGGGCTCTCATGCGACGCTCTCACGAACAGGTGCGCCCGCTGCAAATCGGCGCGCCCGCCAAGTGAGGCCGGCACATCGCGAACCCGCTCAAACCCACGAGAGTCGATAGCCGAGCGTCGTCGACGAACAGAGCGCCACGACCTTCCGGACATACACCCGTTTGGCCACGAGCTCGGTCACCCCGCGCATGATTCCGCCGACGCCCACCTGGATGTAGCCGATGCGGGCCAACGGAAAGCCGACCACCTCGGCGCGAGCTTCCTTCGGGCCGAGCTTGTAGACGGCGATCGCGCTCCCGTCGAAGTAGCGCTCCCAGAGCTTCTGGTAGCGCTCGAGAACCGACCAGGGAGTGACGCCCGACTCGACGACGAGCCGCAGGACGACCTTGAGGAACCCGCGCTGAAGATGCTGCGCGACCTGCATGCCGATGCGCTCCTGCTCGTCGGCGCCGAGGCCCAGCGCCTCGCACGCCTCGTAGTGGTGGAAGGCGAGCTCGGGCTCGATCCAGGTAGCGGCGGTCAGCGACAGGATTCGTGCGTGATGCTCGCGGGGGAGCTTCTCCAGGTAGGCGTCGAAGTGCCCGTGCTCGCGGAGCGACTTCATCGACGAGCAGAGCAGGCCGCTCCGGATGCGACGCACCGAGGGCACGGCTTCACGGGCCGTCGGAAAGGGAAGGATGACGACTTCTCTCGACAACTGCGTACGTCCGCTGCGAACGGGTGAAGCGCTCGGCCCTTCATCGTTGCGCGCGCTGGCAGAGTCCGCAACTGTATCCGCTGCTCCAGTCGACTTACCAGCGTGTCGATGTCTATCGGTTTGACGAGAACCGGCCAGGCCAGGGCGTCGATGCGGGCACGGAGGACCGGATCGGCCAGACCGCCGGTCATGAAGACAAGTCGTTCGGCCAGCTCCGGGCTCGAGCGCTCGACCTCTTCGCGCAGCTCGATGCACGTGATTCCTTGCAGCGCCGCGTCGCACAAGACCAGGTCGTAGCGAGCGCCCGCCGCAATCCGCGCGAGAGCAGAGACGGCGCTGGTGGCGACGTCCACGGCGTATCGACGATCCGAGAAGAGCAGGGCGAGGACCTCGCCCAGCATGGGCTCTTCATCGATGATGAGGATTCGGAATCGCTTCCCTTCATCGCTCCCAGGTCGCTCTCTTCCCGTGAAGCTGGATCTCATGGAAGAGGCGTTCGCAGGGACCGTGCCGCATCCGTCGTCCCATCGCCGATTTTCGAATCGCTTCGCCGCCTTGTTCCCTGTCGGGACGGGTTGCTCGCGCACGATGCCGGCGTCCAGCCCGCTTCCATTTCGTCGTGAAATGGCGCAGCCGCGCCACACCTGGCGGCATCAGCGAGACGATGGCATCGGGTGCGCAACCCCTCGCGGACCGTCAAGCGAACGAGCGTTTCGACTCGCGGCGGCCGCGCTGGTCACCAGGGGAAGGGGTTTGGCGGGATCCCGTTGCACACCGGCGCGGAGAAGGTGCCCGTCACATGGGCTCCCCCCGCCATCACGAGGTCGAAGCTTCCCTTGACGGCTGATCCATCGACGGAGTCGAACGTGACGGTGCCTCCGCCGGCGATACCGCTCGTGGTGCCCGCCGCCCCCCCGTAGAAGTACTCGGCGAGCCCTGAGCTGCCGACCGTGTACTTTCCGGCAGTCAGCATGTCGCCCGGCGTCGTGGCGACCACCTCGAGGATGTTCGCCGTCGTCTCGACCGCCGTGACGCCCTTGTCTTGCGCAGCCGCGCAGGTCCCGGGCGTGTCGGAGATGAGCAAGCCCGCGTAGGCGCGCGTGCCGCCATTGAGGGTCTGGCTCCCCGTGAATCCCATCACGTCCTTGACCGTGACCGTGTGCCCGCCGATGGCGCCGCGCACGGACGCCAGGCCGCTCGGGCCGCTACCGCCCGACGTGCATCCCACGCTGACTACGACGACGGACGACAGGGCCAAAACGGCAAGAGGCTTCATGGCTTTCCCTCTCATGGGATGATGCAGGCGAACGGTGCCTGTGTGACCTGGACGCCAGGGAAGACTTCGATGTCCATGGCGAAGAAGGCGCCCTTGAACGCGCCGTTCGGCTGCGCCGCGAGCTGCAGCGAAGCGTTCGGCGCGATGACGACGCCCGTGAAGCTCGAGTGCATCAGCGCCGGCGTGGAGCCGAGGTACCCGAGCACGAAACGCGAGGGGTCCCCGTTGCTCGCGGTCTGGCCCTCGTAGAGAAGGAACGACTCGACGTACACGTTCACGACGCCGTGCTTCGTGTCGAGCTGCACCGTCGCGTCGGGCCAGACGTGCAGCCTCTGGAAGAAGTAGGAACCGGCTTTCAGGACCAGGGTTCCGCCCTTGCGCACGTCCACGTTTCCGTACGAGCCCGGAGCCAGCGCCGTCTGGGAGCCGGTGGCGACGTCCACGTCGCCGGCCGAGGGTGGGAACGTGACGTTGACCGACGGGAACGAGGGGAGCGACGGGGAGCTGTTCGTCGTCACCACGCCGCTGACCGTGGCGCCCGCGAGCTCGGACACGGCACCGCCCGACTGCACCGACCCCTGGACGGTCGCTCCGATGAGCTTCACGGAAGGCACGCTGGCGATCGGGCCGCTGGCCGATCCCGAACGAAGCGCGGTGTCACTCGAAGACGCGGCGCCGCCGTTGTCGAGGACCGCACCGACCCCCGTCGGCGTGATGACGCTGGCATCGTGGTCGACGGCGAGCGACCCCTCTGCGAACAGCGCCGGCGCCGCTCGGACCACGACGGTCTGATCGGCGGTCGCCGTCGTCCCGTTGGCGTCCGTCGCGGTCCAGCGGACGTCCAACTGGCCGGAGCTCACGGTGAGCAGACCGTCCACCACCGGAATGGGGGTCGACAGGGCGACGCCGTTGACGCTCACCACCTTTCCGGAGACCAGGACGTGGTGAGGGGTGCAGAGATCGTCCACGCCGGGAATCGGAATGGCGACCGTCGCACCCTCGTAGCAGGGCTCGACCAGGATCGGCGGCAGTGGACTGGGCGAGAACACCGGCGGGATCCCCGCCGCGCAGTCGTAGCTCGGGCTACGCGTGAGCTTCCCGTTGAAGGTTGCGGCCGCACCGTCCTGCGTCGGGTCTCCGACGGTCACCGAGAGGGTGAACGTCCCCGCGATCGGATCGAACGTCCCGACGAGAGGAGCCGTGTTGGACTGGAACTCCACGGCCGGCGTCGAACCGTCGGCTCCGCTTCCGAAGAAGTTCGCGGCGCCTGCCGGCACCTGGAAGTGCGTGTCGTCGGTGAATACCCCGTAGACGCGCTGCCCGTGAGTCAGACGCAGATCGTTGATGTCGTGGGCCGGCTCGACGGTGAAGCAAATTGGAGGAAGGATCGGGATGCACACGTCGATCTCGGGTGTCTTGAACGAGTCCGGCGTGAGGTTGATGCGCGAGATCTCGATCTCCCGTCCGGCGTGCGGGGGGCTCTCGGAGAAGTTGAACGAGATGTTGCCTGGAGACGGCGTGGTGAACGAGTGACCCGACTTCGCCAGGGTCACCGTCGAAGTGCCGTCGTCGGTCGCGACGTAGTCCGCGAAGTCCGAGGGCTCGGAGCCCGCGAACTTTCCGTCGTTCACGTTGCACGAGTGCGGCGCGAGGACGGTCGCCGAGGGGGAGCCGCTCGCCGCGCACGCGTCATGGGAGCAGGACAGCGATCGCCCGCAGGCCGTGCCTCCGCAGACGACCGCGCAGGCCACCGCCGGATCCGTCACGCTCCCGGGCACGCAGCCGACGAGCGGCTGGAGGCCGTCGCTCCCGCAGTCGCAGTTGTCGCATTGCCAAAGGGCGTCGGAGCGATTGATGGGGATCGCCGCGGGTGGATCGCACCGCTGTGAGCCCAGGTTCAGCGCCGCCTGGACGTTCGTCTGCCCGGGGCTGCCGCCGTTCGCCTGAGCCATGACCGGCGCCGCTCCGGTGAACCCGTTGATCCCGAGCGTGCCGACCTCCATGTAGTCGCCGATGAAGAGACTGGAGGGCCCGGTCCCACCGCCCGACCCGTGTCGCGCGGGCAGGTCGTCCAGCGTCGGAGCCGCGAGGCCCCCCTCGGCCGCGCTGACGTTGAACTCGCCTCCCACCGTCGTGAACCGCGTCGCGTCGAAGCGCTGCACGAACGTCTGAATGGGCGACGACAGCGAGCCGGTATCGGCCGCCTTCATGTAAATGACGTCGGTCACGTTGGCCGGGCCGAAGAGACTGACCGCACCGTGGAAGGCGCCGGGGATCGCAAAGGGGCCCTTGAACTTGCTCAGCGACAAGTCGCTGAACCCGTCCACGGCGACGACCTCGAGCTGTCGCGTCCCGACGTTGCCCGTACCCGTGGGATCAGCGTCGAACGTGACCCACACCACCGGATCGGAATTCTCCGCCACCGTTCCGACCGCGAGCCCCGGGCTCGGATCCGCGAGGAACTGCACCTCGCCCCCGCCGAGCTGGGTGTTCGGAAAATTCACGTTGTCGTTGGCGTCGCCGAGAATGGCGGCGCCGCTGAGGGTGATGTTGGTGGAGTGGACCGTGTTCCACTGGGAATTCGTCGCGTCCCACGTCAGATGCCAGAGATGGACGCTTCCCGTGTTGAAGACCAGGAAGAGATCTCCCGACTCCGAGAACTCCACCCTCGGCATCGTCTGGTCGTTGGCGACGTTGTTCTCGGTCGTCGAGCACGTGTCCGGGATGGAATTGTGCGCGGGCTCGATCGAGCAGAGGCTCTGCCAGTTGACCGAGACTCCGTTGCGCGTGAACGACTGAAAATTGGTCGTACCGGGCATGCGCTGCAGCGTCATCACCTTGTCGGAGGGGTTGAAGCTGGAGCCGGTGTCCTCGTGGATGTAGGTGACCACGAGCTGGCCGGGGATCTTGGGATTGGCCGCGATCCGCGGATGGTCGACGCCCGGCGAGCTGCTCGGGAACGAGCTCAGGGCAGGCGTCCCCTCGGTGTCGAGTATGAGCGGCCCCGTGAACGTGGTGTCGCCGGGTCCGGCCACGAAGAGCCAGATTCGCGTGTTCGCCACGTCGTTGAGAGCGTTGTCCGTGCTGCAATCGCTTTCGACGTCCGTGCGCGACCCCGCGAGGTAGACGTACCCGTCGGAGTCGACGGCCAGAGCTGGATCGGTGAACCAGTCCATCGCGGTCGGGCTGCTTGCCGGCAGGTTGATCTGCGTCCAGTCGCCTTGCTGTCCGTCGAGCGTGTTCTGGCTTGTCCAGACGTCGAGCGTCTTTCGAATCACGCAGCTCTTCCCGGGAATCGCCGAGTTCACGTTCGACAGGAAGTCGTGCGTCGCGGCGATGTACGCCCGAGGCGCCCCCTGAGCCGGATGACTGACGGCAACCGCGTACTCCGCCTCTTCGGTCTCTATCGGGTTGTTGCTCAGGAACGGTTGGCCGTTGACTCCCAGCTTCGGAGTCGCGCAGCCCTGAGTGGGGTCTGGCCCGGCCGGGCAGCTGTCCCCGAGCCCGGAGCCTCCGCTGCAAGGGGTCGGCGTAGGCTCGGGCGGCGGATTCAATTGGCTGCCCGAGGCACACCCCGCAAACACACTCACGATGACGGCGAGTGATAAGGTCAACGAGCGCGCACGAGCGGAGACACGCATGAGACCATATTCTTCGGCAGCGTTTGTGGGGTCAACGGTCGCCGTGTCGATTTGTCTCTCTCAGTGCGGCAGAGTGTCCCCGAGTACGACAGCCGGCACGCCCGATGCGCCTGTTGATTCTCAACTGCTATGGACATACGGGCCTGGCGTGACCGTCTACGACGTAGTCCAGAGCCGCGCCGGGACACTCTTCGCCGCGATTGGCCCGACGCCTGCGGTCGCGGCGCTCGACACGGAGGGACACGAACGATGGCGTGTCACCTTGCCCGATTCGTCCGTCGCGACGCTCGTTTGCAATCGTTCGGGCGATGTCTGGGCATTCGGAACCGGCGTGACACGCGTTTCTTCCACCGGATCCGTTCTCTGGCACTCGGGCTCGTACGGCGGAGGATGGAGAGGCGCCGTCGACGCCAATGGTCAGAGCTACCTCTACACTCGGACCGCTGGCGACGCGCAGGTCCAGCTGCAAGCCATCGCGCAGGACGGAACCCTCCGCTGGCTCGTCCCCCTGGGGGGAACGTGGAGCACGAACCAGGCTACCCCCACGGTGTTCGCGCCTCCGGCCGTCGGCCCCTCCGGCGTCGTCCACGTGCCTCGCTTGATCGGAAAGCCGGTCGTCGTGGGGCTCGACGCGGCAACGGGTAACGTCGTGACGACGGCGTCGTCGGACGTCGCCGACGCCTCGGGATTCCCGACTCTGTCGGCATTGGCTGGAGTCGTGGTCGACGCCGCCGAGAACGTCTACTACAGCATCGGCGCGTGGCCGTGGTCCGGCCTCGTGTCAGCGACCGTCGACGGTACGCGGCGCTGGGCGAGCGATGCGGCGCTGGTCCGCGGAGCGCCGGTCGCCTGGACGGGCGTCGGCGAGCAGCTCGTCGCCCAGAATGCAGGGGGTGCGGCGGCTCCCGTGCTCCTCGGCTCCGACGCGCTGGTGGGCAGCTCCCAGCAAGGCCTGGTGGACCTTTCGCCGGGCGACGGCAGCGTACGGGCACAGAGCCCGACCGCGAACAAGCCCGCGCTCACCGAATTGCTGGCGGGCAGCCTCCGGGTGGCCGCGATGACGACGGGCGCAGGACCCATCCCGGGCGGAACGATGATCGTCGATTCGAGCGGCAAGGTCGTGTGGAGCGATCCGGACCTCAACGCGGCGTCGGTCATCCCGGGCGCGGGCGTGCTCTACGCCATTCGCCACGGCCAGCTGGTCGCCGAGTCGGCGTCCGTCGTCACGGGGCTCGATACGGGGGCCTGGCCCATGGTGGCCCACGACCCAGGGCGCACGAGCAGCGCCGCCGGCGCATGGTAGTAGCGCCCGTGCGGCGCGCCGCGTCAGTTGAGCGGCCATGCCCTCCGGACGAGCTCAGTTTCTGCTCCACTCCGTTCGGCTGCTGACCTCCGTCGCCGTCGTCGCGGCCGCGGGCAGCGCGAGCGCATATTTCCCGAGGGCTGCTCGCCGGCGAAGACCATCGTGGCGAGCCGTGACCCGAAGGTCGCGAGTAAGAACCACGAGGGCTTCGGCGTCCACTGCCCCTTCACCGTGGTCGGTGCTGCTCGACGCGACCGAGGCGCAGCTGGCCGCGAGGCGGCGTGCCGGCGCGTGCGCGAACGGTGCGCGCACGCGGCGGTGCGCCCGGGCAGCCGCGGTTTCAGGCTCCGGCGAGCTACGTCCGAAGCGGTTCAGTCCTTGCTCTGGCCCGCGCTCATGCATGGCGCCCGCCTCCCGATCGCGTCCGCTGTCATGGTGCTCATGGCATGTGGCGCCGGCGGGGAGGGCGCGTCGGACCCGCCCATCAGCCTCCACTACCAGGCGACCTACAAGCCCGGCACGGTGGTGCTCAAGAGCGCCGACGTCGCGCAGGGCCTCCAGTCCGTGAGCGAGGATGGGTCGACCTTCACGCTCGGCGCGACCACGCCGGGGCTCGCGGCGGTGTCGGCCGGGACGGTCCTCGTCATGCCCGGGGTGGCGCTGGCGAAGGTGACGAGCGTGACCCCGAGCGGTCCGACCGTCGTACTCGAGACCGAGCCGGCGGCGATCACCGACGCGATCGAGGAAGGGTCCATCCAGTGGGAGCAGGCGATCGGTCCCTCGACCGGGTCCCCGGGCAGCGCGCCGTTCGCACGGCCCATGGCGTTCGGGGTGCACCCCCTCGGCACGGGCGTCGACATCAAGCCGGACGGCGGCAGCTACAGCGGGACGCTGGACGGCTACGACTACAAGATCACGCTGACGCCCGGAGCCGACGACGTGAGCCTCGAGCTGACCGTCACGTACGAGGATGCGAGCTTCGAGGCCTCCGTCACTGGAAAGGGCACCCTGTCGGGGTTTCGCTCGAGCGCCGACATCGAGATCCACCAGGGCGTGCTGCAGCAGGCGTCCGCGACGGCGCGCAACCTCTCGGGCAGCGTGACGCTGACGTGGGCGGCGGGGAAGCCGGCGCCCGACAAGTCGAGCGCCGAGACAGCGGTCACGCTGAAGATCCCCTTCAAGTGGACGAACGTGATCCCGATCCTCGATGGGATCCCCATCATCTACTCCATCGGCGCAGACATCTCGATCACGCCGCTCTTCCAGGGCGGCGACTCGAGCAGCCAGGGGAGCGTCACGGTGCCCTTCGGGGGGACGGTGACGATGACGCCGACCGGGGGCTCGGGGACCGTGCAGGGCGAGCCGACCATCTCCACGTCCTCGAGCACCATCGCGCTGGCCCCGTCGGGTTTCGTCGCGGGGGTGAGCTTCCCGAGCGTGAGGGTCGGCCTGGGCTTCAGCGAGGCCAACGTGATGATGAACACGAAGGTGATCACCGTGGCCACGACGCAGACGCCGGGCGGCGTGAGCGGCGACCCGTGCGAGAACTTCGACACGACCGTGACCTGGGTCGCGGGCGGTAGCGCGAAGCTCTTCGGGTTCTCGGGCAGCACGACGCCGGCCACGCTCTACACGAAGAAGGGCACGCTCACGATCCCGGCGGGCGCGAGCTGCCCCTGATGAAACGCGGGCTATCCGCCGCAACGAAGCGCGGTCATGCGGGCGCGGGCGCGCGCCGCGGTGACGCTCGACGGCGTCGCGTGTCCCCAGCGGGCGACGACGTAGCCGTAGGCCGCGCAGGCGCCGGCCACGTCGCCCTTCGTCTCGAGCGCCTCGCCGAGCCAAAGGTGCGTGCGGACCCAGACGACCGGCTCCATGCCGGCCTGACACGAGCGGACGGCCGCGCGGAGAGTCGCGATCGCGTCGTCGGTCCGCCCGGCGAGCGCGTATGTCCGGCCGACGAACCCCATGTCCGCAGCGACGTTGGGGATGAAAGACGGCAGGGGCGCGTAGCGGGGCAGCGCCTCGAGGGCCTCGGCGGCGTCGGACGCCGAGCCGACGACGGAGGCCCAGCCGTAGATCCAGAGGTAGTGGCGGTAGTCGCCGTGGAGCTTGGACTCCCACGCTGCGCGCCACGGCTCCAGGGCGGCGCGCACCTCGGCGGAGGTCATGCCGCCGTCGTCGCGGCGGATGGCGAGCAACTCGGGGGTGAAGTCCCAGCCGAGCGAGTAGTCGTGCGCCCACTCGTCCGGTTGCCAAGCATCGCGGCGCGCGAGGAAGTCCCCCGCGACGCGCGCCGCTTTCGTGCGGTGGCCGATCTCGTCCTCGACCTGGGCCG
>DASVWO010000507.1:0-5910 GCA_036393165.1 Polyangiaceae bacterium | reverse complement strand
GCTGGCTGGGGGATACTCGCCTGCATGACCCCCATCGAACGCGTGGTGGCGTGGCTGGAAGACGCGCGCCGTGCAGAGCCCGATCGAGAGCCCGAGGCGATGGCCCTGGCCACCGTGGGTGCAGACGGAGCGCCGTCGGTCCGTTACGTCCTCTGCCGCGGAGTCGACGCGCGCGGTCTGCGGTTCTTCACGAACTACGAGAGCCGCAAAGCCTCCGAGCTCGCCGCGAACGCGCGAGCCGCTGCGGTGTTCTACTGGCACCCGCTCGGCAGGCAGCTTCGCGTCGAAGGCACGGTCGAGCGCCTGCCGGCAACCGAGTCGGACGCGTACTTTGCCGGCCGTCCGCGCGGGCACCAGCTCTCGGCGCTGGCGTCGCCGCAGAGCCGCGCCATCGCCGACCTCGAGGAGCTGCGGGGGCGCGCGTCGGAGGCGGACCGCCAGTACGCGGACCGAGACGTGCCGAGGCCCGCGTACTGGGGCGGCTACCGGCTCGTGCCCACGACGATCGAGCTCTGGCAGAGGGGCGCGGACCGCATGCACGATCGCATTCGCTTCGACTTGCGCGCGGGCCAGTGGCGAGAGACGCGGCTCGCTCCCTGAAGAGCGCCGTGTTATCCGTGGCCTCCTCGCGCCCGTAGCTCAGCTGGATAGAGCAGCGGCCTTCGAAGCCGCGGGTCGGGGGTTCGAATCCCTCCGGGCGTGCCAGATCAGCTGACGGGGAGGAACTCGGCGACGCTGATTTCGGCGACGCTCTCCTCGTAGGTGGGGAGCTGGCGCGGCGGGGCGCGGCGGCTCCGGGGTTGCTGCTCGAGGCCGAGCGGGGAGAAGACGCGGCGGAGGGAGGGAGGGAGCGTCGCGATCTGCTCGAGGAGCTCGGCGGTCGTGACGAACACTTCGTCGCGATGGCCGGCGCCGAGGTTGCGACGCAGCACGATCTCGCCGGAGGCGCCGGAGCGCTTCAGCAGCTCCCGCGTGAAGGGGGCCACCAGGCGCACGATGCCGGCGCACGCTTCGGCGGGATCTTGCTCGCCGAGGGCGCGGCCCTTGAGCGTCGCCTCGGTCATCGCGCGGCGGCGCGTCCCGACGTCGGCGGCTCCGGCGGCGATGCCTCGCACGAGGCGCGCGATGTTCGCGGCGTCGGACGGGGCGAGCTGGTACGACTCGCCGTCGTCGCGGTCGTGCCAGCGGCCGC
The DNA here is from genome assembly GCA_036393165.1 of Polyangiaceae bacterium. Taxonomy (GTDB): domain Bacteria; phylum Myxococcota_A; class Polyangia; order Polyangiales; family Polyangiaceae; genus Palsa-1150. The sequence goes on along the minus strand of DASVWO010000507.1, from coordinate 4,718 downwards.
GCGACGCGGGGCCCGAGAGGTCCAGGTCGAACGCGTGCGCGATGCCCGAGCGCTCGCTCTTGCCGAGGAGCAGCGCGCCACGGTTGCCCTCGATGGAGACACCGAGGATGGTCAGCTTGTCGAGACAGATCGGTCGCTGCTCGCTGCGCTTCTCGAACCAGCCCACGCTCCGCGGCAGGGTGACGTAGTTGCCCTCGCGCACGGTGCGCACCTTGCGGAGCAGCTTCCACGGATGCAGCTCCGGGACGGACGCCTCGAACGTCGCGCCGATGCCGCCCGGCAGCGTCACGATCGCCTCGGCGCCATAGTGGTCTCCGTTGGCGAAGAGGCGTAGCCCCGTCGCGCTTCCCGGCAGATCGTGCTTCGCGAGCAGCTCGCCGAGCGCCGCGGACGCCGACTTGCGCGCGTCCACGATCGTCTTGTCGGCGCGCACGATCGTCGCCTCGAGCTGCGTCTGCGCCTTGCGCACTTCGACGCTCACGGTCCCGCGCGCCATCGTCGTCAGCCGGTGGGCCACATCGCGCACGTACGGCTTGCGCGGAGCGCCTGCACCACCGAGGGTCAGCGCCGTCTCGACCGCGTCCGCCATGAGCCCGAGGTCCTGCCGCGTCGACGACACGTGCTCCTCGGCCTCCGCCACGCGGGCGCGCGCGCAGTCGACCGCGTGCTGCGCCTTCATGAGGGCGACGCCGCACGTGACCACGGCGCGTATCACCGCAACGAAGTCGACGCCGAGCTCGAAGGGCGTCGAGTCGCCGTAGACGTAGAGGGGTGCGGGGTTTACTTCGGCGCTCACGGTGGGCTCCTGACTCCGGTTCGCGTTCGATCCAGGGATGAGGACCGGACCACGCACGCGGGCATCGAAGAATTCGCGAAAAGCACGACACGCCGGGTGTCGCGCCCCCACGCAACTGCAAGGCGGCTGCCAGATTTCTACGCGGAGCGCACGGTCCACGCGTCGCGCACGATCTGCTCCAAGGTCGCACGCTGGGCGCGCCAGCCGAGGACGCGCGCCGCGCGTTCGACGGAGGCGACGAGGCGCGGAGGATCTCCTGAGCGGCGAGGTCCTTTTTCGACCTGGATGGTGCGCCCAGTGACGCGCCGGGCGACGTCGATCACCTCGGCCACCGAGTGACCGGCTCCCGTGCCGAGGTTGATCGCACCGCTCTCGCCCCCGCGCTGCAGGTGCTCGAGCGCGGCGAGATGCGCCTCGGCCAGATCGACGACGTGCACGTAGTCGCGGATGCACGTGCCGTCCGGCGTGTCGTAATCGTCGCCGAACACCGTGACGTGCTTGCGCCGGCCCAGCGCCGCGTCGAGCACGATGGGCACGAGGTGCGTCTCGGGATCGTGCCGCTCGTCGAGCCGCGCCTGCACGTCGGCGCCCGCGGCGTTGAAGTAACGGAGCGCCGCCCACCGCAGCCCGTAGGCGCGACCGTAGCTCGCGAGCATGCGTTCGATCGCCAGCTTCGTCTCGCCGTAGGGGTTGATGGGCGCCGTCGGATGCTCTTCGTCGATGGGCACGCGCATCGGATCGCCGTACACGGCCGCCGTCGACGACAGCACCGCGAGCTTCACCCCCGCATCGAGCGCGCTCTCGAAGAGCGCGACGGCCGCGGCGAGGTTGCCCACGTAGTACTTCCGCGGGTCCACCACCGATTCGCCGACCTGGATGCGCGCCGCGAAGTGCAGCACGGCCTCGGTCCCGTGATCGCGCATCGCCGCGAGCATCCGCGGCGCGTCGCTCACCGACGCCTGGAGGAACGCGATCCCGCTCGCCGGCAGCGCGTCGGCGTGCCCCGCCGACAGATCGTCCACCACGAGGACATCGTGCTTCGCGCGCGCGAGCGCGCGGACCATGTGCGATCCGACGTAGCCCGCGCCTCCCGTGACCAGGACCCGCATCCGGAGACGAGCATACAAAATGCGAGCTGCGCACCGAGACTTTCGTCCCGCGTGCGCAGCTCGCCGTCCCCTCGTGGAAGCGTCGTCACTCGGCCGGGTGGGCCGGCGCCTGGCGCTCCGTGGTCTGTGCGTTCGCGTTCTCGTTGCGCGCTGCGGTGTCACGCGCGGCCTGCAGGGCGCGATTGCGTCCGCGAGCCTGACCGCCGGCGCGTCCGATGGCGGCCATGTGAGCGCGATCGCGGCTCACCACTTCGCCGCCCTTGCGGCCGGCCGTCCGCGCCTCGTCGGGCGTGAACTCGTGCGCGCGACCTTGCGCGTGTGCGGCCCGCCCGCCCTTGCTGGCAATTTCGCGCTGCTTCGACTGGTCCATCGACGCGAAACCGCGGTTGCTCTTCGGGCGCTCGGAGTTGTTCTGGGTCATCTCTAGTCTCCTTCTTCGTCTCAGTCCCCGGTGTCGTTTTTCCGTTCCCCGTTTCTCGGTCGGCGCCCGGCTGAGTGCAGTGGTCGGGCCACGAGGAGAGCTCGGCCATGTATTCGGAATCTCAAGGGGAGTGGCGAACCGAAGCATTCCTCTCGCGTGACTTATTGCCACGTTGAGGCGGAACGGCCCGGTCCGCTGCGCTACCCTGGGAGCCCAACCGTCCGACTGGTCGGAAGGGCGACTGACGGACGAGTCGTGCTCAGAATTCCCAGGCGATCCCGAACGTCCAGCTCGTCCCGCCGACCCGGAGCGGGTCCGACTGCAAGCCCAGCCCGTTGATGTTGGCATCGGTCCACTCGGCGAACGCGAGCGTACTGTTCACGCCCATCGATTCGTCGAACTCTCGAGCCGAGTTCGGGTCGAGAAAGTTGAGGTTGAACGCGATGCCGAGCGCGAGCTCGGTTCCCAGCGAGTAGCCCTGGCCCTTGGTGCTGTTGAAGACCGACGTCCCCAGCGTGTTCGTGGCCTGCCAGAGCGCGAAGGCGCCTCCCAGCTTCGCGTACGGGATGACCGGTACCCGGAGGTCCTTCCACAGCCCGTCGGCGCGGAATACGCCCACCAGGTACATCGGGTAGATGTTCAGCGACGTGTTCTCGCCGGACGCCTGGCCCGTCGAGGTGACGCACTTGCCGGATGACGACGCCGTGGCCGAGTACGGCGCGTTCGCGCTGAAGGAGACGTACCCGATGCCCGCGCCAGGCCCGAGGGTGCCCACGTGCGGGATGCGCAGCGCCTGCCAGTCGAACTCGACGCCGGCGAGCAGGCTCGACCCGCTGCCGAAGATGTCGCTGAACGGCGTGCATCCGTTGAGGTTCGGGTCGCTGTCGACCTGCGGCTTGAACGACGAGAAGCGCAGCTCGATGGCGAAGTTCTGGGGCGACTCGTACCTCTGGTGACGCAGAGGCCCGAGGGTGTCCACGCGATCGTCCTGCGCGGACGCGTTCGAAGCGATGGCGACCAGCGTGGCGACGACGGCCGCGCTCGTGATGGTCCTCGGAACGATCACCGTCGCGTCCTCCTGCGGATGAATGCGGCTGCCGCTGCGGCCACGCCCAGGGCGAACATGGGCACGTCACCGCTCCCGCTTCCGTACTCGAGGGCGCACCCCAGCGCGCCGCCGTTGTCCTTCTTGTACGTCTTCCAGTAGTCGTTCGTCGGCTGGGGCTTTCCGCACGCCGGCGGCGTCGAGACGGGTCCCACGTTGCCGGAGCCGTCGATGGACGTGACGACGACCGTGTAGCTGTCGCCGTTCGTGAGCCCGGTGAGCGTGAGCTGCGTCGCCGTGAAGTCGTCGATCTCGCCCACTTCGTACTTCGGGTTGATGGAGGAGATGCCGCCGCCCGCGAGCGACACCCCGCCTTCGGCGCCCACCGTGGTGCCCGAGTCGTCGGTCGACACGGGAGTGGAGGACCCACCGCCGTTGAGCGTGAAGACGTGACTCTCGAGCGCGGAGCTGTAACAGGCTCCGCCTTCCACGCCCACGGTGATTGCGCCCGTGCAGTTGGTCGAGCCCGCGTCGGCGCCCGCGGTACCCGCGTCGCCGCCGCCTGCCTCGACGGATCCGGATTCGAGCGCAGCGTCGGGAACGGACGCCTCGGAGACCATGCCGCCCTCTCCGCCGCCCTCGCTCGCGGCCGTCTCGGTCGCGACATCCATCGCGGCCGCTTCGCCCTCCTCGATGGCGTCCGACTCGGCATCCATGCAGGCTGCGTCTTCACCCGGGACCGCGAAAGCGCCGGGGACATAGCTGTTCGCGCCCGAACCGAGCGACGTGCCGCAGCTGCAGCTTCCGGTCGTGGAGCTCGCGCCGGGCGGATCGCTCCAGACCGCGAATCCCACGATGTCGGGATCGTTGCCGGGCGAGGTCCAATGGACCTGCAGCAGCGAGTCGCCCGCGTTGAGCGTCAGGTTGTAGGGCGGCGGCGGCGCGACGAGGTCGGTGTTGAGCGGGTACTGGTACGCGGTTCCGATCGCCTGATGCGTGGAGCTCACCGGAATGAAATAGACGCTCAGCTGCACGCCGGCGTCGCTCGTCTGGACGAAGCACGCGTTCACGCCCGTCGAGCCGTTGTGAAAGTTGCCGTCGTAGCCCGTGTTCTCGCCGTTCGTGATCGGCTGCTCGAAGCGGAGCACGTCGCGCGCATAGATGGACAGCGCGGGCATCGCGTACTGGGCCACCGCGTTTTGCGGGGGCAAATCGCCGTGCACCTTCCAGCACGGCTGCGAGACGCCAGCGTTGATGTTGTTGCGGTTGGCGTCCTGCGTGCAGTCGACGGTCCCGGCCCACACCTCGATGTGCGCGTAGTCGCCAGGATTGAACCCCGAGATGACG
>DASVWO010000506.1:0-14099 GCA_036393165.1 Polyangiaceae bacterium | reverse complement strand
CTCGAGCTGAAGAACACGATCAACAGGATGGTCGATCAGCTCAACGCGTTCGCGAGCGAGGTGACGCGCGTCGCGAAGGAAGTCGGCACCGAGGGCAAGCTCGGCGGGCAGGCGGACGTCAAGGGCGTCAGCGGTACCTGGAAGGACCTCACGGACAACGTCAACGGACTCGCGGGGAACCTAACGGCGCAGGTGCGCAACATCGCGAAGGTCACGACGGCTGTCGCCACGGGCGACCTGTCGCAGAAGATCAGCGTCGACGCTCGCGGCGAGATCCTCGAGCTGAAGAACACGATCAACACGATGGTCGACACGCTGCGGTCGTTCGCCGCGGAGGTCACGCGCGTCGCAAAGGAAGTCGGAACCGAGGGCAAGCTCGGGGGTCAGGCCGACGTCAAGGGCGTGCTCGGGACGTGGAAGGACCTCACGGACAACGTCAACGTCCTCGCGGGCAACCTCACCGTGCAGCTGCGCGACGTCTCCAAGGTCGCCGTCGCCATCGCCGGCGGAGACCTGACTCAGAAGATCACCGTCGACGTGAAGGGTGAGGTCCTCCAGATCAAGGACGTCATCAACAGGATGGTCGATCAGCTCAACGCGTTCGCCGCCGAGGTGACGCGCGTCGCGAAGGAGGTCGGCACCGAGGGCAAGCTGGGTGGGCAGGCCGAGGTGCGCGGCATCAGCGGCACGTGGAAGGACCTCACGGACAACGTGAACGTCCTCGCGGCGAACCTGACGACGCAAGTGCGCAACATCGCGAACGTGACGACGGCCGTCGCAAACGGCGACCTCTCGCAGAAGATCACCGTCGACGCCAAGGGCGAGATCCTCGAGCTCAAGAGCACGATCAACGTCATGGTCGATCAGCTCCGCTCCTTCGCCGCGGAGGTCACTCGCGTCGCCAAGGAGGTCGGCACCGAGGGGCGCCTGGGCGGCCAGGCCGAGGTGCGCGGCGTGAGCGGGACGTGGAAGGACCTCACGGACAACGTGAACGTCCTCGCGGCAAACCTGACGACGCAGGTGCGCAACATCGCGAACGTGACGACGGCGGTCGCCAACGGCGACCTCTCTCAGAAGATCACGGTCGACGCGCGCGGCGAGATCCTCGAGCTGAAGAACACGATCAACGTCATGGTCGATCAACTTCGCTCCTTCGCCGCGGAGGTGACGCGCGTCGCGAAGGAAGTCGGCACAGAGGGGAAGCTCGGCGGCCAGGCCGACGTCAAGGGCGTGAGCGGCACGTGGAAGGACCTCACGGACAACGTGAACGTCCTCGCCGCGAACCTCACGACCCAGGTTCGCAACATCGCCAAGGTCACGACGGCCGTCGCCCGAGGCGACCTGTCGCAGAAGATCACCGTGGACGCGAAGGGCGAGATCCTCGAGCTCAAGAGCACCATCAACACGATGGTCGACACGCTCAACTCCTTCGCCGCCGAGGTCACGCGCGTGTCGAGGGAGGTCGGCACCGAGGGGAAGCTCGGCGGACAGGCCGACGTCAAGGGCGTCTACGGCACCTGGAAGGATCTCACCGACAACGTCAACGCGATGGCGTCGAACCTCACCGTGCAGCTCCGGGACGTGTCCAAGGTCGCCTCGGCGATCGCCGGCGGAGATCTGACGCAGAAGATCACCGTCGACGTGAAGGGGGAGATCCTCCAGATCAAGGACGTCATCAACAAGATGGTCGACCAGCTCAACGCGTTCGCCGCGGAGGTGACGCGCGTCGCGAAGGAGGTCGGCACCGAGGGACGGCTCGGCGGTCAGGCCGAGGTGAAGGGTGTGTCCGGCACCTGGAAGGACCTCACGGACAACGTGAACGTCATGGCCTCGAACCTGACGAAGCAGGTGCGCGGCATCGTCAAGGTCGTCACCGCGGTCGCCAACGGCGATCTGTCGCAGAAGTTCGTCCTCGAGGCGAAGGGCGAGGTCGCCGCGCTGGCCGAGACGATCAACAACATGACCGACACGCTGCGCACCTTCGCCGATCAGGTCACGACGGTGGCGCGCGAGGTCGGCATCGACGGGAAGCTCGGCGGGCAAGCGAACGTGCCCGGCGCGTCCGGCGTTTGGAAGGACCTCACCGACAACGTCAACGTCATGGCCGTCAACCTCACGAAGCAGGTGCGCGGCATCGTGAAGGTCGTGACGGCCGTCGCCAACGGCGACCTGTCGCAGAAGTTCCTGCTCGAAGCGAAGGGCGAGGTCGCCGCGCTCGCCGAGACGATCAACAAGATGACCGACACACTGCGCACCTTCGCCGATCAGGTCACGACGGTGGCGCGCGAGGTCGGCATCGAGGGCAAGCTGGGCGGGCAGGCGAAGGTGCCCGGCGCGGCCGGCACGTGGCGCGACCTCACCGACAACGTCAACCAGCTCGCAGGCAACCTCACGTCCCAGGTGCGCGCGATCGCCGAGGTGTCCACGGCGGTCGCCAAGGGCGACCTCACGCGATCCATCTCGGTGGAGGCGCAGGGCGAGGTCGCGGCCTTGAAGGACAACATCAACCAGATGATCGCGAACCTGAAGGACACGACGCACAAGAACCAGGAGCAGGACTGGCTCAAGACGAACCTCGCGAAGTTCTCCGGCATGATGCAGGGCCAGCGCAGCATCGCGTCGGTCGCGCAGCTCATCATGTCCGAGCTGACGCCCCTCGTGGGCGCGCAGCACGGCGCCTTCTACATGGCCGAAACCGATCCTGCGGCGCCCCAGGGCAACGGACACGCGCCGCTGCTCAGGCTCATCGAGAGCTACGGGTTCGGCGGCCGCAAGACGCTGGCGAACACCTACCGGCTCAAGGAGAGCCTCATCGGGCAGTGCGCCTTCGAGAAGAAGCGCATCCTGCTCGGCGACGTGCCTTCGGACTTCATCTACATCGCCTCGGGGATGGGCGAGGCCGCGCCCCGATGCGTCGTCGTCCTGCCGGTGCTGTTCGAGGACGAGATCAAGGCCGTCATCGAGCTCGCGGGCTTCAAGACGTTCAGCCCGAACCATCTCACGTTCCTCGACCAGCTCATGGACATCGTCGGGGTCATCCTGAACATGATCTCCTCGAGCGCGAGGACGGAAGAGCTCCTCCAGCAGCTCCAGAAGTCCAACGCGGAGCTCGAGGCGCAGGCGGGAGAGCTGAACGACAAGGCGAAGCTCCTCGAGCTGAAGAACCGCGAGGTGGAGCTCGCGAGCAAGAGCCTCGAGGAGAAGGCCGAGCAGCTCCAGCTCATCTCCAAGTACAAGAGCGAGTTCCTCGCCAACATGAGCCACGAGCTGCGCACGCCGCTCAACAGCCTGCTCATCCTGTCGAAGGTCCTCGCCGACAACCGCGACGGCAACCTCAGCGCCGAGCAGGTGCGCTTCGCCCAGACCGTCTACACGTCGGGCAACGACCTGCTGCAGCTCATCAACGAGATCCTCGACCTGTCCAAGGTCGAGGCCGGGAAGATGCCGATCGACCCGCGCGTCTGCACGCTCACGGACGTCGCCGATTACCTCGAGCAGGCGTTCCGCCCCGTCGCCGAGCAAAGGGGGCTCGGCTTCGAGATCCGCATGGACGCGAACCTCCCGCCCTCGGTGTTCACCGACTGCAACCGGTTGCAGCAGATCCTCAAGAACCTGCTGTCGAACGCGTTCAAGTTCACCTCGACCGGCAGTGTGTCGATGCTCGTCGCCCCCGCCCCCGAGCAGGGGGACGGAATGCTGCGCTTCGCCGTGCAGGACACCGGCATCGGCATTCCCGTCGACAAGCAGCGGCTCATCTTCGACGCGTTCCAGCAGGCCGACGGGACCACGAGCCGCAAGTACGGCGGCACGGGGCTCGGCCTCACCATCAGCCGCGAGATCGCGCGCCTCCTGGGCGGGACGATCGACGTCGAGAGCGCGCCGGGCAACGGCAGCACGTTCACCCTGTACCTGCCCGCGCACTACGCCGGCGCCGAGGCGCTGGCGAGAGAGGATGGCGGCTCCGGCGAGTCGGCGCCCGAGATCCCGATCCCGCCGCTGCCGCACGACGCGAGCTTCTCCGGGAAGGCAGTGCTGCTCGTCGACGACGACAGCCGGAACATCTTCGCCATCCAGACGGTCCTCGAGGCGCGCGGCGTGCGGGTGCTGCACGCCGAGAACGGGCGCGCCGCCCTCGACGTGCTCGCGCACGACGACGTCGACCTCGTGCTGATGGACACGATGATGCCCGAGATGGACGGAATCGAGGCCACCCGCGCCATCCGTCACATCGCACGCTTCGAGTCGCTGCCCGTCATCTCGCTCACGGCGAAGGCGATGAAGGGAGACCGCGAGAAGGCGATCGAGGCCGGAGCGTCCGACTACGTCACCAAGCCGGTCGATCCCGAGAGACTGCTCGCGATCGTGCACTTCTGGCTCACGCGCGTCGCGAGGACCACCCGTCCCGACGAGGTGTCGTGACCGGACCCGTTCCCGAACGGGCCAGCATCCTGCTGGTCGACGACCGCCCGGCGAACCTCGTTGCGCTGGAGGCCATGCTCTCCCGGCCCGACTACCACCTCGTGCTCGCGTCGTCGGGTAAGGAGGCGCTGGAGGCGCTCCGGCGCCACGACTTCAGCGTGATCCTGCTCGACGTCGCGATGCCGGAGATGGACGGGTTCGCGGTGGCGAGCGCCATGAAGAAGATTCCCGACTTCCGGGGCATCCCGATCATCTTCGTCACGGCGGTGACGGACAACCTCGGCTGGATCTTCCACGCGTACACCGTCGGCGCCGTGGACTTCCTCCAGAAGCCGCTTGACTCGCACGCCGTGCGCTCCAAGGTCAGCGTGTTCGTCGAGCTCTATCGGAAGCGGAAGCTGCTCGAGCGGCAGCAGGTGCGTCTTCGCGAGCAGGAGCGCGCCCTCCACGAGGCACAGTTCCGCAATCTCGCGGACGCGATCCCCCACGTGGTGCTCGTCTCCTCGCCGGCGGGGGACGTCGAGTACGTGAGCCGCTGCTGGGAGCTCTGGACGGGCCGCTCGGCCGACGCGGCGCGCGGGCGCGGCTGGCTCGAGGCGGTGCCCGACGGAGAGGGCGCGCGCATCGCCGAGCTATGGAACGCAGGCATCGCGGCGGGCAAGGAGTTCGCGTTCGAGGCACGCGTCCGCGGAGCCGACGGCGCGGCGCGCTGGCGCGCGGTCCGCATGCTGCCGGAGCGAAACGACGACGGGCGCGTCGCCCGCTGGCTCGGCACGCTGACGGACATCGAGGACGCGCGGCGCCTGCGGGACGAGCTCGCCGCGAACGTGCGCCTCCGCGACGAGTTCCTGCAGGTGGCCGGCCACGAGCTGCGGACACCGCTGTCGGCCCTCAAGCTCCGCCTCTTCGGCGTGCAGCGCCGCCTCGCGCAGCCGGAGGAGGCGCAGAAGAACCTGAGGATCGCGATCCAGCAGTGCGATCGCCTGGGCGATCTCGCGGAGCGGCTGCTCGACGTGTCGCGGCTACAGACGGGGGAGCTCGATCTGCGCCCCCAGGGCGCGGACCTCGCCGGGATCGCGCGCCTCGTGATCGAGCGCATGTCCGAGGAGGCCGCCCGGGCGGGCTGCGCGATCGAGCTGTCCGCGCCCGACAGCGTTCGGGGCACGTGGGACCCGCTGCGCATCGAGCAGGTGTTCGGCAACCTGCTGTCGAACGCCATCAAGTACGGCGCGCGCAAGCCCGTCTGCGTCGAGATCGCGGCCAGCGAGACGACGGCGTGGATCGTCGTGCGCGACGAGGGCATCGGCATCGCCGCCGAGGCCATGCAACGCATCTTCGGGCGCTTCGAGCGCGCCGTCTCTGTCCGCAACTACGGCGGGCTGGGGCTCGGCCTGTACCTCGTTGCGCAGATCGTGGAGGCGCACGGAGGGCGCGTGCGCGCCGCGAGCCGCCAGGACCACGGAGCGACGTTCGTCGTCGAGCTGCCGCGCGCGTCCTTGCCGCGCTCGGCCCCGCACAGCAATGTCGGCTAGGACCGCGCGCCGAGCCGGTCGAGGATCGATTCGACGTTCGCGTCGAACACGATGGCGCGCGCGTGGGCGTCGAGCACGAAGCCGTCGGTCACCGCGCGCTCGAACCAGCGCGCCATCGGCTGCCAGAAGCCCGCCGTGTCGAGGAAGCCGATGGGCTTGCGGTGCAGGCCGAGCTGCATCCACGTGATGGCCTCGAAGGTCTCGTCGAGTGTTCCGCAGCCGCCGGGAAGGGCGAGGAAGGCGTCCGCCAGCTCGTGCATCTTCGCCTTGCGCTCGTGCATCGTGTCGACGACCCAGAGCCGCGTGAGCCCGGGATGCGCGAGCTCGCGGTCCACCATGCTCCGCGGGATGACGCCTTGCACTTCGCCGCCGGCCGCGAGCGCCGCGTCGGCGACCGCGCCCATCGAGCCGACGCTCGCGCCGCCGTAGACGACGCCCCACCCACGGCGCGCGATCGAGGCGCCCGCAGCCCTCGCGTCGTCGAGGTACCGTGCTCCCGCATCGCGGGAGCCGGCGAACACGCACACTCGATACGCCGCCACGTCCGCCCATCTGACTAGCACATGGCGTCGTGTACACTCGCTCGCATGGGGGAGAGCTTCGCCCCGTGAGCCACGACGACGATCGCGTCGCGCGCGTGCAGCGGCTGCTCGCCGCCGTCCAGGCCATCACCCACATCGGAAGCTGGGAGTGGGACGCGAGGACCAACGTCGTCGAGTGGTCCGACGAGCTTTACCGCATCTACGGGTTCGAGCCGCGCTCGCGGCCGATCACCTACGAGTTCTTCCTCTCGCGCGTTCACCCCGGCGACCGGGACAACACGATGCGCGAGGTGCGCAGGGCTCTGGAGCACGGGGGCCCCTTCGCCTACATCGAGCGCATCCAGAGGCCCGATGGCGCCACGCGGGTGCTCGACACGTCGGGAGACGTCGTGCGCGACGCGAAGGGCGCCATCACGGGCCTCATCGGCACATGCCGCGACGTGACCGACGAACGCGTCCGGGACCAGGAGCTTCGCCTCTACGCCGACATCGTGAAGCACATGCAGATCGCCGTCGGGGTGTGGGAGATCGGCGACCCGAACGATCCGGCCGCCACGCGGCTCGTGGCCTTCAACCCGGCCGCCGAGGTCGTGGCGCGCGCGCCGATGGGAGACAAGATCGGCCGGTCGTTGCTGGAGGTCCTGCCCTACGCCGCCGGGGGGCGGACGCCGGAGCTGCTCCTGGAAGTCGCGCGCGATGGGCGCGTGAAGGAGGCGATCATCGAGCGCTCGCGCGACTCCGCGAATCCGAACCGCGCCGTCTCGATGAAGGCATTTCCGCTCCCCGGAGGCCGCGTGGGCCTCGCCGTCGAGGACATCACCCCGATCGTCAAGGCGCGTCGCTTGCGAGAGGCCGAGTACCGGGTGCTCGAGCTGATCGCGACCGGTGCGCCGCTGCGCGAGATCCTCGAGGCGCTCGTCCTCGCGATCGAGGACCTCGCGCCGCCGACGCTCGGATCGATCCTCTTTCTGGACGCCGACGGGCGACACGTCAGCCACGCCGCGGCGCCGCACCTGCCGGAGGCATACACGCGCAAGGTCGACGGGTTGGCCATCGGCCCGCACGCCGGATCGTGCGGCACTGCCGCGTACGAGAAGCGCCAGGTAGTCGTCGAGGACATCGAGACCGACCCGCTGTGGGCCGATTACCGCGACCTCGCTCGGGCGCATGGTCTGCGCGCTTGCTGGTCGACGCCCATCCTCGACGTCGACGGGCGGGTTCTCGGCACGTTCGCCCTCTACTACCGGCAGCCGCGGGCGCCGACCGACGAGGAGCGCGAGCTCATCGCGCGCGCGACGCACCTCGCGGGCATCGCGATCACCCGCGCGCAGCTCGAGGAGCAGCTACGCGCCCTCTCGGCCAGGGCCGAGGAAGTGCGCGAGGAGGAGCGGACGGGCATCTCGCGCGAGATCCACGACGAGCTCGGCCAGGCGCTCACCGCGCTCAAGATGGACCTCGCGTGGCTCGCGCGCCGCATCTCGGGCGAGTCCTCGGCGCCCGGGACGACGCTCCTCGAAAAGATCGAGTCGATGTCGCAGATGACCGACGACGTGATCGACCGCGTGCGGCGCATCTCGGCGGAGCTGCGCCCCGGGGTGCTCGACGACCTGGGCTTGCTCGCGGCCATCGAGTGGGAGGCGCAGCGCTTCGAGGAGCGCACCGGCGCGGCGTGCGTCGTCGCGTCGAACGTGGGTGAGCGGCAGTTCCGCCGCGACCTGTCGACCGCCATCTTCCGCATCGCCCAGGAAGCCCTGACCAACGTGGCGCGTCACGCGCGAGCGACGCACGTCGCCGTTCGCCTGGAGACGTCGCCGGACGGGCGCGGGCTCCTGCTCGAGGTGCGCGACGACGGCGTCGGCATCTCGGACGACGCTGCCCGCAGCCCGACGGCGCTCGGGCTGCTCGGTATGCGCGAGCGAGCGCGCCGCCTCGCGGGCACGGTGTCGTCGAGGCGCGGGTCCCAGGGCGGGACCGTGGTAACTGTGGAGGTGCCGCTCGACCCGGCCGGGAAGGAGGGGGCTTGATCAAGGTTCTCGTCGCCGACGATCACGCCATCGTCCGCCGAGGTCTGCGGCAGATCCTCTCGGAGACGCCGGACATCATGGTGGGCGGCGAGGCCTCGACGGCGCAGGAGGTGATCCGCCTCCTCACGGACGAGCGGTGGTCGGTGGTCGTGCTCGACCTGAGCCTGCCCGGGTCGAGCGGGCTCGAGCTGCTCTCGCGCATCCGCCGCGAGCACCCCCACTGTCCGGTGCTGGTGCTGACCGTGCACCCCGAGGATCAGTACGCCGTGCGCTGCATCAAGGCCGGCGCCGCGGGCTTCCTCACGAAGGAGAGCGCACCGGAGAAGCTGATCGACGCCGTGCGAAAGGTGGCGGGCGGCGGGCGCTGGGTGAGCCCCGAGCTGGCCGAAACGCTCGCGTCGGTCCTCGCGGGTGAGAGCAAGGGCGCGCTCCACGAGCGGCTGTCGGACCGCGAGTTCGAGATCTTCCGGATGCTCGCGTCGGGGAAGACGGTGTCGCAGATCGCCCAGGACCTCACGCTCAGCGTGAAGACCGTGAGCACGCATCGCACGCGGATCCTTCGCAAGATGGAGATGAGCAACAACGCCGAGCTCACCCATTACGCGGTGCGCAACCACCTCGTGGAGTAGGACGAACACCGACGGGCGACGGCCGAGAGTCCTACAAGCGAACCGGGGCTCCGTCCGATCCCCCTGCGGTGCGCCGCGCCGTACCCTTCGGTGGGTGAAGGTCCTCGTCGTGGACGACTCGGACGCGATCCGCTCCCGTCTCGTGTCGCTGTTGCGGGAGCTCCCCGGCGCCGACGTGCACGAGGCCACGCGAGCGGACGAGGCACTCGCTCTCTGTCGCGCGATGCGGGTGGACGCGGTGCTCCTGGACCTGCACATGCCCGGCAAGTGGGGGCTCGCGATCGTCGCCAGCCTCAAGGCTCTGGACCCCCCGCCCGTGGTCGTCGTGATGACCGGTCACCCGACCGAGCACCACCGCCGATCGAGCCTGGCGGCGGGCGCCGACTACTTCTTCGACAAGTCGCACGAGTTCGAGCATGCGATCGAGATCCTGGTCCGTCCGACACCCACGAGGCCGTAGGTCCGACACGAGAAGTCGGCCCCCGCCGATGTTTGGGAGCCAATTCCGACCGTAGGTTGACCCGCATGAGAAACGAATCGTGGCCGGAACAGCGTCTGTACCGGCTGATCTTCGAGCATTCTTTGCAGCCCGTCGTGGTGGTCGACGACGACGGGCGCGTGCTGGTGATGAACCAGGCAGCGCACACGCTCGAGCGCGAGACGGGGCTCGACCTGCAGCGCTTCTTCGTGTGGTCCCAGAACAGCCATCCCGACCTCGTCTCGTTCCGGGCCCGGCTCCGCGTGAGCGCCCGGGCACGCGTGGAGCTCGAGACGAAGGCGCCGGACGCGCCGCCGCGGAGGCTCGCCCTGGAGGGGCGCTCCCACGGCCCGCATCACGTGGTGACCATCACCGACGTGACCGAGCGCGCACAGCTCGAGCAGGAGCTGAACCACCTGCGCCGGCTCGAGGCGGTCGGCGCGACCACCGGCGGCGTCGTGCACGACTTCAACAACCTGCTGACCGCCGTGCTCTGCTCGAGCGCTGCGCTGGCCCGCCTGGTGCCCGACAACGAGCGCGCGGTGTCGATGGCGAACGACATCCAATCGGCGGCCGAGCGCGCGGCGGGCCTCGTGCGTCGCATCCTGCGTCTGCTCCGGCGCGAACAGGCGTTGCCCGAGCGCGTGCAGCTGTCCGTGGTGCTCGACGAGATGCGTCCGCTGCTCGAGCTCGTGGCCGGGGAGAACGTGCAGCTCGTGTTCGACCTGCGTCCCGACGTTCCGGAGACGCTGGTCGAGCGCGAGCGACTCGAGCAGGTCGTCATCAACCTGGTGGCGAACGCGAGGGACGCCATGCCGCGCGGCGGGCGCGTCACGATCTCGACGGCCAACGTGCAGTCGGGCTTCGACGGCCGCGAGGGAAGCTCGTACGCGGCGCTCACCGTGGCCGACACCGGCGAAGGGATGACGCCGGAGGTCCTCGAGCGCGTCTTCGAGCGCTTCTTCACGACCAAGGGCGCCGACCGCGGGACCGGCCTCGGTCTCGCCAGCGCGCACCGCTTCGTGAAGGCGAGCGGCGGCTGCATGTCCGTCAAGAGCGCGCCCGGCCGCGGGACCACCGTCATCGTCTACCTGCCCCACGCGACCACCGAGCTGCCGCCGGCATCCTCGAGCACCCGCGGCGGCGACGCCCCGGGCGCGCGCGGCGTCGAGACCATCGTGGTCGTAGAGCCCGACGACTCGGTGCGGGGAACGCTGCGCCGCGTGCTGAGCGAGCGTGGGTACCGCGTGATCGACGCGCCGACCGGCGAGACGGCCCTCCGGCAGGCGGACGGTGCGGGGCCGGTCGATCTCGTGCTCTCGGACGTCGGCGCCCCGGGCCTCGGTGCGCCCGGCGTCGTCGACAAGCTGCGCCACCTGGCGAGGTCCCGCAAGATGCTCTGGATGTCCGGCGTGCCCGGGCGCCCTGCGCGTCGCGACGCGGTCGCCGAGCGCGTGCTGCAGAAGGCGTTCGGTTCGCGCGAGCTCCTCGCCACCGTGCGCGAGATGATCGACGGCGATCGTGAGCCGGCCAGCGCCGCGGGGTGACGGCGCGTCCGCCCGCTCAGACCGTGGCGATCGCCGGCTTCGACGTCGACTGGGCCTCGACGTCCACCGCGAGCGCCGCGGTGATCTCGGGGGGCACGAGGTCGTACGCCTCGGCGGCGACGAGCAATCCGGAGTTGGGCGCGAGCTGCGTGAGAAACGCGCGGGCGTAAGGGGTCCCCGCGAGCCCGTTCAGGCGCGTCACGAGGCGCGGCATGCCGCGCGCGATGGCGTTGCGCGCCTGCGCGAGGTCTCCCAGGTCGACGCAAGCGTCGTGGAGCGCGAGCAGCACGGGAGCCTCGTTGAGCAGGCTGGGCGACCCCTGGTCGAGCAGTCCGGCCGCCTCGCTCGCGAGCTCGCGCGCCTGCGAGCCGTGGCCGCAGCGGCGCTCGGCCTCGGCCCAGAGCCCGAGCGCCACGGGGAGCACGTCGAGCATCTTGGTCGCGCGATAACCCTGCGCAGCGATCTTGAGCAGCGTGCGCGCATCGGCCTCGTGACTCGCGCTGCGGAGCAGCTCCATCCCACGGTAGAAGAGGACGCCGAGGGTGGCCCGGTCGTGCGGCACCCAGCTCCCCGCGAGCGCGGCGTCGGCCGTCGCGCGAGGCTCGGCGAGCGCCACATCGAGCGTGCCGTCGCCGCCGAAGGTGGCGGCCCAGCACAGGAGGATCATCTTGCCGTGGCGCTCGACGCCCGGAGAACCGATGGCCTGGGCGAGCGCGATGCCGCTCTCGATCGCCAGCCGTGCCTCGCCCATCGCGCCCACCGTGGTGAGGGCGAAGCCGACGTTGATCGTGAGCGTCGCCTCGCGTGCCTTGAGCCCGGCGGCGCTGGCGGCGCGTGCGGCGCTGCGGCGCGCCTCGAGCGCCGCGCCCACTTCCCCGCGCGCCTGGCGGACCTGCGCGAGCGTCTGCCACGCGTCGACCGCGGCGCCGGGGAGCCCGTGGCGCTGCGAGAGCGTGAGCAGCGAGTCGGCCACCTCGGCGGCCTTGTCGAGCTCTCCGGCGAACGCGTACCTGGCCGCCAGCGCCGCTCCGCAGCGCGCCTCCTCGTCGGCAAGCCCCGCTTCCTGCGCCGCCCGCCGGACCTCGTCGAGGTGCGTGCTCGTGTGGTGATCGCCGCCGCACGCGTCCTCGTAACGGACGCGGGCCCCGCGGGCGCGCACCTCGCTCGCCTTGTCGTGCACCGCGTCCTGCATCGCGCGCACGGCCGTCTCGCGCTCACCCGCGCGCGCATCGAGGCGGTTCCACGCTTCGTCGAGGATCTGGGCGCGCGCGAACTGCGTCGGCCGGTCCTCGGCGAACGCGAGCGCCTTCTCGGCGAGCGACACGGCCTCGGGCAGCGCGTGTGCCGCGAGCGCACGGCGCGCGGCCTTCTCGAGGTAGCTCGCCGCGGCCACCTGCTCGCCACCGAGGTCGAGGTGGCGCGCGACGGCCGCGTCGTCCTCTCCGACCTTCGCCAGCCACCGGCCCGCGCGCGCGTGGGTCTCCTTGAGGCCGTCCTCGCCGAGCGAGGCGTAGGCGACCTCGCGCATCAGGGCGTGCTTGAACGCGAACTCGCGCGTGCCGGCGAAGCGCGCGTGCGCCTGCTCCACGAGGATCTCGGCGGCCGCCAGCTCGCGCAACGCTTCGGACGCGTTGGGCACGCCGATGGCCTCGAGCCCCACGTCCCAGCCGACGAGCCCGAAGACGGCGAGCCTCGCGGCCGCGTCGCGCCCGAAGTCGTCGAGCGCGTCGAGGTGCACCTGCATCGCCGCCTCGATCGTCGGCGCGTCTCCCGCGTCGCGCCCGGCCGCCGAGATGCGCGCGAGCTCCTCGGCGAAGAGGGGCAGCCCCGCCGACTGCTGCGCGATCGAGTCGGCGAGCTGCTCGCCCTGCTCGCCATTCGCTCGCTCGCCCAGGATCGATGCCGCGATGGCGCGCGAATGCTTGCGCGACAGGGGACGCAGCTCGATCCGCACGTGATCGCGACCCTCGAAGAGGGACGGGTCGTCGCGCCAGAGCGTCGGGCGCGCGCAGCACATCACGCATACCGGGCAGCCGGCCGCGCGAGCGAGCAAGTGCTCGAGCCACGCGAGGCTCTCTCCGTCCGCCCACTGCGCGTCCTCGAGCACGATGACGAGCGGGTTGTGCCGCGCCATGCCCGCCGTCATGTCGGTGAGCACGAGCCAGAGCGCGTCGCGCGCGCCGCGCGTGTCGTCCAGCTCGGGCAGCGATTCGTTCGCCACGAGGCGCGCGAGCAGCTCCCGCGACGAGTCCGCGCAGGGCACCTCGCTCACCGCGATGAGCACGTCGGTCGCGTCGAGCGCGTCCTGCAGCGGCGCGCCCTTCGCGACGCCCGTGAGCCCGCGCGCGACGTCGCCCACGATGCCGAGCGCGTGGCTCTTGGCGAAGGACTCGGCGCGGGCGAGCACGATGCGCGGCGCGGACGCGTGGCTCGCGATGCGCGAGAGCGCCTCCCTGCGCAGACGCGTCTTGCCGAGCCCCGGCGCCCCGGTGACCGTGACGACGATGGGCGTCTTGTCGTCGACGCACCGCTCGAACGCCGCGACGATCTGCGCGAGCTCCGCCTCGCGTCCCACGAATGCCGCGCCGCCCACGATCTCGCGCCGGCCCCGCAGCGGCGTGCCCACGATGGCACTCCCGTCGCCACGGAGCTGCAGCTCGAACCGGCCGCGCGTCAGCTCGGTCGTCGTCGTGTCGGCGAGCACCTGTCCACGAACGGCGTCTCGCGCGAGGGCCGCGGCGCGGTCGACGACCTCGCCGGTCGGCCGCGTCCGGTCGATGCGCGTGCGCCCTGTCGCGACGCCGACCTGCGCGTTGAGCTTCGCGATGCGCAGCCCCAGGTCGATCGCACGCAGCGCCTCGTCGCCGAGGGCCTTCTTGACGCCGAGGTGCGTGACGATGGCGTCGCCTCCGAGCTCCGTCGCGTCCG
>DASVWO010000505.1:0-6450 GCA_036393165.1 Polyangiaceae bacterium | reverse complement strand
CTGCGCGGCGCCGCTCCACGACGCCGTGCGCGCGACCATCGAGGCCACCCTGGGCGAGCCACTCTCGTTCGACACGGTGGGCACGCCATCGGTGCTGCGCGTGTCGCTCGCAGCCATCTCGGGAACCATCCCCGGTGCCGTGGACGAGTCCGGTCTCTTCGGAACGGACGCGGCCGAGCTCCGGGCGCTCGAGGCGGAGCTCGAGCCCCGCGTCGACGTCGCTCGCGTGGCCGGTGCCGCGCGCGAAGAGGGCCTCTCCCCGCTCGAGCACGTCGAGGCCAGCGGCGGCGTCTCGCCGACCATCCTCGCGCGGGTGCGCGCACGCCTCTACGGTCTGTCGCTTGCTCCGTGGAAGGGGTCGAGCGCCGCCGGGCTGCTGCCGCCCCGCTTCGCCCACGCCCACGGCGTGACCGTCGTCCATCGCGGTACGGACGCCGTCGTCCTCGCCGCGCCGCGACCGACTCCGCGTCTCGCGCAGGAGGTCGTCTCTCTTCTCGCACCGCTCAAGGTCGCTTGGGCTGTCCACCCCCACACGAGGTGATGACCAGATGACTGTCGTCTCCGATGCATCCTCCCATCTGCCCGCGCGCTCCGTGCTGCTCGTGGATCGAGACGAGCGCGCAGCCGCGCTCCTGGGCACGTACCTCGAAGCGCGCGGCTGGCGGGTCTCGCTCGTCAGCGACCCCCGTCGCGTGATGCGCACGCGGACGAAGGGAGGTGGCGAGCCGCCCATCCTCGTCGTGAAGCTCGACGAGGCGGACGCCGACGGCTTCGAGTTGCTGGCTGCGCTCGCCGCCCGCACCTTTGCCGCCCGCGCCGTCGTCTGCGCCTCGGGCTGGATCGAGGGGCTGGCGGTGCTCGGCGTCGAGCGTGTCCTCGCGTCCCCATGTCGGTTCTCGGATCTGGCGACGGCGCTCGAGGAGGTTCGCCACGGCTTCGCCGAACGGAGGTCGCCATGAGCGCACCGGCGACCATCGCGGTCGTCCTCGGGACGCGCCCCGAGGCGATCAAGCTCGCGCCCGTCGTCCGGGAGATCGCACGGCGCTCTCAACTCGCCCCGCTCGTCGTCTCCACCGGGCAGCACCGCGAGATGCTCGAGCAAGCGCTGCGTCTCTTCGACCTCCGGCCGGACGTCGACCTCGATCTCATGCGTCCCGGCCAGACGCTCCACGACGTGACGAGCGATGCGCTCCTGGGCCTGAGGACCGTTCTGCGCCAGTCGGCCCCCAGGTACGTCGTGGTCCAGGGAGACACGACGACGGCCCTCGCGGCGGCGCTCGCTGCGTTCTACGAGAAGATCCCGGTCGCGCACGTCGAGGCGGGGTTGCGCTCCGGGCAACGCTACGCGCCGTTCCCCGAGGAGATGAACCGCCGGCTCGTCGATCAGCTCTCGAGCCTCCTCTTCGCACCGACCGAGATGGCGCGGACGTTCCTCCTGCGCGAGGGCTTCTCCGCGGCCAGCACCCTCGTCACGGGTAACACCGTGGTCGATGCGCTCCACGTCGCGCGCGACCACGTCCGGCGCGCGCCGCCGATCATCGCGGGCCTGAGCGAGGGCGCCCTCGACGGCAAGAAGACGATCCTCGTGACCGCCCACCGCCGCGAGAGCTTCGGCGAGGCGTTCGCCGCCATGTGTCGCGCCCTTCGGCGCATCGTCGACGAGAGCCCCGACGCGAGCATCGTCTATCCGGTGCACCTCAACCCCAACGTCGACGGGCCGGTGCGCGCGCTGCTCGGTGGCCACGAGCGCATCCACCTCCTCAAGCCCGTGACGTACCTCGAGTTCGTCGCGCTGATGGACCGCTCGTGGGTGGTGCTCACCGACTCCGGCGGCGTGCAGGAGGAAGCGCCGACGTTCGGCAAGCCCGTGCTCGTGCTGCGCGACGTGACCGAGAGACCCGACGGCATCGAGGCAGGCGTCGCCCGTCTCGTGGGCACCAGCGAGACCGGCATCGTGTCCGGCACGCTGTCGTTGCTCCGGGATCCGGCGGCGTACGCCGCGATGGCGAGACCGGTGAACCCCTACGGCGACGGTCACGCCTCCGAGCGCATCGTCGACGCACTCGCGCGCGCGCTCGATCTCGCGACGCCGAGCCGACGCATGGCTTCCCAAGCGACGGGGTGGGGCACTGCATAGCGGGAAGCGCCGATCGCCTGGATTTTCATCCGGGCGTTTCGGTACTTCCCGGGGATGCTGCCCACACTCGTCTCTCGATCTGGAAAGTTCCACTTCACTTGCGTTGCCATCGTGGCTTGTGCCGTCGGGTGCAGCTCGTCCGACACGAGTGCGACGGATCAGGGATTTGGCGGCGACGACGCGTCGGCCACGATCGACGCGTCGCCCGAGCGCCGGCACGACGCTTCTCGCGGCGGCGATGGATCCCAAGGTGGCGACGCGTCCCACAGTGGCGACGCCTCGACCGGCGGCGACGCCTCCAAGAGCATGGACGCATCGACCGGGGGCGACGCTTCGACCGCACCGGATGGAGGTGGCGACGCGTCCGGCGGGGGCGGCAGCGACGGCGGCTCGGTGCTGCCGCTGCCTTCGCCGCTTCACGGGGTCACCGTCGACGACATCTCGAACCTCTCGAGCGTCGTCGGGTCCCTGAGCGCGCTCCCGCACAAGCCCACTGCACGCATCGTCTTCGACGAGAACCAGCAGCCGTCGTACTACGCGAAGGCGGTGCCGGCGATCCACGGCGTCGCCTACGTGATGGGCGAGATCCTCGACTCGGCATACGTCAAGAACGACACCGTGACGCAGTACACGCAGCGGACGAGCGCCTATCTCGCGGCCTTCCCGACGGGCGTGGACCTCTGGGAGGTCGGCAACGAGATCAACGGCAACTGGCTCGGCAACGAGACCGACGTGGCCAACAAGATGACCGGCGCGTTCGACCTCGTGAAAGCCGCCGGCGGCAAGACCGAGCTGACCCTCTACGGTTGCAGCGACAGCGGCCAGACCTACGACATGTTCACCTGGGTGAACGCCCACGTTCCGGCTCGCATGCTCACGGGCCTCGATTACGTGCTCGTGAGTTACTACGAGGGCGACTGCGGCGCGCCGCGCAGCGACTGGACGAGCGTGTTCCAGCAGCTTCGCGCGCTCTTTCCGACCGCGGGACTCGGGTTCGGCGAGGTCGGCTACACCGACAAGAACGGCAACGACATCGCGCTCCAGAACGTGTCGGCCGCGACGACCTACCTGCAGAAGTACTACCTGATGCAGGTGCCCGTGTCCGGCTACGTCGGCGGCTACTTCTGGTGGTACTTCGCCGAGGACATGGTCCCGAAGACCCAGCCGCTCTTCCCGGTCCTCAGCGCCGCGATGCAGTGAGCCCACCCCTTGACCTGTCTACGGCTTCACACCGCATGAATGGGTCTGGAGGTGACGTTCATGAAGAAGTTCGGAAAAGACGCCTGGGTCGAGATGTTTCGCGCCGTGGGCCTCGATGAGGCGACGACGGGCCGATGGCATCACGAGTTCGAGGCGAAGTGGCCGGAGGCGCACGAGAGCTTCCTCGCGTGGCTGGGCGTGGAAAAGGCGGACATCGCGCGGATCCGAGGCTCGGCACGGTCGCACCCGTGAACGGCTACACGGTGGGGGTGCTCGCGCGGAGCTTCGGCCTCGCGCGCAGCACCCTCCTCTATTACGACCGCATCGGGCTCCTGCGCCCGTCGCAGCGCTCGTCGAGCCGCTACCGCCTCTACGGCGACGACGCCCGCGCGCGCCTCGAGGCCATCTGCACCTACCGCCGCGTGGGCCTCGGCCTCGCCGAGATCCGCACGCTCCTCGACGCGCGCGGCGGACGCACGCTCGACATCCTGACGACCCGCCTCGAGCGCCTGAACCGCGAGATCGCCCAGCTCCGCGAGCAGCAGCAGGTCATCGTGCGTCTCCTCGAGAACCCCAAGCTCCTGAAGGGCACCCGCGCCCTCGACAAGCGGCGCTGGGTCCAGATCCTCTCCGCCGCCGGTCTCGACGACGCCGCGATGCGCCGCTGGCACGTCGAGTTCGAGGCTCTCGCCCCCGAGTCCCATCAGGACTTCCTCGAGTCCCTCGGCATTCCATCGCGCGAGATCGCCTCGATCCGCGCGTGGTCCCGGGAGAGTCGCGACGATGGACCGAAGCACTGACCCCGCGTCGCGGGCGATACGCTGAATACGAGCGGCCTGCTGGATCGGCGCCATCACTGACCCGGGCGCAGCGCTCCAGGCTCGCGCTCGGTGCGCTGTTCCTCGGGAGCTATCGCATGGCATACACTCCCGTGCCGTGACGCGCGGGAAGAAGCGTGCTCCTGTTCATCGGCGCCCGGGCGCGGGCCGTCCCTACGCGATGGGCGCCGTGCACGCCGTGTTCAAGGCGGACGGCGACGAGACGCGCGGCCAGTACTCGATCTCGGAGTGGTGGCTCGAGCCGTACACGCGTGGCCCCGGCGCGCACGAGCACGAGGAGGACGACGTCTTCTACGTGATCGAGGGCACGATGAGCTTCTTCGTGGGCGGCAAGTGGATCGACGCGCCCAAGGGATCCCTGGTGATCGCGCCCGGAGGCACGCCCCACGACTTCGAGAACCGCACCGCGAAGCGGGCGGGCGCGCTCAACTTCTCCGTGCCCGGCCCCTTCGAGCCGTACATGCAGGGCAGGGACGGCATCGCCGCGTGGTTCCGCGCCCGCTCCGCCGCCGATTCCCGCACGGCGAACGCGCCCCGCAAGCGCACCCACTGACGCCTCTGCAGCGCGCGCGTCGCACCACAGCCGTTCGGTGGGCATCGCGAAGCCACGCCACACAGGCCGACGAGGGCACCCCGCTTGCTCGCTGAGTACGCTCGTGATGCCGAAGTCCCAATGTTTCGCCCGCTTCGCCCTCGCGATCCTGATCGCCGGCTCGGCATGCAGCTCTCCTCCGTCTTCGCCGTCTTCCTCGTCGAAGGGCGAGACAAACTCCGACTCGCCCTGCGGCGACGTGCAGAGCGACCCCTCCAACTGCGGCAGCTGCGGCCACTTGTGCCCTGCGGGCGCGGGCTGCGCCGGCGGCGTGTGCCAGGACTCCTGCTCGTCGGGTCTCACGTTCTGCACCGGATCGTGCGTCGACACGCAGACCGACACCAACAACTGCGGCTCCTGCAACGCAGCCTGCGTCCAGTCGGCGACCTGCATCCGCGGCGCGTGCGCTTGCCAGCAGGGCTCCACGAACTGCAACGGCTCGTGCATCGACCTCAAGGGAGACCCGCAGAACTGCGGAGCGTGCGGTGTGGCTTGCGACATGGGATATGGCTGCTCAGCCGGGCGGTGCGTCTCGCCGTGCGGGCAGGACCAGATGTACTGCGACGGTTCGTGCGCGTCCGTCCAGAGCGACGACGCGAACTGTGGCGCCTGCAGGCACGCGTGCACCGGCATGGCCCACTGCGTCTCCGGCGCGTGCTCCTGCGGCTCCGGGCTCACGATGTGCGGGACTGCCACGTGCACGGACCTGAGCAGCGACAGCCAGAACTGCGGCGCCTGCGGCAACACCTGCCAGGACCAGGAGTCCTGCAGCGGCGGCAAGTGCCAGTCACGTTGCCACTCGGGCCAGAGCTACTGCTTTGGCAGCTGCGTGAATACACAGACCAGCAACTGGCATTGCGGCGACTGCAACACGGTGTGCTCGGGCGGAACGTCGTGCGTCAACGGGTCGTGCACGTGCCCGAAGAACCTGACGTCGTGCAACGGCATCTGCGCCGATTTCAAGTCGGACCGCAACAATTGCGGATCGTGCGGGAACGCCTGCACGACGTTCGGCTTCGCTTGTCAGCTGGGCTTGTGCGTACCGAGCAGCGGCGGCGGTGGTGGCGGGGTCGCTGTGCCCATCGGCCCCGGATTGTGACGTGAGTTCTGTCGTGAGGTTGGGCAACTAGCGGGAAACGGGGAGTATCCACATCCGCGCGACCGAGCCGCGCTCGGGTGCTCAGCCCGCGAGCCTCCAGGCGTGAATCGCGTCCATCCACGACCGCCAGCACTGGCGGCAGACGTCGTGGTCCTTCACGACGCGCCACTCGCCGCGGATGCGGGTGATCGCGGGGCGGCGGTAACAGTGACGGCAGATCGGGCGGGCGCGGCGGATCGGGGTGACGGTCGCGGTCTTCATCGGGCGCTCGCGACCAGCTCGGCTTCCGGCGGCGTCGGGCCCACGGGGGCGGGGACAGGGAAGGGGTGGAAGTCGGGGTCCGGGAGGATCTCGAGCTGGCGCGCCGGCGTCGGGGGAGCCGACAGGGCCGCGTAGGCGCCGGCGACCAAAAAGACGAGGCCGATCAAGGCCCATACGGCCATCGCGACGCGGGGGTCGAAGAGAGAGGGGGCAGAGGGTCGGTCGAGGGTTTTCATCGTCATCGTCGCTCCTTGCCCTCCCTGTCGGGAGTTCGAGGCGAGTCTGGACATTTTCTTTTTTGGCCCCCGTCGAATGTGGGTCT
>DASVWO010000504.1:0-5386 GCA_036393165.1 Polyangiaceae bacterium | reverse complement strand
AGGAGTGACGGCCGGCAGCGTGATCGCAGGCGCTCTCAGCGGGTGCTCAAAGAAGACAACCGAGGCCGCGGCAACCGCAGGGGCGAACGCGGAAGGGGCGCGGGCCCTGCAGACGCACCTCCTCGCGCCGTCGACACAGGCGCAGATCCGGTCGATTCGCTATCCCGGCGATCAGCACGTGTGCTGGGTACCCGCCGGACGCAACAACCGAGCAGCGCTACTGCCCAAGGGCTGACTCGACGAGTCGAGGGCGTTCGACTCGTCCAGAGCTAGGCTCTCATTTGTTTCTCAATCGGAGCAACCCCCGTGCCCCGTGGTACGCAGCATGCTCGGGTCCTGGTGATGGCTTCCGGACGGCATGACGTGGTGCGCTTGGCGCGGGTGTTCGTCGTGCTCGCGTGCGCAACCGGCGCCCTCGGGTGCCGGAGCTCCTCGGAAACGTCGGCGGGCGAAGGAGGTTCGCGCGACGCGGGGGAGATGGACGGCGCCGATGGGGTCGCACGAAGACAACGAAGGGTTCGGTAAGGAGGAAGCAGTGATGCGCCTGCCTGGCCCGTGGTTGGTTCGGCGTGCAATAGCGCCGTGCCTCTCAGCGGCGTAGCTACCAGCCCAGGAGGACCCCGCCGGTCGTTCCGATGCCGCCCGATGCACCGTTGTGGAACACGAGATCGTACTCGGGCTCGACCCATAGACCCACGCGTCGGCCCCACGGCCAGAACATGAAGTCGAGCGCGACCTCGCCGCCGAAGTAGGTGCCTCGGTCTGGTCCGCCCGTAACGCGCACGACTTCCGGCCCGACGCCGATCATGAACTCGGACCAGGGGCCGAGCCGAAAGGGCTTCTTAATCAGGAGGTCGATCGGCACTTCGGCGGCGCCTTCGATGGCGAGGATGGAGGCGCCTATCTCCAGCTCCAACCAATCCTCGATAGCGTCCCACTCGAGCATGACGTTGGCCCCGGGATGGATCGACCCATCGGCGAGCTCGAGCTCCCCCGCGCCCCCCACGCCCACGATGAACGTGTGCTCGATGCTCTCCCTGGTCTGCGCCGCGGCAGCAGGGCAGGAGGCGACGACGAGCGCCCCCAGCACAAGCCTGACCCCGAGGCGATTGCGCGGGCACCTACACGATTTCATCGGGGGCCAGCGCGCAGTGAGCCGGCGTCTCAGGATGAGCGTCGGCGCCTGACGAGCAGCGCTCGGATGGGTGGATCGACGAAGGCGCTGCGATCTGCGGCCAGCGCGATACGGAACCAGCCGGCGTGGGAGATGACCTCGGTCCACTGCAACGTCACGGTCTGTCCAGGCGCGTAGGGCGTGACCACGTTGGTGGGCCCACCCCCGGCGTCGGTGGCGTCGTCTTCGTCGCCGCAGGGCCCGAGCTTCTGCGGGCTGCCAAGTGCGTCCTGGTTCCACCAGGGGACCGGCGACGGGCCGGGATGGAAGCCCGCGTCTGGATAGTCGATGTAGAAGTGGGCGCTCGCCGTCGCGGGCGCGAGAGCGGTGCAAATCGCGCAACCGAGACCGATCACGAGCCGGCGCATCGACCGATTCTCACGCTGGCAAGTTCCGGCAGCAAGCCTGTCGCCGGGCGGCGCGATGAGCCTCAGCTCGATCTGAGCCGTCGCGACGCGCATGCTACGCTCCCTTGGAGTCCCGCCCATGTTGCGCCGACGCCGAACGAGAGTCGTGCCCAGCGGGCTGGCGCGCCAGTGCATGGCGGCGCTCGTGGGTCTGGCGCTCGCGTTCGCGCTCGCTGCCTCATTGGCGCGTCCGGCGGGGCGTTACTTCTATTGCGAGGCGATGGGCCTCCTCCCGCAGGACCCTTGCCGCGCCGCGCCCGCGGCAAGCGATGGCCGTTCGACCCCCGAGGGGCGCCTCGACCCGACGCGCTACGATTGCTGCGAAGTCTTCACGCTTCGAGCGCTGCCGGCCGGCGCGACCAACCCTTCCCCGAACGTTCCTCCCGCGACAGTGATCGCCGTGCTCCCGGCCGTCGCCGCGACGGACGCGGCGGATGAACGGCTGGCCCACCACGTCCGAGCGACGGGGCGCGCGCCCCCGCGTCCGCCGGACAAGCAGAGAGTCCACGCGCACAACCAGGTCTTCCTGACGTGAGCTGACCGGCGAGGGTCTTTGGCCCTCGCCCACCATCGGGCACGGCTGGCGATCACGACACGATCCGCCCGCCGCTGATCGGTCGTCGTTCACGCGCCTGCTCCGCGCGCGGCCTCTGTGTGCCGCGGCGAAGCAGGAGAAGAAGGAAAGCCCATGGAGGCTCGTCAGCTCTCGAGGTCCCTGTCCGCCATCTCGTCGATCGGGCTCGCGCTCGCTACCTCCGCGTGCAGCGGCTCCTACGCCGCCATGCGCGAGGACGTGGATCGGGCTGCACCGCCGGTGCAAAGCGCGCAGGCCGACGACGAGCGCACGCTGAGCGGTCCGGTTCTCGACCGCGCCGCATACGTGCGCGCCGTGCTTCACCGGAACACGTCCATCGAGGCCGCGCGCCAGGGGTGGCGTGCCGCCGTCGCGCGCGTCCGCGCGACAGGCACCCTGGATGACCCGACGGTGGATCTCGGGCTCGCCCCGTTGTCGGTAGGCTCTTCGAGCGCGCCCCTCGGCTGGACGGCGAGCATCTCCCAGCGGCTCCCATGGCCCGGCAAGCTCGGCTTCGAGGAATCGGTCGCGAAGGCCGAGGCCCAGGCGGCCAAGAGCGACTTCGAGGCGACGCGGCGCGAGCTCGCGCTATCGGCGGCGGTGCTCTACGACCAGTACTTCGTCGCGGTGCGTTCGCTCGAGATCAACGAGCAACACATCGCGCTCATGCGCGCGCTCAAGGCCGGCGCGCTGGCGCAGTTCGAGAGCGGACGCGGCTCGGCGCAGGACCCGCTTCAGGCCGAGGCGGAGCTCACGCACATGGAGCACGACGCCGTGATCCTCGCCTCCGACCGGGATGTGACGGTCGCGCAGATGAACGAGCTGCTTCACCGCGATCCCGGCCTCGGTCTGCCTCCGCCCGCGAAGGAGCTCGCGACGCCGGCATCCCCCGACCTGGGCGACACGAAGAAGCTCGAGACGGAGGCCTCCGAGCGACGGCCGGAGATCGATGCCGCACGGATGCGCGCTCGCGCGGAGCAGGCGCGCGCCGAGCGGGCGCAGCGCGAGTCGTACCCCGACCTCACGGTTTCGACCTCGTACAACTCGATGTGGGCCATGCCCGAGCACCGATGGATGGTCGGGATCGGGTTCAACCTTCCCCTCGAGCTCGGGCGCAGACAGGGCGGCGTGGAAGAGGCCGACGCCGCGCGCGCTCGCTTCGAGAGCGAGGCGGCGAGCCTCTCTGACAAGGCGCGCACGGAGGTCACCGTCGCGCTCCATCGGCTGGAGGAGGCGGGGCACGTCGTCCACCTCTACGAAGAACGCCTGGTCCCTGTGGCCCGCGACCAGGTGGACGCGGCTCGCGCGGGCTTCATCGCCTCGCGCAACGACTTCGTCGCCGTCGTCGGGGCCGAGAAGAACCTTCGCAGCGTCGAGCTCGAGTACCAAATGGCGCGCGCGAACCTGGACCGCAGACGCGCCGAGCTGGATCGGGCGCTCGGTCGGATCCCCGGTCTGGATCGAGGCGAGGAGGTGTCGCCGTGACGTTCCGGGAAACGATTCGCTCGCGACGCTCGCCCCTCGGGTGGATCGCGTTCGTCCTCGCTCTGGTCGTCGCAGCCCTCGTGTTTCACGGACCGCTCGTTGCGTGGTTCACGGGCAAGAGCACGGGAGGGCACGAGGGAACCCCGGTGAGCGTCCAGGCGGGACCGTTCGCGCTGCGGGCTGCGCTCGATCCCGATCCGCCCGGGCAGCAGGGCAACGCGCTCGTGCTGGAGGTGAAGGACGCGAGCGGCAAGCCGGTCGACGACGCGACGATCGAGGTTTCGTACGACATGCCCGCCATGGGAGCGATGGCCGAGATGAAGGGCGGCGCGAAGGTGTCGCACGAGAGCGGCGGAAGGTACCGCGCGGCGTTCGATCTGCCGATGAGCAGCGGGAGCTGGACTCTCGAGGCGTCGATCCATGCGAGCCAGGGCAGCGCGACTCAGCGCTTTACCCTCACCGTCGGGAGCTCGGGGCTCGGCATGAGCAGCAGCAGCACCGGCGGCAGCGCCGCGCCGGGCGAGATCGACCACTACACGTGCTCGATGCACCCCTCCGTGAAGCAGCAGGGACCTGGGAAGTGCCCCGTCTGCGGCATGGATCTCGTCCCCGTCACCAAAGAGCAACAGGAGCAAGGTGTGGTGACGATCGACGAAGCGCGTCGGCAGCTCATCGGCGTTCGCACCGCGAAGGTCACGCGAGCGCCCATGCGCCACGCGTTCCGCGCCGTCGGAGTGGTCAGCTACGACGAGTCGTCGCTGTCCGACGTGAATCTCAAGGTGCGCGGCTGGATCACCAAGCTGTACGTGAACGAGACAGGGCAGCGGGTCGCGCGCGGCCAGGCGCTCTTCGATCTCTACAGCCCCGAGCTCTACAACGCCGAGCAGGACTTCCTGCTCGCCCTCCAAGGCTCGGGGGGCATCGCGACGGCCGACGGAGGGGGAGGGAGCCGCGTCGAGGGGCTCGCACGGGCGGCTCGCCAGCGGCTGCGCCTCCTCGGTCTTGGCGACGCGCAGATCGATGCGATTGGCCAGAAGGGCGCGCCCATGGAGAACGTCGCGTTCACTTCGCCAGCCAGCGGCTTCGTCATCGAGAAGAACGTCGTGGAGGGCGCGTCGGTGGAGCCGGGCACGCGCCTCTATCGCATCGCGGCGCTGAGCAAGGTGTGGATCGAGGCCGACGTCTACGAGTCGGACTTCGCGAACGTACGCGTCGGGCAGGCAGCCGACGTGACCCTCGACTACTTGCCTGGGCGCTCCTACGAGGCGCGGGTCCAGTACGTCTATCCGTACCTCGATCCCAAGGCGCGCACGGGGCGTGTGCGCGTCGAGCTGACGAACAAGGACCTGGTCCTGCGTCCGGGCATGTACGCGACCGTCTCGCTCTCGGCGGATCTGGGAACACGGATCCAGGTCCCCTCGGCGGCCGTCGTCTACACGGGTCCGAGGCGGCTCGTCTTCGTCGATCTGGGGCAAGGGCGCTTCAAGCCGCAAGAGGTGCAGGTCGGCCTCGAGTCCGACGGAGCCTACGAAGTGCTCTCCGGGCTGCAACCGGGAGACATGGTCGCAACCTCCGGAGTCTTCCTCATCGCAGCCGAAGCGCGCATCAGCACCGCAGCGAAGTACTGGGAGAGCCCGAGCGCCGCGCCCGACGCCGCACCGCCACAGCCGATGCCGTCCACGTCGCCCCCACCGATGCCGATGCCTCCGGGCGGCCGCACGAACATGCCTTCTGCACCCATGAAGA